>JAFMJW010000338.1 GCA_017853315.1 Alphaproteobacteria bacterium
CAGAGGCGGCGGTTCAGGCGGACCTCGTCCTCGCAGCAGGCGCGCCGGAGGTCGAGGGTCGAGAAGTCGGCGAAGGAGAAGCGCACCGCCTTCTTCATCTTCCACGTGAAGCGGTCGGCGACGAAGACGTGCGAGACGTGCGTCTGCACGTGCACGACCGACGCGGGGCGGTCGGGGTGGAAGGCGGGGTCGGCGAGCGCCTGCAGCACCTCGTCGACGGCGGCGTCCGCGCTCACGTCGCCCCGCGGCCGCTCCGGCCGTCGCCGTCTGCGAGCCGCGCCTCCGGGGCCGGTGGCGGATCGACGACCAACTCGACGAGGGCGGCGATCACCGCTCCGAGCCCAGCGAGCGCCATGTCCTTCTGGGCGTCCCACTCGTCGCCCTGCGTGCCGAGGAACGCGGTGCCGGCCTCCGGGTCGGCGATCGCCGCGACGGCCCACTCGACGATCTCGTAGAGCGCTCCGCCGGCGAGCACCGCCGCGACGGAAAGCGCGAGGGTCGCGAAGCACCCGGGCTCGCGCCCGCGAAAGGAGAGCTCGCGAACCGGGCGCAGCAGCAGCACGCCGTAGAGGAAGTGCACCACGCGGTCGTAGTGGTTGCGGCCGAAGCCGGCGGCTCGCCCCAGCCACGCGTCGATCGGCACCTCGGAGTAGGTGTAGTGGCTGCCGATCGCGTGCAGGAGGAGGAAGATCGTGCCCTGGATGCAGGCGCGGTCGGAGAAGCGGAACCGCCGGTGGCCGAGGACCAGCGCGGGCACCGCGAGGAATACCGGGAGGTTCTCGAGCAGCCAGTCCGCTCGGTAGCGGGGTGCGATCGCGAGCGCGGTCCACGCGGTCGCGAAGATCGCGAGGCAGACCTCCGGGACCCGCGAGATCCTCGCCGGCGCAGCCCCGGTGCCGGGCGTGGCGGCTTCGGTGGGCCCACCGCCGGTCCGCGTCATCGCCGCCTCGACAGCATCGAGGAGCGGGCGCCGCGGGAGTCGTCGACCCTGCGGCGCCCGCGGCCGGTCACTTCTGGATCGACTCGAGGTACGCCGTGATCGAGAGGATCTTCAGGTCGGAGGCGTCCTTCTGGTACATCGAGTCGTCGAGCGGATGGCCGAGGATCTCGCCCCAGACCGGCATCTCCCGCTTGCCGTGGGCGGCGATCGGCGTGTCGCCCTTCACGATCGAGAGCACCTTCGTGGTCGGGAAGCGGCCCCCGTTCTGGCGCGAGAGCAGCGTCAGGTCGACGGGGTGCTTGTTGAAGGTGCTCGACGCCACTCCGTCGCCCGTGCCGGTCGGACCGTGGCAGGTCGCGCAGTACTGCATGTACCGGTCGCGGCCGACCTGCAGGTACTCCGGCGTACCCTTCGAGGGGAGCGGCGGCTTGGCCCCGGCCGCGGCGCCGACCGCGGCGGTCGTCGTGCCGCCGACCGTGTTCACGGCACTGTGCGTGGTCGCACAGCCGGCTGCGGAAAGAGCGATCACGATCGCAAGAACACCTCGCATCTCCTGGCCCTCCTTTGGTCGTCGTGACCGGCCCCGGGCACGTCCTCCCGGGGCGCACGACGGCGCCGCCGCTCCCTACCGCACTGCCATGAAGATTCCTAGGCGGGTGCCCCGGGGCGCGGGATTCGGTCCGGGGACGCGGGCGCGGAAGCGTCGGCGGACCCGGGGGGGGAATTGCGACGGGCGCGCGCGGGGCGCATCGTCGCGCCAGGGCGTGAACCCGCCCGACACGGAGGGCTGAACATGGATGCCAGGACCTTCATCCGGTCGGTCGGAGACCGCCTGCGCTGCGACGAGCCGAGGGCCGAGGCCGTGACCCTCGCGGTGTTCCAGGTCCTGCGCGACCGGCTGACGCCCCACGAGGCGGCCGACGTCGCCTCGCAGTTGCCGCATGGATTGCGCAGTCTCTGGACGGACAACGACCGCCCGGGCCGCGGGGTCGAGCGGATCCACCGCGACGAGTTCGTCGGCCGCGTGCGCGCGTTCGCAGGGCTTCCCGACGAGGCGGAGGCCGATCGGGGGGTGCGCGCCGTATTCGTGGTCCTGCAGCACGCGCTCGGCAGTCCGAGCGGCACCGAGGGAGAGGCCTGGGACGTCTACAGCCAGCTGCCGAAGGACCTGAAGCGACTTTGGCTCGAGGCGTCGAAGGCGCCGCGTCCCGCCTGAGGAGGCGACGTCGACGAGCCGCGGTGCGCTGCCCTCTTGCGTCTCCTGCGGCGATCCCGCAAGGGATGCGGGTCCGCCCCGAGGTCTTCCGTTCGGGGGCGACGAGAGGAGGAGCCCGGTGGAAGCCTACGTGATGATGATGATCGGCCTCGTGATCTTCGGCGGTTTCATCTACGGCGTCCTTCGGCTCCTCGACATGATCGACGAAGTCTGAGCGACACGACCTACCGGTGCACGGTGAGCACGGGGCAGGGGGCCGCGGGCAGCACGCGCTCCGCCGTGCTGCCGAGCACGAGCCGCTTCAGCCCGGAGCGGCCGTGGGTGCCCATCGCCACCAGGTCGGCGCCCGTCTCTTCGGCGGCGCGCACGATCTCCTCGGGCGGGTAGCCCTCCACGATGCGGGTCTCGACGCCGAGGCCGGCCTCGCGGATCCGGCCCGCGATCTTCTCCGCCTCGATGCGCGCCGCCGTGTGGGCCTGGGCCCGGTCCTCGACGAGCACCGGTGCGGGAAGCGGCGCCACGAACTCGATCGGGACGTGGAAGGCGTGCACGAGCACGATCCGCTCGTCGCGGCCGCGCCCGAGCAGTCGGATCGCGGCGTCGACGGCGAGCGTCGCGTCCTGCGAGAAGTCGGTCGGGACGACGACGGTGCGAGGACGACGCGGCTTCGCCGCGTCCTCGGGATGCACGACCAGCACCGGGCAGTCGGCGCCGCGCACGACCTGGGCCGCGGTGCTCCCGAGCAGCATCTTCTTCCAGCCGGTGAGCCCCCGCGTGCCCGCGACGACCAGGTCGGCGGCGAAACGCCGGGCGGCGGTGACGACCGTCGCCGCCGCGGGGCCGATCTCGGTGGCCGTCTCGATCCGCGGGACGCGCGTCCCGAGCTCGCCGGCGAGACGCGCCAGGTGGGCCCGCGCCGCGTCCGAGAGGTCGTCGTAGAAACGGGCGGGCAGCGGCAGGAACTCCGGCGCCGGGTCGGCCGGCATCGTCGGCGCGAGCGCGTGGAAGAGCACGAGCCCCGCGCCGTGGGTGGCGGCGATCTCGGCCGCCCAGCGCGCCGCGCCGTCCCCGGTGTCGGAGAAGTCGACCGCCGCGAGGACCGTCCTCGGCTTGCCTGGATTCGCCATCGTCCCGGACCTCCTTCGACTCGACCTGGGCGCTCCCCGCGA
>JAFMJW010000077.1 GCA_017853315.1 Alphaproteobacteria bacterium
CGGGCGGGGAGGAGGTTTCGTGCCGAGAGTCCCGGCGCCTCTCCGACCACGACCAGGAGATCCTCCGCGCGCACCGCGACGGTCGCCTCCGAGCCGACCGGAAGATCGGCGGCGAGCGGGATCGCGAGCATGGGCTCGCCGGGAAGCTCGACGAGGGTGATCCCGCCCGACGCGTCGTGCGAGGCGACGCGGCCGCGGCGCAGGTTCTCCAGCCCGGTCGTGCTCGCCCGCGCGGCCCCCGGCCGCACCGCGAGCTCGATCGGCGCGCCGCGGTCCTCGACCCGTCCCTCGCGCAACAGCACGAGCTCGTCGTCGAGCGCGATCGCCTCGCCGAGGTGGTGGGTCACGTGGAGAATCGTCACGTCCCATTCGTCGCGGACGCGCTTCAGCCAGGGCAGCACGCGGTCGCGCAGCGCCGCATCGAGGCCGGCGAGCGGCTCGTCGAGCAGCAGGAGCCGCGGCGCCGAGGCGAGTGCACGCGCGAGCGCCACCCGCTGGCGCTCGCCGCCCGAGAGGCGCGACGGCATGCGGTCGAGCAGCGAGCGGATGCCGAGCGCGTCGATCGCCGCGTCGACGCGCGCGCGGGCGCGACCGGCCCCGAAACGGACGTTGTCGAGCGCCGAGAGGTGCGGGAAGAGCCCAGCGTCCTGCGGCACCCAGCCGACGCCTCGCCGCTCCGGCGGCAGGGACACCCCCGCGGCGGAGTCGAGCAGCACCCGGCCGTCGACCTCGATGCGGCCCCGGGCGCCCGGGCGCAACCCGGCGATCGCCTCCAGCAGCGAGGTCTTGCCCGCGCCCGACGGCCCCATGACCGCGGTCGCGCGCGAGGGAAGGTCGAGCTTCACCCGCAGCGGGAAGCGCCCGAGCGGCAGGTCGACGTCGAGCCGGATCACGGCTCGTCCCGTCCGCGACGGCGCGCGAGCACGTCGGCCGCGAGCAGCGCCGCGAAGGCGAGCGCCGCCGCGAGCCCGGCGAGCGCCGCCGCGTGCCCGTCGCGCCCCGCCTGGTTCTCGGCGAAGATCGCGAGCGCGAGCGTCTGCGTCCGCCCGGGGATGTTGCCCGCGACCATGACCGTCGCGCCGAACTCGCCGAGCGCGCGGGTGAACGCGAGCACCGTACCGGAGAGGATCCCGCGCCGGGCGAGCGGCAGCGCGACCCGGAAGAAGGCGGCGAACGGCCCGCAGCCCAGCGTCCGCGCGATCCCGACGAGCCGCGGGTCGACCTCCTCGAAGGCGGTCCGCGCCGAGCGGACCATCAGCGGGAAGGACATCGCCATCGTGGCGGCGAGAACGCCCTTCCAGGTGAAGACGATCTCGAAGCCGCGCGCCGCGAGCGCTCGCCCGAGCGGAGAGCGCGCCCCGAGCGCCCACAGGAGCGCGAGTCCGACCGCGGTCGGCGGCAGCACGAGGGGCAGCGAGAGCAGCGTCTCGACGAATCCCCGCCCCGGGCCGCGCCAGCGGGCGAGCACCCACCCGCAGGCGATGCCGGGCACCAGCAGGAGCGCCGTCGAGAGCGCCGCCACCCGGAGCGTGAAGGCGACGAGCCGGAAGTCCTCGGCCGTCACGTCAGCGCCGCGGCAGCACGACGAACCCGTGGCGCGCGTAGACGCGGAGCGCCTCGGGCGCGACGAGGAACGCGGCCAGGTCGCGGGCCCGCGGGTGCCGCGCGGCGCGAAGCACCGCGAGCGGGTACGCGATCGGGGGGGCTTCGTCGCGGGGCACCTCGAAGGCGACGCGGACGCGCCCGGTCGAGGCGGCGTCGGTCGCGAAGACGACGCCCGCGGGAGCGTGCCCGTCGGCGACCGCCGCGAGGGCCGCGCGCACGTCGAGCACCGGGACGATCTTCCCGCTGACCTTCTCCCAGGCGCCCGCCCGCTCGAGCCACCCGCGGGCGTAGATCCCCGCCGGAACCGTCTCGGGGTTCGCGAGCGCGACGCGCTCGAACCCGGCCAGATCGCCCGCGGACGCGACCACCGCCTTGGAGTCGGCCGGCACGACGACGACGAGGCGGTTCGAGAGCACGTCGCGACGCGTCGCCAGGTCGAGCAGGCCCGCCTTCGCGAGTCGGTCCATCTGCGCCTCGTCGGCCGAGAAGAAGAGGTCGGCCGGGGCGCCCTGCTCGATCTGGCGAGCGAGGTCGCCCGAGGCGCCGAACGACAGCCCGACCTCCGCGCCCCCGGCCGCGCGCCAGCTCTCGACGACCTCCCGGAGAGCGTCGGTCAGGCTCGAGGCGGCCAGGACGAGCGGCCCCTCCGCCCGGGCGACGCCGGCCGGGGCGAGCGCGAGGAGGAGCGCGAGAAGGGCTCGAAGAAGGGCCACCGACCGCCCGCCGTCAGCGGACGACCTGGACGCGGACGGTGTTGCCCGAGGGCAACAGGCCGTTGCTCGACTTCTCGATGTAGGGCGTCGCGGCGCAGGTCCGGACGTCCACCTTCTCGACCTCCGTGTCCCGGGCTCCCGAGAAACGGAAGCACAGGGGGGCGTTCAGGATCGCGCCGTTGGTGACCACGTTCCCGTGCGGCGCGCGCGGGATGCCGCTCGCATCCTTGCGCACTTCGAACCGGTAGCCGATGTCGGGGGCGGCGACGTCGTTGTCGACGAAGCGCAACTCGGTCGAGTCGCCCGAAACCTTGACCGAGGTCGTCTGCACGTCGTTGTCGCGGAAGACGACGGTCTTCGCGAAGCGGACGTCGAGATCGGCCCTGGTCGGACCGGCGAGCACGTTGGCGAGGAACTCGCCGCGCGTGACCTGCTCGATGCGGGCGTTGATCTTCGCGTTGCCCGAGAAGACGTTCGAACTCACCACCGCGTCGATCGCGCCCACCATCGCGAGCCCGGTGTCCCTCGAGGCCTCGATCACGTTGTCGTCGACCACCGGAGAGTCGGCACCGCCCTCGATGCGGATCGCCTTCACGTTGCCGCGGAACACGTTGGCGCCCACGAAGGCGTCGCGGCCGCCGACGATGCGGACGCCGCTGCGGAATCCCTCGACGACGCAATTGCGCACCCGGACGTCGACCACCGTGGTGGCGGTGATCCCGTCCCGGCTGGGCGTGCCCGAGATCCGGTGCCCCTGGCAGTCGAGGGTGACCCCGCTCATGAGCTTGAGCCCGCCCCCCGTGCAGGGTCCGACGTCCGCGTCGAGCTTCACGTTCTCGACCACGGTCGCGCCGCAGGAGCACGGCTTCGTGCCGCCGCAGGTGACGACGGCGAGAGCCGGGGCCGACCAGGCGAGCACGAGGGCCAGGAGGGCGATGCGAACGGTCCGTCTCACGTCCCGATGCGTACCACCGCCGGTCGAGCCCGCTCAACCCCGATTCGCGCCCCCCGGCACGGCCCCCGCGGGGAGCCTCTCCCGCAGCCGCGACCGCAGGACGGTCCCGCAGGCCACCGCGGCCCAGGCGCAGAGCCCGTTCGCGAGGAAGACCCAGCGGTAGCTGCCGGTGCGGTCGTGGACCCATGCGGCGGCGAGCGGCGCCGAGGCCGCGCCCAGGTCGTAGCCGGTCTTGACGACGCCGAGCACCGTGCCGAGTGCGGCGAGGCCGAAGCCCTCGACGACCATGATCGGCATCATGGGCATGATGCCGCCGTAGGCGAGGCCGAAGAGCACGACGTAGGCCACCACCGCGGGCCACCACGGCATGAGGAAGACCAGGGGGAAGCCGACGGCCGCGAGCAGCTGCACGCCGAGCAGCACGGAGGCGCGCGGAAAGCGGTCGGCGAGGAGTCCGGCGGCGAGCCGCCCGACGCCCGCGAACAGGATGAACATGCTCTTGACCGACGCCGCGCGCGTCGCGTCGAGTCCGAGGTCGTGGAGGTAGAGGATCAGGTGCTTGTTGCTCGTGTAGCAGGGCACGGTCGCGAGCAGGATGCCGGCCGTGAGCCACCCGAAGACGGGATCGCGAACCGCGTCGCGCAGCGAAGGGGACGACGGCGCTCCGCGCGAGGCCGCGGCCCGCTCGACGGCGAGCCGCGCATCGTCGGCCTCCTCGTAGGGTTCGAGGCCGAGGTCCGAGGGCCGGTCCCGCACGAGCAGCAGCGCGACCAGCGGCGGCACGATGCCGACGCAGGCCGCGAGCAGGAGGAAGGCGGCTCGCCGGCCCCAGGCCTCGGTCGCGAGCGTCACGACCATCGTCGAGAGCGCGCCGCCGAGCACCGTTCCCGCGCTCACGATCCCGTTCGCGAGACCGAGCCGGCTCGTGAACCAGCGCGAGATGAGCACCTGGTTCGGCAGGATCGTCACGCCGGACATGCCGAGGCCGAGCACCGCGGCGCCGAGGAAGAAGACGGCGGGCGTCGACGCGACGCCGAGGATCGCGTGCCCCACCGCCATCACGAGCCCGCCCGCCACGAAGAGTGCGCGGATCGAGTGGCGGTCCATCCATGCGCCGACGAAGGGCGAGAGCACCGCGATGACGAGGATCATGATCGAGCTCGAGGCGACGACCGTCGTGCGGTCCCAGCCGAGAGCCTCGAACGAAGGGTACGAGGCCACGAGCGCGAAGAACCCGAAGCCGATGCCGAAGAACTCGACCAGCAGCGAGGCGGCGACCACGACCCAGGCCCGGTGCCGGTGGAGCCCGGCCGGCGGTACGTCAGTCATCGCCGGGCTCCCCGGGCTCGTCGTCGAGGGCGTGGTCGATGCCGAGCAGCCGGCGCGCGACCGCAGACGGGAAGCCGCGCGAGGCGAGCATGCGGAGCGCGCGCGCCCGCCCCCGGGCGTCGGACGGCACCCCCGCGGGAAAGCGGCGCTCGACGAGCGCCCGCGCCGCCGCGAGGTCGTGCGCGTCGGTCGCGAGCGAGCCGGGAACGGCGTCGGTCGCGACGCCGCGGCGGGCGAGCACCTGCCGGACCCGCCGACTGCCGAGTCCCCGCCGCGCGGCGTCGCGCAGCACCGCGCCCGCGACCGCCGCGTCGTCGAGCAGCCGCGCCTCGGCGAGGCGCGCGAGCGTCGCCGCGACGACCGACTCGTCGTCGAACCGCTCCCGCAGCAGCGTCTCGATCTCCCGCGCGCTGCGCGGACGGCGCGCGAGCGCGCGCAGCGCGGCCGACCACGCCTGGCGGTCGGGCGAGCCTCGCCCGCCCTCGGTCGCGGCCCGGCCGCGCTCGCCGGCCGCGGTCGGACGACGCTCGGATCTCATCGCAGGACCGCGGCCGCCCGCGCGCTCAGAAGCGGCGGACGTTGCCCGGGGGAACGCGGGCCGACGCCGGGGCCGGCGACGGGGGCCGTCGCCCCGCGGGGGGGGCGGCCGGGGCGGCCGCCTCGCCCCCGCTCTCGGCCCCGCCCTCGACGCCGCCCTCGCCCGGCTGGGCGCGGTCGAACTCGTTCCAGCGGGCGTCCGACGTCGAGCTGATGCCGCGCACCATGAGCGCGAAGTCGTCGGGGTTGGTCGCCTGCCGCATCGCCTCGTCGTAGGTGATCAGGTCGGTCTTGAGCAGGTGCATGAGCGACTGGTCGAAGGTCTGCGTGCCGTAGGTCACGTGGCCCTTCGCGAGCGCGTCGGTGAGTTCCGCCGGGCTCCGCTTGGGGTCCTTGATGATCGAGCGCACGAGCGCGGTGGACACCAGTACCTCGACGGCCGGCACCATTCCCTTGCCGTCGGCCCGCGGTACGAGTCGCTGGGAGACGATCCCCTTCAGCACCGACGACAGCACGATGCGGATCTGGTCGCGCTGGTGGTCGGGAAAGGCCTGGATGATGCGGGTGACGGTCTCGGGAGCATCCAGCGTGTGGAGCGTGCTCATGACGAGGTGGCCGGTCTCGGCGGAGAGGATCGCGGCCTCGATGGTCTCGAGGTCGCGCATCTCGCCGATCAGGATCGTGCCCGGGTCCTGGCGCAGGGCGCCGCGGAGCCCGTCGGCGAAACTCGCGACGTCGACGCCGACCTCGCGCTGGCTCACCATCGACTTCTGGTCGACGTGCACGTACTCGATCGGGTCCTCGATCGTGATGATGTGATCGGCCTCGGTCTTGTTCAGCAGGTCGATCATCGCGGCGAGCGTGGTCGACTTGCCCGACCCGGTCGTGCCGGTGACGAGGATCAGGCCGCGCGAGCCGGTCGCGACGTTCGCGACGCTCTCGGGCATGCCGAGCTCCGCGAGCGAGCGGATCCTCGTCGGGATCCACCGGAACGCGATCCGAAGCTCGCCCCGCTGGTGGTACACGTTCACGCGGAAGCGCCCGAGGTCGGGCGTGCCGTAGCCCAGGTCGAGCTGGCGCTGCCGATCGAGGCGCTCCATCTGCGCCGGGTCCGCCATCTGCGAGACGATCGATCGCAGGTCCTCCGCCGAGAGCACCGGGAGCGAGGGCTCGGGCGCGAGCGTGCCGTACCGGCGCAGGACCGGCGGAGAGTCCACCTTCAAGTGGATGTCCGAGGCGTTCTCGCCGACGGCGAAACGCAGGATCCGATCGAGATCGGCCATCGTGCCTCCCCTCCGTCCCGTGTCGGAGCGAGCCCGCCGGGACGACCCTGTCCTTATCCCCCTGCTCCCGTCTCGGCCAGCCGCGGCGTCGCGAGGTGGAGCGCCGCTTCGAGCAGGCGTCGCGTGTAGTCCTCTCGCGGGGATCCGAAGACCTGCTCGGCCGGTCCCTGCTCCACGACCCGACCGTCCTTCAGCACGACGATCCGGTGGCTGGTCGCGCGCACGACGCGCAGGTCGTGACTGATGAAGAGATAGGCGAGCCGACGCTCCTCCTGGAGTCGGCGCAGCAGCGCCACGATCTGCGCCTGCACCGAGACGTCGAGGGCCGACGTGGGCTCGTCGAGGACGACCAGGCGCGGCTCGAGCACGATGGCGCGCGCGATCGCGACCCGCTGCCGCTGTCCGCCGGAGAGCTCGTGGGGATGGCGATGGCGCGCGGCGGGATCGATCTCGACCGCCTCGAGGGCGCGGACGACGCGCTCCTCGCGTTCGGCGTCGTCGCGCCCGAGTCCGTGCACCCGCAGCCCCTCGGCGACGATCTGCCCGACCGACAGCCGCGGGCTGAGCGAGCCGTAGGGGTCCTGGAAGACCACCTGCATCTCGCGGCGCAACGGCCGGAGCTCGCGGGCACGCAGCGACGAGATCGCCTCGCCGCGGAAGCGGATCTCGCCGCGGCTCGCCGCGAGGCGCAGCATCGCGAGCGCGATCGTCGTCTTGCCCGAACCGCTCTCGCCGACCAGCCCGACCGTCTCGCCCTCCCGCACCTCGATCGAGACGCCGTCGACCGCCCGCACGTGGTCGACGGTGCGACGAAGCAGTCCCTTGCGGATCGGGTACCAGACCTTCAGGTCGCGGCAGGACGCCACGACCGGCGCCGCCGGATCGACCGGCCGCGGCACCCCGCGAGGCTCCGCGGCGAGCAGCGCGCGGGTGTAAGCGTGGCGGGGCGAGCCGAAGACCCGCTCGACCGGGCCCGCCTCGACGACCCGGCCGTGCCGCATGACGCACACGCGGTCGGCGACGCGGCGCACGATGCCGAGGTCGTGGGTGATGAACAGCATGGCCATGCCGAGCCTGCGCCGCAGGTCGGCGAGGAGCTCCAGCAGCTGGGCCTGGATCGTCACGTCGACCGCGGTCGTGGGCTCGTCGGCGATCAGCAGGTCGGGCTCGTTCGCGAGCGCCATCGCGATCATGACGCGCTGGCGCTGCCCGCCCGACATCTCGTGCGGATACGACGCGAGGCGCCGCTCGGCGTCGGGCAGGCCGACCAGCTCCAGGAGCTCGAGCGATCGCGCGCGAGCCGCGGCCGCGTCGGCCCCGCGGTGCACGACCAGCGTCTCGCCGACCTGCCGCTCGACCGTGTGCAACGGGTTGAGGGAGGTCATCGGCTCCTGGAAGACCATGCCCACGCGGCCGCCGCGGATCCTCCGGAGCGTCTCCCCGGGCGCGCGCAGGAGGTCCTCGCCGTCGAGCAGGATGCGGCCCGTGGGGTGGCTCGCGTTCGGGTAGGGGAGCAGGCGCAGGATCGAGAGCGCCGTCACCGACTTGCCCGACCCGCTCTCGCCGACGAGCGCCACCGTCTCGCCGCGTCCGACGTCGAAGCCGACCCCGCGGACCGCATCGACGGCCGCGGGGCCGCGGCCGAAGCGCACGCCGAGGTCCTCCACGCGAAGCAACGGCTGGCCGGGCAGCTTCGAGTCGACGAGCGGAGCGCTCTCTTCGTCGGCCCCTTCCCGCGCGGCCCCCGGGAGCACCGCGTCGCCCGGGCGCACCGACGCACGCGGCGAGCGCGCCCCGGAGACCGCTCCGCCCGCGCTGCCGCGGCCTTCGACCCGCGGCAGCGCCTCGGACACCGCCCCGCCCGGCAACCCGGGCGGGACGAGCGCCTCCTCGGGATCCTCGAGCGAGCCGAGCGCCATCGCCGCGTCCTCGCCCGCCGCCGGGGCGACGAGCCCGCGCCGCGGGTCGAAGGCGTCGCGCACCGCCTCGCCGATGAAGACGAGCAGCGAGAGCATCCCCGCGATGACGAAGAAGCCGGTGAACCCGAGCCACGGCGCCTGCGGGTTGTCCTTGCCCTGTTTGAGCAACTCACCGAGGGAAGCCGAGCCCGGCGGCATGCCGAAGCCCAGGAAGTCCAGCGACGTGAGCGTGACGACCGCGCCGCTCGTGACGAACGGCAGGAAGGTGAGCGCGGCCGTCATCGCGTTCGGCAGGACGTGCCGCACCATGATCGCGGCGTCGCCGACGCCGAGCGCGCGGGCGGCCCGGACGTAGTCGAAGTTGCGCGCGCGCAGGAACTCGGCCCGCACCACGCCGACGAGCGTCATCCAGCTGAAGAGCAGCATGAGGAGCAAAAGCCAGCCGAAGCCCGGCGTGACGACGCTCGCGAGGATGATGAGCAGGTAGAGGGTCGGCATCCCCGACCAGACCTCGATGAAGCGCTGCAGCGCGAGGTCGACCCAGCCGCCGAAGTAGCCCTGCACCGCGCCGGCCGCGATGCCGACGATCGAGCTCAGCAGCGTGAGCACGAGCCCGAAGACGACCGAGAGGCGGTATCCGTAGACGAGCCTCGCGGCGACGTCGCGCGCCTGGTCGTCGGTGCCGAGCCAGTTGCGCGCGCTCGGCGCGGAGGGCGCCGGCCCGGGCAGGTCTCGGACCACGGTGTCCCAGCGGAACGGGATCGGGGGATCGAGGATCCAGCCCTTCTCCCCGATCATCCTGCGGACCTCGGGATCGGAGTAGTCGGCCTCGGTCTCGAGGAATCCGCCGAAGTCGGTCTCGGGGTAGGCCTTCGCCACCGGGAAGAAGAGCTTGCCCCCGTAGGACACGACGAGCGGCCGGTCGTTCGCGACCAGTTCCGCGAAGAGGCTCGCGACGAGCAGTGCCGCGAAGATCCAGGCCGACCAGCGCCCGCGGCGATTCGCGCGAAACAGCGCGAGGCGTCGCGCGCCGAGCGGCCCGAGCGGCCGGCCGAACAGGCGGGCGGCGGGCGCCGGCCGGCGCGCCGGGTCAGACGTCACGGCTCTCGAAGTCGATCCGCGGATCGACCGCCACGTAGGTCAGGTCCTCGACCAGCTTCACGACGAGCCCCAGCAGCGTGAAGAACCAGAGCGTCCCGAACATGACCGGGTAGTCGCGGTTGATCGCGGCCTCGAACCCGAGGAGCCCGAGGCCGTCGAGCGAGAAGATCACCTCGGTGAGGAGCGCGCCCGTGAACAGGATCCCGAGAAGCGCCCCGGGAAAGCCCGAGATCACGATCAGCATCGCGTTGCGGAACACGTGGCCGTAGAGGATGCGGCGCTCGGAGAGCCCCTTCGAGCGCGCCGTGGTCACGTACTGCTGGTGGATCTGCTCGAGGAACGAGTTCTTGGTCAGCAGCGTGAGCCCGGCGAAGCCGCCGATCACCATCGAGAGGATCGGCAGCGTCATGTGCCAGAGGTAGTCGGCCACCTTGCCCGCCGGCGAGAGCGCGTCGAAGTCGTCCGAGACGAGACCGCGCAGGGGAAACCACGAGAGGTAGCGCCCGCCCGCGAAGACGATGACCAGCAGGATCGCGAACAGGAACCCCGGGATGGCGTTGCCCACGACCACGAGCCCCGAGGTCCAGACGTCGAAACGCGAGCCGTCGCGCACCGCCTTCGCGATCCCGAGCGGGATCGACACCAGGTGGACGAGCAGCGTCGTCCAGAGGCCGAGCGAGATCGAGACGGCCATGCGCTCCGCGACCAGGCTCGCGACCGACTTGTCGCGGAAGAAGCTCCGGCCGAAGTCGAAGCGCAGGAACTTCCCCATCATGAGCAGGAATCGCTCGTGGGCGGGCTTGTCGAAGCCGAATTCGCGCTCGAGCTGGCGGATGAACTCGGGATCGATCCCCTGCGCCCCGTGGTACTTGCCGGCCGAGGCCGACGACGCTCCCGGCGGAAGCGGCTTGCCCGAGCCCGCTTCGCCCGCGGCGCTGCCGCCGAGCCGTGCCGTCGCCTGCACGTCGGTGCCCTTCACCTTCGCGAGCACCTGCTCGACCGGGCCGCCCGGTGCCGCGCTGACGACGACGAAGTTCAGCACCATGATCCCGAACAGCGTCGGGATCATGAGCAGGAGCCGTCGCAGCACGTAGGCGGCCATCGCGCGGCTCTCCTCCCCTCAGGGCGTCGCGGACTTGCCGCGCCGCTTCGCCAGCGCCTCGGCCTTCGCCGGGTCGACCCACCAGGCGTCGAGCTGGTAGCCCTGCGTCGGCACCTTCGCCGGCTGCCCGAGCAGGTCCCACCAGGCCACGCGGTCGACCGGCGAGTGCCACTGCGGCACGACCCAGTGCCCCCACTGCAGCACGCGGTCGAGCGCGCGCGTGCGGTCGACGAGGCTCTTGCGGTCGGGCGCGGAGACGACCTGCTCGACCAGCGCGTCGACCGCCGCGTCGCGGAGCCCGACCAGGTTGTCGCTTCCGGGCTTGTCGGCGAAGGCCGAGCCCCAGAAGGAGCGCTGCTCGTTCCCGGGCGAGGAGGACTGCGGGAAGTTCCCGACCACGACGTCGAAGTCGAAGTCGTCGAGGCGTCGGCGGTACTGCGCGCCGTCGACCGTGCGCACCGTCGCCGTGATGCCGAGCCGCTCGAGGTTCTTCGCCCACGGCAGCGCCACGCGCTCGAAGAGCGGGCTCACCAGCAGGATCTCGAACCGCATCGGCTGGCCGTTTCCGTCGACGAGCTTCTTCGTCGCGGGGTCGACCTTCCAGCCCGCCTCGCGCAGCAGCTCGACCGCGCGCTTCAGCTGGTCTCGGTTGTTGCCGCTCCCGTCGGTCACGGGCGGGCGGAACTCGGTCGTGAAGACCTCGTCGGGCACCTTGCCGCGGAGCGGCTCGAGCACGGCGAGCTCGCCGGGTCCCGGGAGCCCCGTCGCGGCGAGCTCGGAGTTGTCGAAGAAGCTGCGGCTGCGGCGGTACTGTCCGTAGAAGAGCGTGCGGTTCGACCACTCGAAGTCGAAGGCGAGCCCGAGCGCCTCGCGCACCCGGCGATCGCGGAAGAGCGGCCTGCGGGCGTTGAACACGAACGCCTGCATCCCCGCGGGGCGGTCGTGCGGGATCTCCTCCTTCTTCACGAGCCCCTCGCGCACGGCCGGGAAGTCGTACGCGGTCGCCCACGCCTTCGAGGAGTTCTCGGGTCGCACGTCGTACTCGCCCGCCTTGAAGGCCTCGAGCTCGACGGTGTCGTCGCGGTAGTAGTCGGTGACGACCTCGTCAAAGTTGTCGCGGCCGACGTTCACCGGCAGGTCCCGTCCCCAGTAGTCGGGCACCCGGCGGAACACGACCCGGCGCCCCGCGTCGAAGCTCTCGACCCGGTAGGGGCCGCTTCCGAGCGGCGGCTCGAGCGTCGTCTTGTCGAACTCGCGCGTCGCCCACCAGTGCTTCGGCAGCACGACGAGTTGCCCGAGGATGAGGGGCAGCTCGCGGTTCGGTCCCGGCTTGAAGGTGAAGCGGACGGCCCGGTCGGAGAGCTTCTCCGCCTTCGCGACGCCCTCCCAGTAGGCGCGGTAGAAGGGCTGCCCCTTCGCGCGGAGCGTCTCGAAGGACCACAGGACGTCGTCCGCGGTGACCGGCTTGCCGTCGTGCCAGCGCGCCTGCGCGCGGAGCGTGAAGGTGACCGAGGAGCGGTCGGGCGGCGTCTCGACCTTCTCGGCGAGCAGCCCGTACTCGCTGAAGGGCTCGTCGGCCGACGACACCATGAGCGTGTCCCAGATCCGGGACATCCCGGCCGCGGGGTTGCCGCGGACCAGGAAGGGATTGAAGCTGTCGAACGTGCCGACCGCCGCCTGGCGGACCCGGCCGCCCCTGGGAGCCTTCGGGTTCACGTAGTCGAAGTGGGCGAATCCCGACGGGTACTTGAGGTCGCCGTGCATCGCGATGCCGTGCGTCGCGCTCGTGGAGGCGGTGCCGGAAGGAGCACCGGCGGCGGGGGCCGCGGGCGGCGCCTTCGTGGCGGCCGCGGCGGCGACTGCGGACGCGCCCGGCGCGGGCGGCGGCGTGGCCTGGTCGGCCCGCACCGCACGGCCCGCGAGTACGACGACGAGGAGGGCCGGGGAGGCGGCGAGGAGGATCGTCGTGCGACTCGGTCCCATGGGGCGCAGACTATCCGGATCCCGGCGGTGCGCGCCAAGCGCGTCGCGCGTCGGCCCGGGGGGAGGGGTCAGCGCGTCACGACGACGGTGGCCTGCTGCCCGTCGGCCACCGACACCTGCCCGAGCGCCATGCCCTTGGCAGGCTTCCCGGCCGCGTCGAACCACGCGACCGGGCAGACCACGAAGTAGGTGCCGGCCGGCAACCCGTCGAAGCGGAAGCGCCCCTGGGCGTCCGAGGTGGTCGCCCACCGCACCTGGTTCATGTGCTGGCTCGGCAACTTCATCTTGCCGGGCAGGACCACGTCGTTCACGTAGCGCTCGGTCTCGGTCACGCGCGGCAGGAGCAGGACCTCGCCGTCGGCGCCGTAGAAGGTGCCGCCGCCCGGCACCCGCACGACGACCTGGCCCTCGACCACCGCCGAGCCCGGCAGCTGGTACGGGGCGTATTCCTCCTGGTTCAGGATCCCGTGGCGCGTGATCGCCGGGTTCTGCGGACACCCGCAGACGGAGATCGCGAACAGGACGGCCGATGCGACGACACCGGGCCTCGCCCCCGGGGCGAGGCCCCGGATCCGGGCGGAGAGACCCCTCACGTGCAGTTCGGCTGGAGTTGCGTGACCTGGGTCCGCGTCACGCGCGCGTTCCGTCCGGAGCCCGCGACCGTGTAGGCCGGCCCGGAGGACGGGTCGACGAGAATCGTCCCCGTGCCGGTCGAGCCCCAGCCGGACTTGTACGTCGTTCGGTTGATGACGCAGGGAGGGATGGGCCCGGTCTGGGTCTTTTGGTGGTCGCGGTAATTGACCTTGCCCACCGTCTCGTAACTGTACTGGTAGATGCCGTACTTGCCCACGAGGGGCTTCGTCACGAAACGACGCGTGTTGTTCGCCCGCAGCGAGTGACGGGGTGCGATGCCGCGATCGGCAAGCACGAGCGTGCTGCAGATCCCGTTCACGCACAGGTACTGCTGGATCGACCACTTGAGCTTCACGCCCCGGCGATCGGGGTTCGTTCCCTGGCGGAGCAGGTCGGTCGCACGGAAGCGGGTGCGCAACTCGCAGGTCGAGCCTCCCGGCACGCTCGGCGGACAGGTCGTCGGCGAGAGCGCGGTCGTCTGCGTCCGCTGGACTCGACGATGAAAGCGCTCGGTCTCCGCACCGGCGAGGGCGGGCAGGAGGAAGGCGGCGAAGGCCGCCGCGGCGGCTAGGTGCTTTCCAGTCATGGCGTGTTCCGCTCTGCTCCCATCGAAGACGTCGCGACGGCAGGCCGGACGGCAGGAACCCGTTCCGCGAGTCGCCACGGCGCGCTGGCCAAAAGCCCTGGTTTTCAGACCGCACGGGCGCCCGGAAGTCAACCGATCTTTCGGCACGGGGAGCAGACGCGAGAGCCTGACCGAGGGGGCGGGGCCCGGCCCGAGGTCCGCTTCGGCCCCCCCCGACCGCCCTTCCCGAAACGAAGACGGCCCGCCCGGAACCGGGCGGGCCGTCTCGAGGCGGGCGTTGCGACGAGCGGCGGGCGTCAGCGGCGGGCGCGAGCGGCAGCCGGGGCGCCCGCGGCCTGGGAGGCCGAGGTCTCGCCGGAGTCCGCCGCCGCACCCGCGCCGCCCGTTGCGGCGGCAGCAGCGGCGGCAGCAGCGGCACGGGCCTGGCCGCGCTCGGGCACGCCGTACTTCGTGCGGAGCGCGTTCTCGATCTTCTCCGACACGTCGCGGTGCTCGGCGAGGAACTCCTTCGCGTTCTCGCGGCCCTGCCCGATCCGCTCGCCGCCGAACGAGTACCAGGAACCCGACTTCTCGACGATGCCGGCGTCGGCGCCCAGGTCGACGATCTCGCCGTCGCGCGAGATGCCCTTGCCGTAGAGGATGTCGAACTCGGCCTCGCGGAACGGCGGCGCGACCTTGTTCTTCACGATCTTCACCTTGGTGCGGCTGCCGACGACGTCGTCGCCCTGTTTGATCGCACCGATGCGCCGGATGTCCATCCGGACCGAGGCGTAGAACTTGAGCGCGTTGCCGCCGGTCGTCGTCTCGGGATTGCCGAACATGACGCCGATCTTCATGCGGATCTGGTTGATGAAGA
>JAFMJW010000078.1 GCA_017853315.1 Alphaproteobacteria bacterium
TCGGCAGCGGCCGCTCGGAGAAGGGCGTCGTCCGTCGTGCGATCCGGGCGATCCGGCCGTCTGCGGCGACGTAGACGATGTCGAGCGGGATCTTCGTGTTTCGCATCCAGAAGGACTGCACGGCCGCCTCGGGGAAGACGAAGAGCATGCCGGAGCCGTCGGGCAGCGCGTCGCGATACATGAGGCCCATTTCGCGTGCGCTCGGCGTGGTCGCGAGCTCCACCGCGACCGGCACCGGGGCCGCGCCGTCACCCGGCTGGAGCAGGACGCGCGGCGTCCGGTCGCGCGCGCAGGCCTGGGCTGCTCCGAGGGCCGCTGCGATCGCGATCGCCGCGGCCGCGGCCCGCCGGGTGCCCGCCGTGCGCGCCCGCGTCGGGCCGAGCGCGCGGCGAGGCGAGAATCCGGCGGTCTCGGGGCCCGGGCTCAGGCGAGCGACTCGGCGACGAGCTCGACCACGTCCTTCACGGCGACTTCCTCCTCGACGCCCTTCGCCTTGGTCGCGTCGCCGATCATCGTGGTGCAGAACGGGCAGGCGACCGCGATCGTGTCGGGCTTCGCCTCGAGGATCTGCTCGACCCGCGTCACGTTGATGCGCGCGGTGTCGTGCTCCTCCTCCTTCCAGAACTGGCCGCCGCCGGCGCCGCAGCAGAAGGTGCGGCGCCGCGACTGGCCGACGTCCTCGCGGTTCATGCCGGGGATCGCGTCGAGCACCGTGCGCGTCTCCTCGTGCACGTTGTTGTGGCGCGCGAGGTAGCAGGGGTCGTGCAGGACGAGCTTCTTGCGCATGAAGTCGCGGCCCAGCTTGATGCGGCCGGCGTCGAGCAGGCCCTCGATGAACTGCGCCGTGTGCACGACCTCGAAGCGGCCGCCGAGGTCCGGGTACTCGTTCTTGATCGTGTTGAAGCAGTGCGGGCACTGCGTGACGATCTTGTCGAACTTGTAGCGGTTCAGCGTCTCGACGTTCATCTGCGCGAGCGTGAAGTACAGGTACTCGTTGCCGAGGCGACGCGCGGGCTCGCCGGTGCAGCCCTCCTCCATGCCGAGGATTCCGAACTTCACCCCGGCCGCCTGCATGATCTTCACGAGTGCCCGGCTGGTCTTCTGGTTGCGGTCGTCGAAGGATCCGGCGCAGCCGACCCAGTAGAGGACCTCCACGCGCTCGTCCTCGCCGAGCTCGGCCATCTGCTGCACGTCGAGCCCCTCGGCCCAGTTCGCGCGGCCGTCGGCGGCGAGGCCCCAGGGGTTCGACTGGTTCTCGGTCGCCTTGAAGGACTTGGCGAGATCCTGCGGGAACGCGCCGCGCATGAGCATGTCGTTGCGGCGCATGTCGACGATCCGCTGGATGTGCTCGATGCCGACCGGGCAGCCCTCCTCGCACCAGCCGCAGGTCGTGCAGCCCCAGATGACGGGCTGGGTCGCGACGTCGTTGATCATGTCGGCCTGGGCGAGCCACGCCTGGTCGCGGCCCGATCCGTCGAGCAGCTCGCGCGAGGGCCGCACGTCGGCGTCCGCGACGTCGCCGCCGGTCGCGGCCTCCTCGGCGCCCGGGACCTCTCCCGCGTCCGCGCCCGCGGCGACGACGTTCGAGGCGCCGCGACCGAACTTCGCGAGCTGCGCGAACAGGAACGAGCCCTGCGGCAGGAGCGAGGGCGCCTTCGCGAGCAGGTGCTCGCGCTGCTCGATGACGAGGTGCTTGGGGTTGAGCGCCTTCTGCGTGTTGACCGTCGGGCAGTTCAGCGTGCAGCGCCCGCACTCGAGGCAGGCCGCCATGTCGAGCAGCTGCTTCCAGCTGTACTCCTCGATCTTCTCGACGCCGTAGGTCTCGGCGTTCTCGAGGTCCTCGATCGGCTTGAGCCGCGCGCCGCCCGAGTAACCGGCGTCGAGGTTCTTGTAGAAGAGGTTCACCGGACCGAGGAAGATGTGCCGGAGCTTGGTCGACGTCATCGAGTAGAGGAAGCCCAGCACGATGACCATGTGGACCCACCAGACGACGTAGTGGGTCGCGGGCGTGGCGCCCGCCGCGCGGAAGAGCCGCTCGAACCAGGGCCCGACGAAGGCGAGGCCGCCATGGGTGTCCGGGGCGGTCGCGAGCCGCGCGCCCTCGAGCATGAATCCCGTGAGCCCGATCAGGAAGAGCATCGCGAGCGGGAAGCCGTAGCCCGACTCGTTCTCGAAGGTCGACACCATCTTCGCGGGCTGCGCGAGCGCGCGCGTGGGCTGGACGTAGCGGCGCCACAGGAACCACGAGGAGGAGACGATGAGCCCGACGCCCGCCAGGTCCATCATCAGCTTGTAGAGCCCGTAGAACGCGCCGTAGTAGAACTGGAGCGGCGTGTCCTCCTCGATCGTGATGAGCGAGGTGCCGATGAAGAGCACGAGGAACGACACGAACAGCACCTGGTGCATGACGCCCGAGCGCTCCCGCACCACGCGGCCCTGGCCGAAGCCCTCGAGCAGGGCCGCCCGCAGGCGCCGCAGCGGCTGGTCGGTGCGGTTCTCCGGCTTGCCGATGCTCGCGATCTTCATCCACCGCAAGAGCGGGACGACGATCGAAAGCCCCCAGAGGGCGAACAGGACGAACGCGACCCCGAAGCGGAAGAGCCCCCAGGGGTTCGCGAGCGCCCAGTGGAAGGCCTCGGGGGCGTTCCAAAGGATGTGCCGCGTGTCCTCGGTGTTCGTGTTCAGCATGGTTCCCGCCTCTACCGCATCGGAGCCCCGAAACGAAGCAGGCCGCGGGGATCCACCCCCGCGGCCTGCCTCTCGAAACCCGTTCCCGGCCCTCAGTGAGCCTTGATCTTCTTCACCTCGTCGGCCATCTCCGGGACCGCCTTGAAGAGGTCGGCGACCAGCCCGTAGTCGGAGACGTTGAAGATCGGGGCGTCGCCGTCCTTGTTGATCGCGACGATGACCTTCGAGTCCTTCATGCCGGCGAGGTGCTGGATCGCGCCCGAGATCCCGACCGCGACGTAGAGCTGCGGGGCCACGACCTTGCCGGTCTGGCCGACCTGGAGGTCGTTCGGCACGAAGCCCGCGTCGACCGCCGCGCGCGAGGCGCCCATGGCGGCGCCCAGCACGTCGACCAGCGGCTCGAGGACGGTCGTGAAGTTCTCGCCCGACTTGAGCCCGCGGCCGCCCGAGACGACGATTGCCGCGTCGGTGAGCGCCGGGCGGTCGCTCTTGGTCTCGTTGAACGAGACGAAGCGCATCCGGCCGGTCGCGTCGGCCGGGAGGGCCGCCTTCTCGACCGCCGCGGCCGAGGCGGCCTTCGGGGCCGGGTCGAACGCGGTGCCGCGAACCGTGACCACCTTGACCGGCGTCTCGATCGAGACCGTCGACATCACGTTGCCGGCGTAGGTCGGCCGCACGATCGAGCCGTCGTCGTTCAGGCCCGTGATGTCGCTCGCCATGCCGGCGTCGAGCAGCTGGGCGACGCGGGGGAAGAAGTCCTTGCCCGCGGCGGTGGCGGCGCCGACCACCCAGGTCGAGCCGAGCTGCTTCGCGCAGCCGGCCACGGCCTTGGCGTAGAGGTCGGCGACGCAGTGCTCGAGCTTCGCGTCGTCGATCGCGATCACCTTGCCGACGCCGTGCGCCGCGGCTTCCGCCGCGACCGCGTCGACGCCCTTGCCGAGCACCACGGCGGCGGTGTCGAGCCCCTGCTTCTTCGCGATCTCGAGGCCCGCCGCGATCGCGACGAGCGAGGTCTTCGGCAGCTTGCCGTGAGCGTGTTCGATGAAGATCAGAACCTTGGCCATCGTCTTCTCCCTGGGATCCCGCGCGGGCGGGTCAGATGAGCTTCGCCTCGGTGTGGAGCAATCCGACCAGCTCCTGCACCGTCTCGACCTTGCGACCGGCCGAGCGCTTGGGCGGCGGGGCCATCTTGTGGGTCTTCACCTTGGCGGCCCCGGCGACGCCGTAGTCGGCGAGCGGGACCTCCTTCAGCTCCTTCTTGCGCGCCTTCATGATGCCCGGCAGCGAAGCGTAGCGCGGCTCGTTCAGCCGCAGGTCGGTCGTGACGATGCCGGGCAGGGCGAAGGCGACCTGCTCGAGCCCGCCATCGACCTCGCGGGTCACCGTGACCTCCTTCTTGTCGGCCGAGAACTCGACCTTGGAGGCGAAGGTGGCCTGCGGCCAGTCGAGCGAGGACGCGAGGATCTGGCCGACCTGGTTCGCGTCGTCGTCGATCGACTGCTTGCCGGCCAGGACGAGGTCGGGCGACTCCGCCTCGACGATCTTCTTCAACACGGTCGCGGCGGTGGCCGGGTCGAGTTCCTCCTCGGCGACGACGAGCATCGCGCGGTCGGCGCCCATGGCGAGGCCGGTCCGCAGCTGCTCCTGGGTCACCTTCGGGCCGATCGAGACCAGCACGACCTCGGCCCCGCCCTGCTGCTCCTTCACCCGGAGCGCCTCTTCGAGGGCGATCTCGCAGAACGGGTTGATGACGAACTTGACGTTGTCGGTCACGATGCCGGAGCCGTCGGGCTTGACCGCGATGTTGGTCTGCGGGTCGGGCACCCGCTTGATGGGAACCAGGATCTTCACGCCGGCTTCTCCTTCGTGTCAGAGGTGGACGAGCGCGTCCGCGCGACCGATTCGGCCGTGGACGACCCGCAGGTCAAACGACACGGGATTAACACGGCGACGCGGGACGTCAAAGCCGGCGCCGGGCACGGAAGCCCGCGTCATGAGCGGGTTTTCTGCGCAGGATGAGGTTCGTTCCGGCCGCGGCGACGGCCGCCTCAGGGGTTGTAGCCGAGGCGACTCGACAGGTCGCGCCCGGCAGCGAGCGTGGCCGGTCCGACTTCCTTCTCGACCCGGTCCATCGGCAGGCGGTACTCGGGGGCGGTGACCGAGAGGCTGCCGACCAGCGCCCGGGTGTAGTCGCGGATCGGCACCGCGACCGAGCGCAGGTCGGGCAGGTACTCGCCCGACTCGACGGCGAAGCCGCGCTCGGCGGTCGCCTTCAGGTCGGCGATCAGCTCGCCGCGCTTCACGATCGTGCGGTCGGTGTGCTTCGCGAGCGAGTCGGGCAGTCCGTTCTTCATCTCCTCCTCGGACTCGAAGGCGAGGTGGACCTTGCCGGCGGCCGTGCAGTGGAGGGGCAGGGCCTGTCCGAGGAGCGAGACGATCCGGACGGGCTGGTCGGCCTCGACCGACTGGAGAGGCACCACGGCGCCGCGCCGGAACAGGCTCACGTAGACGGTCTCGCGGCACTTCCGCGACAGCTGCTCCATGATCGGGCCGGCCTGGCGGAGCAGGCCCATCTGGCTCACGTAGGTCTGGCCGACCTGGAGGCAGCGGATGCCGAGCCGGTAGTTCTCGGTGGCCTTGTTCTGCTCGATGTAGCCCCGCGACTCGAGCGTGGCGAGCAGTCGGAAGACGTTGTTCTTGTGGAGCTTGAGCCGCTTGGAGAGGTCGGTGACGCCGAGCTCCTCGGTCTCGCCCGTGAACTGTTCGATCACGTCGAGCGCGTGCGCGACGGACTGGATGACGTAGTTGGTCTTCTCGCGGCGTACCATGGTACCGACGACTCCCGGGGGCGACCCGGCGGCCGGGCCGGGTTCGTTTGCAAAAGCCGTTTTACGGATACGCGGCGGGTCGCGGGCGTGTCAAACCAGCACGCCGAACCCGCCCGGGACGGGAGAAAAAGGCATGAACGCGAAGGGCGAGATGGTCGAGATCGGGGCTCCCGACGGGCGGATGCCGGCCTATGCCGTGCGGCCCGAGGGAAGCGGCCCCTTCCCCGGGGTGATCGTCGTGATGGAGGCCTTCGGGCTGAACGACCACGTGAAGTCGGTCGCCGAGCGGATCGCCCGCGAGGGCTACGTCGTGGTCGCTCCCGACGTCTACTACCGCTCGGACGACCGCGTCGCCGGCTACCACGAGCTGCCCAAGGCGATCGGCCTCATGTCGCAGCTCGACGATCGCAAGCTCGTCGCCGACGTCCGGGCGGTCATGGACTGGATCGAAGCCCGGCCCGGGGTGCGCAAGGGGCGGATCGGCATCACCGGCTTCTGCATGGGCGGCCGGATCGCGTTCCTCGCAGCCTGCCACCTGCCGGTCGCGGCCGCGGCGTCCTTCTACGGCGGCGGGATCGGGCACGTGAGGATGCCGAGCGAGCGGACGCCCCATGCCCCGATCGAGGACGCCGCCGGGATCCGGGCCCCCCTGCTCATCTTCTACGGGGACGCCGACGCCTTCGTCCCGCCGGAGGAGGTGTCGCTCGTGAGGGAGCGCCTCGAGAAGCTCGGCAAGGAGGCACGGGTGATCGTCTATCCCGGGGCCGACCACGGCTTCTTCTGCGACGAGCGGCCCTCCTACCACGAAGCCGCGGCGCAGGACTCCTGGCGCAAGCTGCTGTCCTTCTTCGACAAGCACCTCGCGTCGTGAGCCGGGCGCCAGGGGCAGGCGAGCGGGTGTGGATCCTCACCTGCGAGCACGCGAGTTGCGCCGTGCCGCGGGAGTACCGCTCGCTCGGGCTTCCGCGCTCGGCGCTGCGGGACCACATCGGCTGGGACTTGGGCGCGCGCGCCCTGCAGAGGGTCGTCGCCCGCGAGCTCGGCGGCGCGCCCACCTTGGCCTCGCGCTGGTCGCGGCTGCTGGTCGACTGCAACCGCGACCCGTCCGACCCGAGCCTCGTGCTCGCCGAGAGCGACGGGGTGCGGGTTCCGGGCAACGCGCGCGTCACCCGGGCCGAGCGCGCCCGGCGTGTCGAACTCTTCCACGCGCCCTACCACCGCGCGGTCGAGCGGGCGATCGAGCGCGAGCTGCGCCGCGGGCGCTCGCCGCGGCTGCTCTCGATCCACAGCTTCACGCCGGTCATGGGGGGCGTCGAGAGGCGCCTCGACGTCGGCGTCCTGTTCGACCGCCACCGCGGCCTCGCCCATCGGCTCGGGGCGGAGATCCGCCGGACGGGATGGCGCGTGAAGTACAACGAGCCCTACTCGGGGCTCGCCGGGCTGATCTACTCGGCCCGCCGCCACGGGCACGGCGGCGGCATCGACTACGTCGAGCTCGAGATCAACAACGCGCTGCTGCGCGAGGCTCGCGCGATCGAGCGGATGGGCCGCGACGTCGCGCGGGCCCTGCGGGCGATCGGCTGAGGGGCGCGCCGCGGACTGCGACGCGCCCCCGCCAGCTCACTCGTCGACGTAGGCCGTGACGTCGATCTCGGTCTCGCCCTCGATGCCCTTCGAGTCCTTGCACCGGAGCGTCGCGACGTAGTCGCCGACCTTCTCGTAGGTGTGGGTCGGGTTCATCTCGGTCGACTTCGCCGACCCGTCGCCGAAGTCCCACTCGCAGGACACCGCTCCCGTCGCGTCCTCGATGGTCGAGGTGAACTTCACCTTGAGCGGCGGCTGGCCCTCGTCCGGATCGGCCTCGGCATCGACGTAGAGTTCGTCGACGTCGTTGTTGGCTGCCGCCTGTCCGGGGGCGGCGGCCGGCGGCTGGCCGGCGACGGGAGCCGGCGGCTGGCCCGCGGGCTTCGCGGCCGGGGCCGCGGGGGCTCCGGCCTGAGCGGCAGGCTTCGCCCCGGGGGCGGCCGCCTTCTCGGGCTCGCAGGAGCTGCACGCGGAGAGCGCGAGGGAACTCGCGGCGACGAAGGCCGCGGCGATCATCATCCAGGTCCGATTCGACACCATACTCAGGTCCACCTCCGAGAGAACGGGAACGATCCCGAACGTCCCGCAGACGCTAGCATCCGGGCCGCGGGGAGGGGAAGTCGGCCGAACCACCCGGGGGGTGCTCGCCGGCCGCGCGGCCCGAGGCCCGGGGACCGGCGCGCGCCCGACGCGCCATCGGCCCGCGACCCTCCCCGGGTTCGCGGCCCGACGCGGCGAGGGGCAGGCTTCGCCTCGGCCCGCGCGACCGGCGTTCTTCGTTCGGAATCCCCCCGGCCCGTGCTATCCGCAGCCGCCATGCGACTCGTGCTGATCGGACAGGCGGCCTTCGGCCAGGAAGTGCTCTCCGGACTCGTCGCGCACGGGCACGAGGTCGCGCTCGTCTACGCGCCCCCCGAGAAGGGCGGCAAGGCCGACCCGCTCGCGGCCGAGGCGGCGAAGCTCGGCCTCCCGCTGCGCACCCCGGCGGGCTACAAGTCGCCCGAGGTCGCCTCGGAAGTCGCGGCCGCCCGCGCCGATCTGGGCGTGCTCGCGTTCGTGACGAAGATCGTCCCGCCGGCGGTGATCGACGCGCCCCGGCTCGGCACCATCTGCTTCCACCCCTCGATCCTCCCCCGGTATCGCGGCGGCAGCGCGCTCGCCTGGCAGTTGATTCGCGGCGAGACCCGCGGCGGTTTCACCGTGTTCTGGACCGATCCCGGCATCGACACCGGGCCGATCCTGCTCTCCCGCGAGGTCGAGATCGGCCCCGACGACACCGCGGGCTCGCTCTATTTCGACAAGATCTTCAAGGCCGGCGTCGCGGGCCTGGTCGAAGCAGTGGACGCGATCGCCGCGGGCAAGGCCCCGCGCCTGCCGCAGGACGAGTCCCTCGCGACCTACGACCCGCTGTGCGGCGACGAGCACGCGGCGGTGCGCTGGGCCGCGCCGGCGAAGCAGGTCTACGACCTCGTGCGCGGCTGCGATCCGCAGCCCGGCGCGCACGCAGCGTGGCAGGGCGGCAAGCTGCGGCTGTTCGACGCGCGGCCGGTTCCGGGCCGCGCGGGCGCCCGGCCGGGCGAGGTGCTCGCGGTCGGGGCCGAGGGGCTCGTGGTCGCCGCGGGCCCCGGTGGGGAGACCGCCTTGCGCTTCGCCCGGCTGCGGGGGCCGGCTGCCAAGGCGAAGGCGGCCGAGGTCGCGGCGTCGGTCGGCCTCGCGCCCGGCAGCGTGCTCGGCGACGGGGTCGCCTGACCGCGAAAGGCAGAGGCGAAGCCTCGCGATTTCGCGCTTTTGCGCGATCCCCGGACGTGCTAAGCCCCGGCTTCGTAGCGGTGCGGGGAGGGTGCGGTGGCGGGCAAGTACATCGTCGTCGAAGGACCCATCGGTGTTGGAAAGACATCGCTTGCCAGGATCCTGGCCGAGGACTTCTCGGCCGATCTCGAACTCGATCCCGCGGATCGAAACGAGTTCCTGCGCGCGTTCTATGCCGACCCCGAGCGCCACGCGCTCTCGACCCAGCTTCGCTTCCTGCTGCTGCGCCTCGAGCAGCAGGCCCGCATCGCCGCGCGTCCGCCGGACGCGCGCAACGTGGTCTGCGACTACCTGTGGGTCAAGGACCTCATCTTCGCCGGTCTCACGCTCGGCAGGGACGAGCTCGCGCTGTACCGCGAGCTGGCCCGGGCGGCGGCCGATTCCGTCCACGTCGGGATCCGAAAGCCTGACCTCGTCGTCTACCTCGAGGCCAGGCCGGAGGTCCTGCTGCAACGGCTGGACAAGCGCAACCGGGATTTCGAGCGCCGCATCGCGCCGGAGTACCTGGAGTCGCTGACCGAGGCCTATCGAAGGTTCTTTCACTCCTACGAGGAGGCACCGCTGCTCGTGGTGAACAGCTCCGAGATCGACTTTCTCGGCAACGGCGACGAACTCGTCGACCTGATCCGGGAGATCCGAAGCGTCCGCCACGGAGTGCAGCACTACATACCGCTGGGATCCAGGTAGCTGCCGACCCGTCTTCGTGACGGGCGGCCGAGCTGGACCGGGACGGGAAAGGGGGCCGGGCGAGCCCCGACGCATGCCGCCGACGTGACGACCCGAGAGGGCGTCCGGGAAAGCGGTGCGGGGATCGCCAGGCCGGAGATCGCGTCGACGCGCGCCGCGCGTCGTCCGTGCTCGCCGCCTTCCGACTCGGTCCGGGAGGACGATCTGATGAGCACGAAGATCACCGTCCCGGACATCGTGGCCGCCAAGCGCGGCCGGACGGGACAAGACGAGAAAGAGGGCCACCGTCGCCTCGCGATGGTGACGGCCTACGACTGCACGTTCGCGCGGCTGGTCGACCGCGCGGGCGTCGACTTCCTGCTGGTGGGCGACAGCCTCGGCATGGTCGTGCAGGGCGAGTCCTCGACCCTGCCGGTCACGCTCGACGAGATGGTCTACCACACGCGGCTGGTCGCGAAGGCGCGTCCGCGGGCGCTCGTCGTCGGCGACCTGCCGTTCCTGTCCTACCAGACGAGCCGTCGCGACGCGCTCGAGAGCGCGGGCCGGCTGGTGAAGGCCGGGGCCGAGGCGGTGAAGCTCGAGGGCGGCCGCACGGTCGCCGCGACCATCCGGGCGCTGGTGCGCGCCGAGATGCCGGTCGTCGGCCACGTCGGCCTCACGCCGCAGGGCGTGCACCGCATGGGCGGCCACAAGGTGCAGGGCCGCGACGCCGAGGGGCGCCGCCGCGTGCTCGACGACGCGCGCGCGGTCGCCGACGCGGGCGCCTTCGCGATCGTGCTCGAAGGCATCCCGCTCGACCTGGCCCGCGAGATCACCGAGACGCTCGACATCCCGACGATCGGCATCGGCGCGGGCCCGTTCTGCGACGGGCAGGTGCTCGTCATGCACGACCTGCTCGGGCTCGCCACCGACGAGCGGTCCGCGCCCCGCTTCGTGCGGCGCTACGCGTCGCTCGGCGACGCGGTGACGCGCGCGGTCGCCGGCTACTGCGAGGACGTCCGCACGGGGGCCTTCCCGTCGGACGCGGAGAGCTACCATGCGCCCGGGGTCGCCGAGCGCGCGCCCTCGCGGGTCGAGGAGATCCGCACCGTCGCCGACATGCAGGCCTGGTCCGATCGCCAGCGGGCGATGGGGCTGCGCGTCTCGTTCGTGCCGACGATGGGCTACCTCCACGAGGGCCACGTCTCGCTGGTGCGCGAGGCGCGCCGCCGCGGCGACCGGGTCGTCGTGTCGATCTTCGTGAACCCGATCCAGTTCGACCGCGAGGAGGACCTCGTGTCCTACCCCCGCGACTACGAGCGCGACCGCCGGCTGCTCGTCGAGGCGGGTGTCGACGCGATCTTCGTGCCGGGCCCGCGCGAGATGTACCCCGAGGAGTTCACGACCGGCGTCGCGGTCGACCGGCTCACCTCGAACCTCTGCGGGGCGCACCGCCCCGGCCACTTCGGCGGGGTGACGACGGTCGTGACGAAGCTCTTCCACGCGGTGCGGCCGCACGTCGCGGTCTTCGGCGAGAAGGACTTCCAGCAGCTCGCGGTCGTCCGCCGGATGGCGCGCGACCTCGACTTCGGCATCGAGGTCGTCGGCGGCCCCACGGTGCGCGAGGCCGACGGTCTCGCGATGTCGAGCCGCAACGCGCGCCTCGACGCACCCGGCCGCGAGGCGGCCCGCTGCGTGCCCGAGGCGCTCGACGCGGTCCGCGCGGCGCTCGCCCGCGGCGAGCGGGACGTCGCGGCCCTCCAGGCCGAGTTCGCCGGTCGCGTCGCCGAGGAGCCGCTCGCGCGGCTCGAATACGCGACCGTCTGCGATCCCGACTCGCTCGAGGTGATCGAGCGCGTCGAGTCCGCTTCCCGGATCGCCGTCGCCGTCTGGGTCGGCGGCGTTCGCCTGATCGACAACGTCCTGCTCGACCCCGCGTGTGCGGCGCCCGAGCCCATCGCCCGCAACTCCCGCAACGCCTCGACTTCGAGGACCGCGACTCTCCCCGAGAGCGCGGAAGCCCGCTGAGGTCCGCCATGCCCGAGATGATGCCGTTTCGTTCCTCGTCCGGTTCCCCCGTCGCCGTCCGCAAGGTCCTGCGCGGCAAGATCCACCGCGCGACGGTCACCGAGGCCAACCTCCACTACGAGGGCTCGATCACGATCGACAAGGCCCTCATGGAAGCCATGGACCTGATCGAGTTCGAGGCCGTCCACGTCTGGGACGTGAACAACGGCGAGCGCTTCGAGACCTACGCGCTCGAGGGCCCGGCCGGCTCCGGCGTGATCTGCGTGAACGGCGCCGCCGCCCGCAAGGTCGCCCCGGGCGACCTCATCATCATCGGCGCGTTCACCTGGCTCGAGGAGGAGGCGGCGCGCCGCCACCAGCCGAAGATCGTGATGGTGGACGGACAGAACCGGCCGAAGCAGGAGCCCCAGCACCACCTGCGGATGGTCTGACGATCAGGCGCGCGCGCCGGGACCGCCGCGACGGAACGGTCCCGACACCTCGTAGGTGATCCCGGCGCCGTCGCCTCGCTGCGAACTGAGGTAGAGTCGGGTGCCCGACGGGTCGAAGGCCGGCCCGGCGATCTCCGAGTCGTCCTGTCCGACGACCCGCAGCAGCGCCGACGCGACTCCGTCGGGCGTGACGAGCACGAGCTCCATGTTGCCGCCGTCCTCGGCGACGATCACGTCGCCCCAGGCCGCGCCGAGCACGTTGTCGACGCCGGAGAGCTGCTTCGCCGGATCCTGCGCGGCGTCGTAGAGGACCGTGCAGCGGCCCGCCTCGGGGTCGTACTGCCAGATGCGGTCGTCCTTCTTGGTCGAGAAGAAGACGCTGCCGCGGCAGATCGCGACGCCCTCGCCGCCGCGGAACTCGGTGCTCTCTGCGACCTGGTGGCGGGTCGCCTCGTGGAGGATGCCGGGATTCGGCCAGCGCACCGGGTGCCACGCGACGGTTCCGTCGTCGCGGACCTGCATCACCTCGAGCGCGCCGGCTTCCAGGCTCGGCCACTTCTTCGGCGTGAAGCGGTAGAAGCGCCCGTCGGGGACATCCTCGGTCAGGTAGACGAGCTTGCGCGCCGGGTCGACGGCGGCGGCCTCGTGCTGGAAGGTGCCGAGCGCGGGTCGCTTGACCGCCGGGCGGCTTCCCAGCGGGTCGCACTCCCAGACGTGCCCGTAGGCGTACTCCTCGCAGGTGAGCCAGGTCTCCCACGGCGTCGCACCACCCGCGCAGTTCAGCATCGTGCCGCTGCAGATCGAGTACGCGGACATCACGTTGCCGGCGCGGTCGAAGCGGATCGCGCTCGCGCCGCCGCCGTTGGGCGCGACCCACTCGCTGTTCGCGACGTAGATCCAGCCGTCGGGCGTCCGGAAGGTGGCCCCGCCGTCGGGGTAGACCGGCCAGACGTACTTGGTGTTGCCGACGGGCATCCCGGCCCGCGCGACGACGCGGGAGCGGAAGCCCCGGGGGAGCTGGATGCCGTCGTCGTTCGGCGGGAGCAACTCGCCCCAGGGGCCCGGGCCGCCGCGGGCGGTGTCGGCTGCGGCGAGGCGCCAGGGGGAGGCGGCGGCGGTGGCGGTTGCGGCCGCGGCGAGGCGGAGGAGGGAGCGGCGGTGCATGGGGCGCCTGCTTACCAGACCTGGGCCAGCCCGCTCGTCCGGAAAACGGTCCCGCCGATCACCAATGCCGGGGGCGGGCCGCGTTTCCGCGACCCGCCCCCGGTATTGCGGTCTACTTTTGCCCCAGCCGATTGATGGCTTCAGCTACACCAGGGTTTTGCTCGCCCGAAGTTGAGGCGCTGCTGAGGAACGCCCTGACGGAGTCAACGACTCTCTCGGTCGAGGGATGACCGAGCGGAGCACTCGAACTCGGGTCCGAGGTCGGTGCAAGCGGGTCCGTCTGCTCGAAGATGAAACCGAAAAGATCAGTGGTCTGGCCCTGTATGATGAGCCTGACGTCAAGATTCACTCCCGAGTTCCTGATTCGGACGAAGGATCCGGCCCCGAGGGGGAGATACGCACCGCCATTCAAATTGGCTTGGCTCAATGCCGCCTGGGTTGCCGACTGGACGAGGCCGCCGGCACAGATGATGTCGTCGCCGTCCGTGATGCAGACCGCTGCCACGGTTCCATCAGACGACACGCCTGCTCCAACGAGCCTGTTCCCGCTCAAGTAGATGTAGACGTAGTCGGAACAATCCCTGCGGAAGTCCGTGATCGGCCCGGAACTCGAGCAGCCGCTCGGGGCGGGGGTCGGCGTCGGGGGCGGTGTGGATCCGCACGTGGCGAATGCCTCGAAATCGGCGATTCCCGAAGCCTGTCCATTGAGAGGATGCGTAAAGGTCTTGGTCGTGCCCTGAGACTCGTCCTTGATCTTCAACTCCCAGCCGAATCCGGTCGAGGCGGCGGTCAGCACCCAGAAGTGGTTGTTGGTCCCGCACCCATCGATCATCTTGGTGAGGATTTCCCAATTGCTCGGGTCGGCTGCGTAAAAGTAGAAGAGACCTGCCGCGGACGACGCGCTGTCCGTTTTCGGGCCGGCGACGTAGGCGTCCTTGAGGCCAGACCCGTCGTTCCACTTGAGGGTGGCTGAGAAGCGGCCATTCAACAGGCAGAGCCGTGTGTCGGTGGCGGAACAGGCCGCCTCCGCCTGGGTCGTCCCCAGCAATCCCGAGCCGAGCACGACAAGTCCGATCGTCAGTGAAAGAAAGAGTCTACGCATCGTATCGCGTCCTTTCGAATGGGATGACAAACAAAATCCTGTCTTGCGAATCGTGGCGCTTACAGGGTCGCTCCCTGTGAGTCAACAAGGGGGCGGGCGCCGAGAAGACAGGGTTTTGCGCCCATGCTTGTCGCCGGGGGCGCTCAGTGAAGACCGGGTCCGCTCCGATGGAGCCTGAACCACGTCCGCTGCTCCGTCCCGCACCGCGGGCAGCGCAGCCGCGCGACCCGCAGCCGCTCGCC
>JAFMJW010000339.1 GCA_017853315.1 Alphaproteobacteria bacterium
GCCCCTGCTCCCGACCGCGAGCGACCACCGGCCCGCGCCTGCCCTCAGCCGAGCGGCAGCCGTCGCAGGAAGATCACGGAGCGGATCGCGGTGACCGGGATCCGCTGCTCGTAGGCGCCGGCAGGTGCCTCGACCACGATGAAGTCGCGGGCGACCTCGAGCACCCGCCAACCGGCCGGAAGGTCCGGCATCGAGGTGATCTCGACGCCTCCGGCCGTGTCCTTCACCGTGACGACCTGCCCAGGCGCGAGAGCGCCGAAGACGGTCGACGGCCGGGGCTCGGCCGCACTCTCCGCCCCGCCGGCCGACGACAGTGCGAACCCGATCGCGAAGGCCGCCGCCGCGGCACCGAGGGATCTTCCGTCCATGCGAACACCTCCCTCGCGCGAGCCTAGCGCCGAGCATGCTCCGGCGCAGCGCGCGCGGCATGCGGACGGACCGAGGCTCGGCCCACGGTCGTCCGCCGCGCCGCGCGAAACCCGAGCGCAGCGGGCCGGAGCCTCAGGCCCTCACGGCCCGAAGCGGGTGATCGTCAGCTGGTAGGGGATGCGGGTCGGCCCCGAGATGCGGTCGACGTGCGCATACCAGGTGCCCGACGCGGGCGAGAGGATCTCGATCCCCTCGAACATGCCGTTCGCGGTCGACGAGGCGTCGTGGACCGACCCGGTGGCCGGAGACCCGTTGCGGACGAAGAGGTCGAGATCGTTCCCGGACTTCTCGATTCCGTTCAGGGTGACGCGCAGCCGGCTCGTGCCGGCCGGCACCTGGAAGGGAAGGTCGAGGTGCATCGTCTGCGACTGGATCAGGAGGTGGAGCTCGTCGGCGATCGCGCGGATTCCCGCGAACTCGCACTCGACGAGCGAGGCGACGTCGGTCGCCCCGCTGCAGGCGCCGCCGAAGGTGCTGGTCGAGCGCAGCAGGGCGACGTCCGCGTCGGTACAGGCCTTCGCGATCTGCGAGGCGGCCCGGGCGCGCGCCTTGTCCGCCGCCCCGGTCGTCTTCTCGTCGGGGCAGGCGGCGACCCGCCCCGTGTCCTCCTGGCCCTGGCACTTCGCGTCGGCCTTGAGCAGCGCCTCGAGCAGCATCGAGCCGGCGCGCGCGATCCCGCCCTGGCAGGCGAGCGCGCCCGCGTCCGCGACCGGCGCCGCCCCGGTGGAGTCCGCGTACAGGAGGTCGACGGTCCGGAGCGCGGCGGAGAGCCCGGCGCTCCCGATGCAGTTCGCGAGCCCCGCGCGATCGGTGACGCCGTCGCAGGCGCCGGAGGCGTCGATCGTCCGGACGATGCCGTCGGAGCAGCGGGAGGTGAACGCGCCGGAGGGAATCTTCGCGCGCGCGGCCTCCGCCGCGGCGAGCGCGATCGCGTCCGGGCAGGGACCGACGCGTCGCCCGGTGCTGACGCCGTCGATGCAGGAGCGCATCGCCGAGCTCGCGGCGAGCACCCACGACGAGTAGGCGGACGTCGCGGCCTTGCGACAGTCGCGGGCGTCCTTCCCGAGGTCGCGGACGCTGTAGGTCTCGACCGTCGTCCCGGCGTCGCCCACCTGGGGCATCGCGCCGCAGGCCGTCGGGTCGAGGTCGGCCCCGGCCGCCGCCTCGATGAAGGGGTGGTTCACGTAGACGTCCGCGTCGAAGGACGAGTCGTTCGGCAGGCAGGAGGTGGCTTCCCCTCCCGAGGTGATGCCGACGACGCGCTCGCCGTCGCCGAGGTCGGCGAACATCGGCCCGCCCGAGTCGCCGTTGCAGGTGTTCGAGTCGAAGCCCGGGGCCGAGAGCGGCGAGACGAAGTCCCAGCACACGTGCTGCGACGGGTCGACGTTCGCGCACGGGGCGGTGAGCACCTCGCCGCGTCGGAGGAGCCCGGCGTCGCTCCCGAAGCCGCGCGTGAGCCCGTAGCCGACGATCTCGGCGAGCGTTCCGTAGGAGGGCCGCCGGATGGTGTTCACCTTCGTCGGCCGCACCCCGGTCGTCGCACTCGCGAGCCGCAGGACCGAGACGTCGCCGCGCGAGGAGAAGGCGAAGCTCGGGTTCACGCCGACCTGCGCGACGTCGACGATCCCGACGTTCTGCAGGTAGACGGCGAAACTCGACGGGTCCGGGGTGCCGCACTGGCCGAAGGTGTTCCCGTCGCAGACGCAGTGGGCGGCGGTGAGGAAGGTGCTGCAGCCGATCAGCGTCCCGCTGCAGAGCTCGTAATAGACGCCGGGGGCGGGCTTCCAGAGAAGGGCCCCGACCGTCGGGTGGGACTGGGTCTCGAGCCCGTTCACGATCCGGGGCGTGCCGCCGGGGGCCTGTTCGACCGCCCTCGCGTCGCCCGCGGTGAAAGCGGCCGCGAGTAGGAGCGCTCCGCCGATCGCGAGGAGGCCGCGTGCTCGATTCGCGTGGCGTGAGGGCATCGTTCGTCTCCGATGGGGTGGACCCGTAGGGCCGGCCGTCGACCGGCGGATGATGCACCGATGCCGGCTCCCGCGAAAGCCCGATCCTCGAATCCGGATGCCCTCGTCTTCTCCGCAGGGAGCCGTCGGCCCCCTTGTGCGAGCTTCGGCGCGGCCCGAGCGTGGGGCGACGCGAGGGCGCCACCGTGGCGCCCCGCCGCTCCCGCCGCCCGCCGAGGCGGCGTGTCCGGTCCGGGCCGCGATCGGTCCTGGCCCAGGAAGGAAGATCGACACGTGAAGAGATTGCCCCTCGTCCCGGCGGCCGCCGCCTTCCTCGCCCTCGTCTTCGCCGCGGGGACCGCCCGTGCGCAGGCGACGCGCACCTGGGTCTCGGGAGTCGGCGACGACGCCAACCCCTGCAGCCGCACCGCGCCGTGCAAGACCTTCGCGGGCGCGATCTCGAAGACCGCGGCCAAGGGGGAGATCAACGTGCTCGACCCGGGTCCCTTCGGGGCGGTCACGATCACCAAGTCGATCACGATCGCGTCGGACTCGACCCAGGCGGGCGTGCTCGCCTCCGGCTACCACGCCATCGTGATCAACGCCGGCCCGACCGACCGGGTCGTGCTGCGCGGCCTCGACATCGAGGGCATCGGCGCCGGGCTCCGCGGCGTGCAGGTCCTCGCCGCGGGCGAGGTCCACGTCGAGAAGTGCATCGTGAACGCATTTTCGCAGGCGGGCATCGGCTTCGAGCCTTCGGGCGCGTCGCAGCTCTGGGTGAGGGACACCGTGCTGCGCGGCAACAACACCGGGATCGTCGTTCACGGCACGAACGCACCGGTCGACGCCTTCGTCGTGCGCTCGTCGATCGACTCGAACTCGGGTCCCGGGGTCAAGGTCCTCGAGGGCGCGACCGCGACCGTC
>JAFMJW010000340.1 GCA_017853315.1 Alphaproteobacteria bacterium
GGTCGCGAGCGCCCACGAGACGATCTCGCGCGGGTCGTCGACCACGACGATGCGGCCGCGGTGGGCCTCGGTGAACACGTCGGCGAAGGAACGGATCGACTCGGGCGCCACCTTCGCCGAGTCGACGACGATGCCGACCGTGCCGCCCATCCACGGGATCGTCCACCGCTGCTCCGGGTCGAAGGGCAGCCGGAGGAAGTCGGGCGAAACGTTGCGCAGGTTCGGGATCTTCGAGGCGTCGATCGGCTGCAGCCGCCCGTCCCGGGCGAGCGCCTCCACCGTGTAGTCCGACGGCTGGACGACGTCGTAGTGCGCGGCGCCCGACAGCAGCTTCGCGAGCATCTCCTCGTTCGAGGCGAAGGTCTCGAGGTTCACCCGGATCCCGGTCGCCGCGGTGAAGCCCTCGATCACCTCGTCCGGCACGTACTCCGACCAGGCGAAGATCGAGATCTCGGGCGCGGGGGCACTCCGCCGGCACGCGGCGAGGAGCACCGCGCCGGCGACGAGCGCCGCGAGGCGCGCGAGACGCGGGGCGCGGGGACGTCCGGCGGCCCTCACCTCGGCCCCCCGGCGCGACGTCGCAGCAGCCCCGCGAGCGCCACCACCGCGAGCGTCGCCGCGACGAGCACGGTCGAGATCGCGTTCAGGCTCGGGTCGAGCCCCCGGCGGATGCGGCCGTAGATCTCGATCGGCAGGGTCCGCGAGCCCGCACTCGCGGTGAACCAGGTGACGACGAGCTCGTCGAACGAGAGCATGAACGAGAGCAGTGCGGCCGCCGCGACCGCGGGCGCGGCGATCGGCAGGACGACGCGCCGGAAGGCCGTCGCGGGCGTGGCGCCGAGGTCGAGCGCCGCCTCCTCGAGCGCGGGATCGAGCGACGCGACCCGGGCGCGCACGGCGACCAGCACGAAGGGCACGCAGAAGGTGACGTGGGAGACGATCACGGTCGCGAAGCCGAGTTCCCATCCGACCGCGACGAAGAGCGCGAGCAGGCTCGTCCCGATCACGACCTCGGGCGCGATCATCGGCAGCAGCAGCGTCGTCTCGAGCGCGGCGCGGCCGCGGAAGCGGTGGCGCTCGAGCAGGAACGCGGCCGCGGTGCCGAGCGGCACCGAGAGCAGCGTGGCCCACGCCGCCACCCAGAGGCTGTTGCCGAGGCTGCGGAGCAGGCCGCCGTCGGCGAAGGCGACGGCGTACCAGCGCAGCGTGAAGCCCTTCCAGAGGACGTTCAGCCGGGAGTCGTTGAACGACCACGCGACGAGGATCGCGATCGGCAGCCACAGGAAGAGCAGCACGAGCACGGTCCAGGCGGAAAGAGCGCGGCGGACGAGGGGCGTCACGCCCGACAGCAAGACACCGATCGCGGGACTCCTCAAGGCCGGAATCGACCGGCGCCCCGACGTCCTTGCGACGGCGGCGGCAGACGGCTTCTCTCGGCCGGGCGCACGCCCGACGACGATGACGATCCCGAACGCACATCCGGGCGCCGCGCCTTCGCGGCGAGTTCCCGCGCTCCGTGGCCGGCTCCTCGGGATCGTCGCGCTCGCCCTCGCCGGCTGCGCGGGGCCGGCGGTTCCTCCCGCCCCGTCTCCCACGCCCTCCCCGGCCGCGCCGGCCGCCCAGGCGCCGGTCGAGCGGCACGACCACGCGCCGCGGCACGGCGGCATCGTCGCGATGTCGGGCCGGCGCCACCTCGAGGCGCGGGCGGAGGTCGACGGCACGCTGCGCGCCTGGGTCACCGACTTCTGGCGGACCCCGGTCCCGATCGAGGGCGTGGCCGGGCGCGTGACCGTCGCTTCGGGCGATCGAAAGCAGCGGCTCGACCTCGCGCTCGAGGGTGGCGCGCTCGTGGCGCGCGCCGCCGCACCCGAGGGCGACACGGTCGAGGCGCGTTTCGAGATCGACCTTCCCGGCGATCCGCTGCTCGTCGACTTCGACCTGCCGGTGTCGGGCCGCTCGCCGGGCGCGGCCGGCGTTCCGGTCGACGGCTGCCAGCCGCTCGACCCGCGCATCCTGCGCGGCGCAAGGCGGCTTCCGCGCTGCGTGCTGCCGTTTCGCAGCGGGGTCGCCGCGATCGCGACGACGCGGGACGCGAGCCGGATGCTGGTGGCCGCCGACGACGGCGGCACGAGCGAGTGGCGGCTCCCGGAGGTGAAGCTCGCGTTCGGATTCGCACCTCCGCCCGGAGCCGCCGCTGCGGGCGAAGCCGAGGCCGACGACGCGGCCGACGAGGTCCCCGACGCGATCGCGATCCGCCCCGACGGGCGGGAGGCGCTCGTCGCACACGGCCGGCGCGTGCTGCACCACTCGATGGACGACGGTCGCGTGCTCGGCGAGTGGCGCTCCGCGTCGGGCCCGGTGCGGGCGATCGCGTGGTCGCCCGACGGAGGCACGATCGCGCTGGTCGCGCACGGCGACGCGGTCGCGCACCTGCTGCGCCCGGCGGACGGTACCGAGCTGCGCCGCCTCGAGGTCGACCGCGAAGCGTGGGCGGCGGGCTTCTCGCCCGACGGGCGCACGGTCGCGGTCGGCTCGTCGGCCGGCGGGACCACGCTCTTCGACGCCGCGAGCGGCGCCGCCCGATCGGTGGTCGATCCCGCGGGTCGGCCGGTCACGGCCGTGGGCTTCCTCGACCCGCGCGGCCGGCCGAGGCTCGTCACCTCGTCGCGCGGCGGGATCGTCGCGACGTGGGACGTCGCGAGCGGCCGCAAGCTCGGGGAGAGCGCCTACGGCCGGGGCTTCCACTCGCTCGCGGTGGACGCGGCCCACGAGCGCATCGCGATCGGCGGCGCCGAGGGCGACCTCCGTCTGCTCGATCCCGAGGGGCGGCAGGTCGAGCGCCTGCTGTGGCACGGCGCGGAGGTGACCGGGCTCGCGTTCGCGGGACGGCTCCTCGTGTCCGGCGACACGGCCGGCCGGATCGCGGTGTGGGATCTCGCGGAGCCGGCGCCGAGCCCGTCGGCTTCCGCCGCTCCCCGGGTCTCGCCCACGCCACGCGCGCCGCGCTAGGCTCGCGGCGGCTCCCCCGGGGCGGGAGCCGGGGGGTCCGAACCATGGTCGACCTGCGCGACAAGGTCGCGGTCGTGACCGGTGCAGCGAGCGGCATCGGGCGAGCGACGGCGGAGTGCTTCGCCGACGCCGGCATGCGCGTCGTCCTCGCGGACGTCGAGCGGGACGCGCTCGCGGAGGCCGCCCGCGCATTGCAGGCGCGCGGGGCCCGCGCGATCGCGGTACCGACCGACGTCTCGCGCGCGGACGAGGTGGAGAGCCTCGCGCGCGCGACGCTCG
>JAFMJW010000341.1 GCA_017853315.1 Alphaproteobacteria bacterium
CGAAGGTGAACGAGTCGCCGAGGAAGAGGACGCGCTTCACGCCCGGGGGCTTGGGGCTCGCGTAGTCGATGTCGCGCAGGCCGAGCGAGTTGCGGTGCACCACCTGGGTGGGCTCGCGGCGAACCTGGTCGTCGAGCAGGCCTTCGTACCAGGGCGTCGCGTAGAGCAAGCGGCAGGCGGCCTCGGAGGCGAGCAGGCCGAGCAGCAAGCCGAAGAGCACGAGCCCCAGGTGCTGCGCGGGCGAGGGGCGACGCGAGAAGCTCGCCTTGCGCAGGAGCGAGGTGTTCGCCATCGGTGGGTTCGAGCCGCGCCCGGGCCCGGGCCTCAGCGCCTCGCGGCGGCCGCGTGACCGCCCTTCGCCGGCGTGCGGCGTCTCGTGGAGGGCACAACCGTGCGGGGCGACGTCGATGCACCGAGATCCGCCACGAGCGCGCGCGCGAGTCGTTCGAGCGTCGCGACCGCGGCCTTGGCGCCGATCCCCTGGTCGGTGCGCAGCCGATCCCATGCCTCGAAGGATCCGAGCAGGTCGAACGCCTCGACCGCCGGTGCACCCGCCGCGCGGAGCTCGGGCAGCCACGCGAGCAGGTCCTCGCGAAGCTCGCGCTGCATGGCGCGGTGCCGCTGGTCCAGGAAGCGAGAACGCGGCCGCTGCAGGTTCGCCGCGCGCTTGAAGGGCGCGACCCGCTCGAAGACCGCCGCGCGCAGGCGGACGAACCCGAGCGCCCGCTCCTCGAGGCTGCCCGTGCGGTCGCCGCCCAGGAACATGCGGCGCACCTCGCTCTCGAGCCGCGCGTCCATCGCCGCGTAGAGGCTCTCCATCTCGCTGAAGTGGCGGAACACGCTGCGGATGCCGACGCCGCCGCGCTCGGCGACCTGCCGGGCGGTGGGCGCCGCGACTCCGCTGCCGATCAGGTCCAGCAGCGCGCCGACGATGGCCTCGCGGCTGCGCTCGCTGCGACGGACGCGGCCGTCGCTCGCGCCGGGCTCCGCGATCGGGGGGAAGGGTTCCACGGCGCCGGATCTTGGCAGAGGGGGGAGGCCGAATCGAGGGACCGGCTCAGCCGGCCTTCGCGATCACCTCGTCGCCGTAGCGGGCGAGCGAGTCGGCCGTGTCCTGCAGGAAGAGGAAGGACGGGACGATGACCCGGTGGGTGCCGAGGTCGGCGAGGCGCTTCACCTCGTCGAGCGCCCCCGAGCCGATCGCGCCGTTGCCGCCGGTCGTCATCTCGATCGCCGAGGGGTCGCGGCCGTGCTCGCGGGCGGTGTCGCGGGCGAGCCGGAAGAGGCGCGAGATCTCGTCGTGGCCGGAGATCGCGGGGAAGAAGCCGTCGCCGAGCCGGCCCGCGCGCTTCGCCGCCGCGTCGCTGTGGCCGCCGACGTGGATCGGGACGCTTCCCTGCGCGGGACGCGGGCGGAGGACGCAGTCGCGGAAGCGGGTGAACTCGCCCTCGTGGGAGGCCTTCTCCTCGGTCCACAGCGCGCGCATCGCCGCCACGTACTCGTCCGCGCGCTTGCCGCGCTTCGCGAACGGGACGCCCAGCGCATCGAACTCCTCCTTCAGCCAGCCCGTGCCGATTCCGAGGATCGTGCGGCCGCCCGAGAGGCGATCGAGCGTCGCGACCTCCTTCGCCAGCACGAGCGGGTTGCGCTGCGGCAGGATGATGACGCCGGTCGCGAGGCGCAGCGTCTTCGTGTGGGCCGCGACCCAGGTGAGCCAGACGAGCGGGTCGGGGATCGGCGCGGTCTCGCCGCCCGGCATCTTGCCCGAGGGATCGTAGGGATAGGCCGACTCGTAGCCCGAGGGGACGACGACGTGCTCGACCGTCCACAGCGACTCGAAGCCGGCCTTCTCGGCCGCGGCGGCGAAGGAGGCCGCGACGTCGGGCTTCGTGAACGGTCCGATGTTGGCGAAGGCAATTCCGAACTTCATGGCGTTCTCCCGGGGCGGTCGCGGCCGCGGACCTGCGGTCCTTTCGACAGTAAGGATGCCAGAAGCGCGGAGTCAACCCGCCGGAGCGGCGCCCGCGCGTCCGCGCGACCGGCCGACCCCGAAAACGAAGACGGGGCCGCGGGTTTCCCCGCGGCCCCGTCTCCCGGAGCGTGCCGAGTCGGGAACTTACTTGCGCTCGATCGTGCGGCCGTTCAGCGGCTGCACCGGGCGGTAGTTGTTGCCCATCACGTCGATGAACTCCTGGATCTGGGCCTGCGAAGCGCGAACGGGCTTGCGCAGGACGAACCAGCTCACGATCGGCGAGCAGGGCGGGGTCGTGAGCGAGCCCGGGTACGACCAGTAGGTCGCGAGCTGCTTCGCGTCGATCAGGTCGGCGAGGTCGATCTCCGCCGCGTTGGTCACCGTGTCGTCCGTCTTCTCGGGGAGACCGAACTGCGTCAGGTCGTGGAGGAACTCGTTCTCGGTGCCGCGGCGGTCGACCTCGAAGAGCTGACCGATGACGGCGAGGTTGCCCGAGACCGCGTCCCTGAACACGGCGTGGAGCTCCATCGGGTAGCGCCTGCCCTGCACCGTGTGCTCCGACGTCGTGTGGAGGTGGAACTGGAGCAGGTCGTAGGTCACGCCCTCGAGCACGAAGGTCGAGCCCGGCGAGAAGCTCTGGACGACGGTGTGCCCGTTGTTCTTCATGTTGATCGCGCCGGGGGCGAACGTCACCGCGAGGTTCGTGCGCGTGCGAGCGCTCACCTCGCGCGGGATGTCGATCGGCGACTGGCGCAGGCTGACGCTGCAGTCGGCGTAGATGGGGTCGATCTCGCCCCACCAGAACGGCCCCTCGTCGCCCGAGTACTCGAAGTGGGGGGCGGCGGCGCTCGGGTCCACCGGACCGACGGCGAAGGCCGAGGCCGGGGCGAGCAGGCTGACGGCGAATGCAGCGGCAACGATCCTCTTCATGAAGACTTCCTCCCGATGGCAATGGTCGAAGATTCGGGGACCGCGCGGAGATCGCGGGTCCGGAGCGGACCGCGTTGTCATAGGGAAACTACGTTGCCGTGTCCATACTACGAAGATCTTCTTTTATACCCCGGCAGGTGGGCCGACCGGTCGATCGGGCCGCCTCGTCCGCTCGGCGGCGCTCTCGGCGCCCCCGACCGCGGTCAGCGCCTCGGCGAGCAGGAGCGCGTCGACCGGCCAGAAGGTCTCGGGTCGTGCCCTCCGGGTGCCCGGCAACGGCCGGCAGGAGAGGACGGCGCGGCGCCAGCGAACGGGAATCGCGTCCCGGCCGTGGACGGCACCGAGCAGCGCGCCGGCGATCGCGCCGTTCGTGTCGGTGTCGCC
>JAFMJW010000006.1 GCA_017853315.1 Alphaproteobacteria bacterium
TGTTCCTCCGGGAGCACCCCGCCCGTCGAGTCGTCGCGCTGCCGGGTCGCCATGAGGCCCTCGCTTAGCCCGGGCGAGCCGCAGGGGAAAGCCCGACCCGGCGTCTTCCGAGCGCGATCGCGCTCGACAGCTCGAGCAGGTCCTCGGCGAGCCGAGGCCAGGCGTGTTCCTCGTCGAGCACCGCGCGCGCGTTCCGCCCGCGCACGCCGCATTCCCGCGGGTCGTCGAGCGCCTCGCACAGCGCGCCGGCCAACGCCTCCGCCGACGTCCCGCGCACCACCCAGCCGGACTCTCCGTCGCGGATGCCCTTCGACGAGCCCTCGAGCGCGACCGTCGGGAGGCCCGCCGCCATGTAGTTGAGCGTCTTCACGGGGAACCCGGACCACGACGTCCGCGGCGAAACGCCGACCGTGGCCCGCGACCACTCGCGTCGCACGTCCCCGAGACCGCGCGCGCGCACGAGCTCGACGCGGGCGAGCCCCGGGACGTCGCCCGGCAGCGTGCGGTCCCGCTCGTGGGTGACGACCGCGAGCGTGGCGTCGGGCAGCCGCCGCTCGACCAACGACCAGGACCGCAACAGCAGATCGAGGTTCTGGTAGCGGTCGAGGTTCCCGGTGAAGACCGCGCGCGGCCGCCGTCCCTGCTCGTTCTCCCCGGGCCCCGGCGCCTCGATCCCCGGAGGCACGACCGCGATCCGCGCCGGATCGACGCCGCACCGCTCGAGGTAGCGCGCGACGTCGTCGCTGAGCGCCACGACGTGGTCGGCCAGGCGGGGAAACGTGCGGTCGCACCAGGTACCCAGCCGGCTCGCGACGGCGGTCGGCAGGACGCGCGACGACGCGTAGAGCGGGAGCTCGTCGGCCAGCACCGCGTGTGCGTGGAACACCACCGGGACGCCGGTCGAGGCCCGCACCCGCAGCGACGCGAGCAGGGCCTCGTAGTTGTGGGCATGGAGCACGTCGACGCGCTCCCGAAGAACGGCCTCGCGGAGTCGATTCGCGAGCCCGACGTCCCCGAGCAGCCTCCGCAGCCTCGTGCCGAAGGCCGGCTCCGCCGACGGAAACGCGCCCTCGCCCGCGATCGAGTGCAGCGGGTAGGGCCGGGCACAGCCGGGCACGATCGGGGCGAACAGGTGGACGTCGACGCCGGCCCCGGCGAGCGCGCACGCCATGCCGTCGACCAGCACCTGCGATCCCCGCGGCGCCGGAAACGGGCACCCGGCGACGAGACCGACCCGGGGCGAGCGCCCGCGGCCCGACGGCGCGCGCCGCACGGGCACGGTACCCGACGCGCCGGCTTCCGGCCCCCTCATTCGAGGTACCCCAGGGCGCGCAGACGCCGTTCGAGCACCTCCGACTCGCGCTCGTCGTATTCGGGTCCCTCGCCGGTCGGTCGCCGCGCGTCGTCCGACGTCGCGCTCTCGACTCCCAGCTCGCGGAGCACGAGCGCGCCGAGATCGGCGAGGCGCCGGTCGGGCCCGTCTCCGACCGCGGCGTCGGGCGACGCCCAGCAGTAGAGTCCGTGGCTTCGATGCGTCCCGTTCATCCCTGCAGCCTTCGAGCCGGCATGCTCCGAGACGCCGATGCGCCAGGTCGAGGGACCGGGCGTTCCCCCGGAGCGCCGGACCGTCGTCGAATACCCGTCCTCGAGAGCGAGGTCCACGACCACGTCGGGGGCCCGCTCGAGGAAGGGACCGTCGCCGTGAACCTCCCGGCGCGCACGCGCCCGGGCGACGATCGGCGCGCCCGTCTCCGGGTCGCGCCAGTCGAGCAGGTCGGCGACGAGCGCGCGCGCCGTCGCCTCCACCTCCTCCGGGGCGACGGTACCGAGCGGCTCGCGTCCGACGACGTTCAGGCTCACGCCCGGGGCATAGTTGAGCTCCTCCGAGAAGGCCCGCGTCGATCTCCAGTCGATGCCCGCGAAGCGCGACCGAGCCTCGAGCCGGGTCGCGATCCCCGCGCCGGGCCCCCGCGCGAGGCGGCCCTGCAGGCGGGCCGGGATCGCCCGCAGCGCGAGCCCGCGCAGGGCCCCGAGCGCCGGGTCGACGGCTCCCCCGGGCGCGAAGCGCAGCCAGCCTCGTCCGGCGAGGAAACGGTTCGGCGCGATGCACCGTGTGCCCGCTCCGCCCATGCCGTGATCGGACAGCAGGAGCACGCGCGCGTCGCGCGGGGCGGCGTCGAGCAGTCGGGAGATCGCGCGGTCGATCGCGCGGTAGACTTGGCGAAGCCCGTCCGCGAGCGCGCCCGGCCGGTGTCGCGGCGACCGCGGGTCGTGGAGCCACCAGAAGTGATGCCCCGCCGTGTCGGACTCGCCGAACAGCACGAAGAACAGGTCCCAGCGGCCGCGGCGCAGGAGGTCGAGCGCGATCTCGCCCCGGCGCGCGACGTCGCGAAGGAGCGTCTCCAGCGCCTCCTCGTGCCAGCGCTCCCCGATCCGCACCTCGTTCAGGTCCGAGATCACGAGCGGCCCGTGCCTGCGGGTGAGCTCCGCGTGCAGCCCCCGGGGGTGCACGAACGACGGGTCGATCGCGGTGGCGACAGGCGTGTCGAAGCCGGAGACGAAGATCCCGTCGCGCAACTCCTCGGGCGGGTACGACGCCGGCAGGTTGTAGACCGCGACGCGACGGCCCGCGGCCGCGGCTCGCGACCAGATCGAGGTGCGCCCGCGATCGCGTGCCGAGACGAAACGGATCGAGTAGCCGCGCCGCAGCGTGAAGTCGAAGATCCCGTGGTCGACCGGCTCGCTCGCGGTCGCGAAGGACGTCCACGCGGGAAAGGTCGCGGGCGGGTCGGTCGACACGCTGCGCCCCCGCGTGCCCCGCTCGCGAAGTGCGGCGATCGCCGGCAGGTCGCCCTCGCGCAGCCACGGTTCGAGCAGGTCCCAATCGGCGCCGTCGATGCCGACCACGAGCACCGGGCCGGGCGGGCGGCCCGTCGCGATCGGGCCGGGCCCCATGGCGGGCGTCATGCGCCGTTCCTCGACGGCGACGCGAACGCCGCGCGGAAGCGCTCGGCGCCCTCCCCCTCCTCGGCCAGCTCGCACGCGACGAACGCGTCGCGGATCGCCGGCCAGTCGTCCGCGAGCCGCTCGCCGACCACCACCGCCCGGCTCTCCGCGACCGGAAACGGCAGCCACTCGAACTCGACCCGTCGGCGGACGGCGTTGAACAGGAGCCCGAGCCGACTCTCCCGAACCCGCAGGATTCCCTTGGCCCGGTGCACTCCCGGTGGAAGCGCGTCGAGCACCGCGCGAAACCGCTCGGGGTCGACCGGACGCACGGTCCGGTGGACGCGCGCCTCGACGTCGTGTTCGACCGGCCCGGCACGGCGAGGCTCGACGGTGGACGCGCGGGTCGGCTCCGCCGCGCGCGCGAGCGTTCGCACGCCGGTCGCGAAGAGCAGCGCCGGGTCGACGGCCGCGCGCACGCATCGCCGCAGGAGCGCGCGCGGGTTCGCGCGCACGATCCGCCGCGCGAGGGAATCGACTGCGACCGCCCCGGCCAGGTCGACGCGGTTCAGCAGGACGAAGTCCGCGGCCTCGACCTGCGCCCTGCCGACCGGTCGCCCGAGGTCGCGCCCGCCGTGCTCCGCGTCGACCATCGCGATCACCGCGTCGAGCGTCAGCCCGGCGTCGCGCAGGCGCCCGACCGCGGGCCCGGGATCGGCGGCCCCGCTCGTCTCGACGACCACGAGGTCCGGCTGCACCCGGTCGACCAGCGAGGCGACCGCCCGCGAGAGCCTCGTCTCCTCGACCTCGCAGCACAGGCATCCGCCGGCGAGCTCGACCGCGCGATCGACGCCGTCGAGCCCCGTGATCGTCCGGCCGTCGACGTCGAGTCCCGCGATCTCGTTCACGATCACGGCGACGCGAGCACCCCCCGGCGTCGCGAGGAGCCTGCGGACGAGCGTCGTCTTGCCGCTGCCGAGCCAGCCCGTGACGACGTCGACCGGAGCCCGGAACACGCCCTCGCCTCCCGACCGGCCGGCTGCGGGCGCGTGCCGGCCCGCCTCAGGCGGCCTGCTGGCGGAACCAGTCGACGGTGCGGCGCATGCCCTCTTCGAAGTCCACCTTCGGCTCGTAGCCGAGCAGCTTGCGGGCCTTCGAGATGTCGGCGAGCGTGTGCTTCACGTCGCCCGCGCGGGCCTCCTCGTGCTTGCGCGCGACCGGGTGGCCGAGCCCCTTCTCGATCGCGTGGAGCACGTCGAGCAGGGTGAAGCGCCCGCCGCAGGCGATGTTGAAGGCCTCGCCCGCGACGCCGGGCACCTGGCCGGCGAGAAGGTTCGCGTCGACCACGTTGTCGACGTAGGTGAAGTCGCGCGACTGGAGCCCGTCGCCGTGCACCTCGGCCGGCTCTCCCGCGAGCGCCGCCGTGATGAACCGGGGGATCACCGCCGCGTACTTCGACTCGGGATCCTGCCTGGGACCGAAGACGTTGAAGTAGCGCATGCTGACCGTCTCGAGCCCGTAGAGCTGCGAGTAGATGCGGCAGTAGTACTCGCCCATGATCTTCGAGGCCGCGTAGGGCGAGATCGGCCGAGGGGTCTGCGTCTCGACCTTCGGCAGCGTCGGGTCGTCGCCGTAGACCGACGACGAGGACGCGTAGACGACGCGACGCACGCCCGCCTTCTTCGACGCGACCAGCAGCTGCAGGATGCCGGTCACGTTCACGTCGTTGTTCGCGAGCGGATCGTCGATCGAGCGCGGCACCGAGCGCAGCGCCGCCTGCTGGTAGACGACCTCGCAGCCGGCGACGGCGCGGGCGAGCGCCGCCGGGTCGCGCAGGTCGCCCTCGACGAGTTCGACGCGCCCCTGGAACGGGGCCACGTTCGACGGCTTGCCCGTCGAGAAGTTGTCGAGGATGCGGACCTTCTCCCCGTTGGCGAGAAGCCGCTCGACGATGTGCGAGCCGATGAACCCGGCGCCGCCGGTCACGAGATGCATGGAGCCTCCGTCGGATGGGGGAAGCCGCTCAGAAGAGCGTGTAGGTGAAGGGCGAGGTGGCGCTCGAGCGCCCGAACCACAGGAGCAGGCCGGTCAGGAGCAGGACCGCGATCGCCGGCGTGAGCCACCAGATCTTGTTCCTCCACAGGAACGCCATGATCCCGCCGTCCGAGTCCCTGCCTGACGCCATCTCGAGCCTCCTGCGCCGCCCGGGGGCGGTCGAGTCGAGGTTCCTACCGTCCCCGCCCCCGGCTTTCCAGCCCGGGTCGGCCCCCGCGGTCAGTGCCGTGTCGCCGACGGAACCCCCGGCGGGAGGCCGACCCCCTCCGCCTCGGGCTCCCGCCCCCGGCCCCGGGAGCGGAACTCCTCCCGGCGGATCCCGTGGGCCTTCATCTTGCGGTGCAGCGTCGCCGCGTCGACCAGGGCGTGCTTCGCGCTCGCGCCGATGCCGCCGCGGTGCTTGCGCAGCACGTGGGCGAGGTAGTCGCGCTCGGCGCGGCGCAGGAACTCCTTCAACGGCACCTCGTAGTCGACCCCGCGGGCCCGGGCGGGCTCCGGGCCGCGCCGCTCCCGCCCGGGAAGGTCGACCTCGCGGATGACGTCGCCCTGGCAGCGCAGGATCGAGCGTTCGAGGACGTTGCCGAGCTCGCGCACGTTGCCCGGCCAGTCCCAGCCCATGAGCTGCTGGAGAGCGCGGTTCGAGACCCGCTCGACGCCGCGGTCCTTCGCCATCTGCGAGTTGCGCAGGAACTCGCTCACGAGCAGCGGAACGTCCTCGATGCGGTCGCGAAGCGGCGGCAGGTCGATCGGCACCACGTTCACGCGGTAGTAGAAGTCCTCGCGCATCGCGCCGCGCGCGACCAGGTCGTCGAGGCGGACGTTCGTCGCCGCGATCACGCGCATGTTCACGCTGATCCGCTTGTTGCCGCCGAGCCGCTCGATCTCGCGCTCCTCGAGGACGCGCAGCAGCTTCAGCTGCATGCTGAGGGAGATCGACTCGATCTCGTCGAGGAACAGCGTCCCGCCCGAGGCGAGCTCGATCTTGCCGATCCGGTCCGCGATCGCGCCGGTGAAGGCGCCGCGTTGGTAGCCGAACAGCTCGCTCTCGAGCAGCGTGTCGGGAAAGGCCGCGCAGTTGATCGCGACGAACTTGCCGCCCCTGCGGCGCCCCTGGAAGTGGATCGCGCGGGCGCAGAGCTCCTTGCCGGTGCCCGACTCGCCGGTGAGCAACACGGTCGCGTCGTTCTGCGCGAGCGCCTCGATCTGCGAGAAGATCTCGTGCATGCGCGGGTTGCGCGACACCATGTTCGCGAACGAGTAGCGCTCCGCGAGCTGCCCGCGCAGCCACGCGATCTCGTCGACCAGCCGCCGCTTCTCGATCACCTTCTCGGTCGCGAGCAGGATCTCCTCGACCTCGAAGGGCTTCGTCACGTAGTCCGACGCGCCGATCCGGATGGCCTCGACCGCGCCCTGGATCGTCGCGTGCCCGGTCACGAGGATGACGTCGAGGTCGGGCCACCGCTCCTTCATGTCGCGCACGAGGTGGAGCCCGTTGGTGTCCCGGATGCGGAAGTCGACGAAGGCGAGCGAGTAGTCCTTCTGCTCGAGGGCGGCGATCGCGCCCCGCCCGTCGAGGACGCAGTCGACCACGTGCCCCTGGGCCCGGAACAGCTCGCCGAGCTGCCGGCCGACCCCGGGGTCGTCGTCGACGACCAGGATGCGGGTCTCGCCGACGGCGCTCACGGCCGGCCCCCGGCGGATCGCGAGGGGCACCCGCCCGGCCCCCGGCCCTCGGCGAGCGCGCCGGCCGCCCCGGAGCGCATCCGGTCGATGCTGCGGCAGGGGGTGATCAGCGAAGACACCCGGCCCGCGAGGCCCGGCCCCGGCCGCCCCGGGGGGTCACTCGAGGATCCCCGTCAGCCAGAACAGCAGGTGCGCGCCCAGGATCGACCCCAGGATGAGCAGCATGAGGCGCCCCGGCGGCGGGGTCATGCGCGGCCCCGAGCCCTTGCGCCGCTGCGGCATGTGGAATTCCACGCGCACGGCCATGCGGCGCTTCGTATGGCGCCGACGCGCCGATTGTCAACCGACGTTTCTCGCAGGCCTGCAAGGTTCGGGCGGCGGCGCACGGCTCTGCGGCGGAGGCCCGCCGCTCCGCGTCGGGGTTGCGACGGGCCGAGCGGACGGCCACGGTACGAGGCTCCGGCCGGCCACGACGGCGCGGCCGCGGATCCGAGGAAGGGGACGGGACGATGGCGCAGGGTCTGAACCGCAGGAGCCGGGTGGTCACCGAGGGCGACAGCCGCTCTCCCAACCGGGCCATGCTGCGCGCCGTCGGGTTCTCCGACGCCGACTTCGCGAAGCCGATCGTCGGCATCTCGAACGCCCACAGCACGATCACCCCGTGCAACGCCGGCATCGCCGGCCTCGCCGAGCGGGCCGCGAAGGGCGTGCGCGAGGCGGGCGGCATGCCGCAGGTCTTCGGCACGATCACGATCAGCGACGGCATCTCGATGGGCACCGAGGGCATGAAGTGCTCGCTCGTCTCGCGCGAGGTGATCGCGGACTCGATCGAGACCGTCGTGCGCGGACAGAGCCTCGACGGCGTGATCGCGATCGGCGGCTGCGACAAGAACATGCCCGGGGCGATGATCGCGATCGCGCGCCTCGACGTGCCCGCGATCTTCGTCTACGGCGGCACGATCAAGGCCGGCCGCTGGAAGAGCGACGATCTCACGATCGTGAGCGTCTTCGAGGCGGTCGGCGCCTGCAGCGCAGGCGCGATGTCGCACGACGACCTGCTCGGCATCGAGCGCAACGCCTGCCCCGGGATCGGCTCCTGCGGCGGCATGTACACGGCGAACACGATGTCGTCGGCGATCGAGGCGATGGGCATGAGCCTGCCGATGACGTCGACGATGGCGGCCGAGGACGCGGAGAAGGCCGACACGACCGAGGACGCGGGTCGCGCGCTCGTCGGGCTCATCGAGCGCCAGGTGCTGCCGCGGCAGATCATGACGCGCGCGGCCTTCGAGAACGCGATCGCGGTCACGATGGCGCTCGGCGGCTCGACCAACGCCGTGCTGCACCTGCTCGCGATCGCGCACGCGGCCGAGGTCCCGCTCACGATCGACGACTTCGAGCGGATCCGCCGCAAGGTCCCGGTGATCGCGGATCTCAAGCCGAGCGGCCGCTGGGTCGCGACCGACCTGCGCCGCGTGGGCGGCGTGCCGCTCGTCATGAAGATGCTGCTGCGGGCGGGGCTGCTCGACGGCTCGTGCCTCACCGTCACCGGCAAGACGATCGCCGAGAACCTGGCCGACGTGCCCGACGCCCCGCCGGCCGGGCAGGACGTGGTGCGCCCGATGGAGAAGCCGGTCTACGCGCAGGGTCACCTGGCGATCCTGCGCGGCAACCTCGCCCCCGAGGGCTCGGTCGCGAAGATCTCGGGGCTCAAGCTGCCGCGGATCACGGGCCCCGCGCGGGTCTTCGAGTCCGAGGAGTCGTGCCTCGAGGCGATCCTCGCCGGGCGGGTGAAGGCGGGCGACGTGGTCGTGATCCGCTACGAGGGCCCGAAGGGCGGCCCCGGCATGCGCGAGATGCTGGCACCGACCTCCGCGATCATCGGGCAGGGACTCGGCGACAAGGTCGGCATGGTCACCGACGGGCGCTTCTCCGGCGGCACCTACGGCATGGTCGTCGGCCACGTCGCACCGGAGGCCGCGCTCGGCGGCCCGATCGCGCTGGTGCGCGACGGCGACCGCATCACGATCGACGCCGACCGCAACCTGCTCCAGGTCGAGGTCGACGACGCCGAGATCGCGCGGCGGCGGGCCGCGTGGAAGGCGCCCGCACCCCGCTACACCCGCGGCGTGCTCGCGAAGTACGCGAAGTCGGTGGGCAGCAGCTCGCTCGGCGCCGTCACCGACTGACGTCGCACGCGACCGCGCTTTCCGGTCGAGGCGGGCGACCGGTCCCCGGCCTCGCGCCCGGGATGCGACCCGACCGGGCCCTCCGACGTCACCTGCGGGGGAACAGTCGGACGACGTTGCCCGGGCGACGCGGTTCCGCCTCCGGGGCTGCCGCGGACGAGGCCTTGCCCGCAGCCTGCTCGCCGTCACCCGGCGCGCCCCCCCCCGATTCCGCCCCGGCCGGAGCGTCCGTCGCGCCTTCCGCCGCTCCCTTCGCACGCTCGGCCGCGCGCATCTGCTCGTGGACCACGCCCACGTCGGGCGCCCTCTCGATGCGCACCGGCTGGCCGCCCATCGTGAAGCCGACCCCGTCGATCTGCTCGCGCTCGAGGATCCAGGTCATCGGCTGGGGCGGGACGGTGAGCACGAGCAGGTCGCAGAAGAACCAGCCGGGGCGGCCCTGCGCTCGGATGTCCTCGACGCGGGCGAAGGTCGCCGGGCGGCCCTGGAGGTGGATCAGGACCAGGTCGCCGGGGCCGGTGCCGCGGGGACGCGCCATCGGGCGAACCCTAGCGCCGGCCGGAGCCCGGGCCAAGCCGACGCGACCCGCTTCCACCATCGCACGCGATCCCGTAGACCGCGCCCATGAGGCTCGCGGGCAAGGTCGCCGTCGTCACCGGCGCAGGCCAGGGCATCGGCCGCGGCATCGCCCTCGTCTACGCGCGCGAGGGCGCCGCGGTGGTCGTCGCCGAACGACGGGAGCACCGTGCCCGGCGCACGGCGGACGAGATCCGGGCGGCGGGAGGCACCGCGCTCGCGGTCACGACCGACGTCGCCGACCGCGCGAGCGTACTCGCCATGGTCGAGCGGACCGTGGCCGACTTCGGCCGCCTCGACGTGCTGGTGAACAATGCGCAGGGGATGCACGAGCACCGCCCGCTCGAGGACCTCACCGACGAGCAGTTCGACGTCTTCCTCGTCTCGGGGCTGAAGGGCACGTTCTGGGCGATGCAGGCGGCCTTTCCCCACATGAAGGCGGCCGGGGGCGGCCGCATCATCAACATGGTCTCGCTGAACGCGCTGGTCGGGGCCCCCGGGCTCGCCGACTACAACGCGACCAAGGGCGCGATCCAGGCGCTTTCGCGCACCGCCGCGCGCGAGTGGGGCCGCCACGGCATCCTCGTGAACTGCATCGCTCCGGGCGCGACCTCGAAGCGGGGACAAGAGTTCCTCGAGAGGAACCCCGACGCCGCGCGACGGATCGCCGAGGAGCGCCCGCTCGGGCGCCTCGCCGACCCCGAGGCGGACCTGGCACCGGTCGCCGTCTTCCTCGCCTCCGACGACGGCCACTTCGTGACCGGGCAGACCTACTTCGTCGACGGGGGCGCCCACCTCACCTGACGAGCCCCGGCGCGAGGCCGGTCGCGCGCCCCGCGCGGCAGGCTCTCCGCACATGACGCGGCGCCGAGTCGTCCCCGGCGCGAGCGGACCTTCCGGCCGCGACCGGGCCGCGCGGCTCGGTCAGAGCTTCAGGTTCGCGAGCGCGTCGAGCACGCGCTCGTCGGGGAGCGGCGCGCCGTCGGGTCGCAGCGGCAGGAAGCAGACGTGGCTCGCGCCCGCGTCGAGCTGGGCGCGCAGCCGCGACACGATCGCCTTCTCGTCGCCCCAGGCGACGATCGCGTCGACCAGGCGATCCGAGCAGCCATCGGCGAAGTCGGCGTCCGTCCATCCCAGCGACCGGAGGTTCTCGGTGTAGTTCGGGAGCGCGGGGACGTAGGTGCGCATGTAGCTCCGAGCGACGGCGCGCGCGCGGTCCGGGTCGCTCTCGAGGATCACGGCCTGCGCGACGCAGAGCCACTTGTCGGGCCCGATCGCGGCGCGCGTGCGCGCGGTGTGCTCGGGCGGGACGAAATAGGTGTGCGTCCCCATGGTCCGGGCCGCCGCGAGCTCGATCATCTTCGGCCGGATCGCACCCAGCACGATCGGCGGCGTCTCGGCCGGCCCGACCGCGACGAACGGCGCCGACTGCATCTTGTCGAGGTAGTCGCGCATCGTCGTGAGCGGCTTGTGGTAGTCGTGCCCGCGCAGCCCCTGGACGAGCGGCGCGTGGCTGACCCCGATGCCGAGCAGGAAGCGGCCGCCCGAGGCCTCGGCGAGCGTCTTCTGGCCCGCCGCCATCGTCATCGGGTCGCGCGCCCAGATGTTCGCGATCCCGGTCGCGACCACGATCTTCTCCGTGCGGGCGAGCAGGAAGCCGCACTGGGCGAACGCCTCTCGTCCGACCGCCTCGGGAAGCCAGAAGGCCGGGTAGCCCCGCTTCTCGAGGCCCTGGAGGAACTTCGCCGCTTCCTCCGACGGCATCGTCTCGAGGAAGAACCAGACGCCCAGCTTTCCGATGTCCATGGCGTCGCTTCCTAGCGCACCGGGAGCGCGATGCCCATCGCGCCGCGGGTGAAGGCAGGGGCGGAGCCGTCGCCCCGGGGTCGAGATCGCCCGGGCTGCACGCGAGTCCGCGGCGCGAGCCCGCCGGCGTTTGGCCCCGCCCGGCCTTCGGGTATCCTGCGGCTGGGCGCCGCCGCCCGACGCGCCATGGGCATCGTCCTCCACTGGTTCCGCCGCGACCTGCGGCTCGCCGACAACACGGCACTCGCCGCCGCGGCGCGCGACGCCGATCACGTCGTGCCGGTGTTCGTGCTCGACCCGCGGATCCTCGCCGCCGACGACATCGGCGCCCCGCGCGTCTCGTTCCTGCTCGAGGCCCTGCGCTCGCTCGCAGCCGACCTCGACAAGACCGGCGCACCGCTCGTCTTCCTTCGCGGGGACCCGGAGAAGGAGATTCCCCGGCTCGCGCGCTCGCTCGGGGCCGACGCGGTGCACGCGAACGTCGACTACAGTCCCTACTCGCGCGCCCGCGACGCGCGCGTCCGCGAGGCGCTCGGAAAGGAGCGCGTGGCGTGGCGGGAGTTCCACGATCAACTGCTGGTTGCGCCCGAGCTCTGCGTGAAGGACGACGGCCTGCCGTACACCGTCTTCACACCGTTTGCCCGCCGCTGGCGCACCTTCGAAAAGCGCCCCCCGCTGCCGCGTCCCAGGCTCGCGCGGCTCGACCCCTCGCTCGTCACGCGCGCGGGCGGGGGCCCCGTCCCGGCCTCCTCGGCCGAGCTCGGGCTGCCGCTCGAGGCGGAGATCGAGCCCGGCTCCGAGAAGCAGGCGCGCCGCCGCCTCGACGCCTTCGTCGAGGCAAAGCTCCTGCGGTACAAGACCGAGCGCGACTTCCCCGGGCTCGAGTCGACCTCGCACCTCTCGCCCCACCTCAAGTTCGGCACGATCTCGCCCCGCGCGATCTACCACCGCGTCGGCGAGGCGATCGGAGCCGATCTCGCGGGGCTCGACCCCTCGAAGCCGGGCAAGCCGCTGTCGCAGGCCCAGGGCGAGCGGCTGCGCGAGGCCGGCAGTTTCCTGAACGAGATCATCTGGCGCGAGTTCTACCAGGCGGTGCTGTTCCACTTTCCCCACGTCGTGCACCGCCCGTTCCAGGAGCGCTTCGTCGGCTTCCGCTGGCCGAAGGCCGACCCGGCCCACGTCGCCGCCTGGCGCGACGGCCTCACCGGCTTCCCGATCGTGGACGCGGCGATGCGGCAGCTCGCCCGGACCGGCTGGATGCACAACCGGCTGCGCATGGTGACGGCGATGTTCCTCACCAAGACGATGCTCGTCGACTGGCGGATCGGCGAGCGCATCTTCATGCAGCGGCTGGTCGACGGGGACGTCGCCTCGAACAACGGCGGCTGGCAGTGGTCGTCGTCGACCGGGACCGACGCGGCGCCCTACTTCCGGATCTTCAACCCGCTCTCCCAGTCGCTCAAGTTCGATCCCGACGGCGCGTTCATCCGCGCGTGGGTGCCCGAGCTGCGCGAACTCCCCTCGCCGCTCGTCCACTCGCCCGACGACGAGCCCCTGCGTCGGGCGGCCTGCGGCTACCCCGCGCCGGTCGTCGACTACGCCGCGGGGCGGGCGCGCGCGCTCGAGCTGCTGGCACCGCTCGCCAAGGGCTGAACCCGGCGCGCTGCGGACGCGACCCCCGAGGGGCGCGCGCGCCTCAGCCGCGCAGCAGCGCGAGCACCGGCTCGCGGAGCGCGCGCGGCACGGCGATGCCCGAGTCGCCGTAGATCGTCGGGCTTCCGTCCCAGGCGAAGAACGCGCCGCCCGCCTCCTCCACGATCGGCACGACGGCGGCACTGTCCCAGGGGTTCAGCTGCGGATCCACCATCACCTCGGCGCGCCCGGTCGCGACCAGCGCGTAGCCGTAGCAGTCGCCCCAGCCGCGGTGACGGCCGACGCCGCGCAGCAGGCGCTCGAAGCCCGTCCAGCGCTCGCCGTAGTGCTGCGGGCGCGCGTCGCTCGTGAGCAGCGTCGCGTCGCCGAGGCTCGTCGCCGCCGACACCGAGATGCGCTCGCCGTTGCAGAAGGCGCCCTGCCCCGTCGCCGCCCACAGGGTGCGGCCGAGCGCCGGCAGGCCGATCGCGCCCACCACGCAGCGACCCTCCTCCTCGAGGCCGACCAGCACGCCCCACAGCGGCACGCCGCGCACGAAGGACTGCGTGCCGTCGATCGGGTCGAGGATCCAGCGCCGGCCGCTGCGGCCCGGGCTCTCGCCGTGCTCCTCGCCGAGGATCCCGTCGTCGGGGAACGCCTGCGCGAGGTGGCGGCGCAGGATCTCCTCGGCGCCGCGATCGGCGATCGTGACCGGGCTCGCGTCGGCCTTGCGCTCGACCAGGAGGTCGCGGCCGAAGTGGTCGAGCGCGAAGCGACCGGCGAGGTCGACGGCCTCGCACGCGACGCGGAGCTCGCGGGAGCGATCGCGGGACATGGCGCCTGTTGCACACGCGACCCGCGGACGGTCAAGGCGCCGTCAGTCGTAACAGCCGTCGACCCACCAGGCGTCGGCCTCGCGGAACACCCGGTAGACGCCGCCGTCGGACAGCTGCACCTCCCAGTAGTCGCGCCGGCAGCGGGTCTCGCTCCACCACTCGGCGTCCACGCGCCAGGGCCCCGCCGCCGCCACCGTGCGTCCGCCGAAGCCGGCGGCGCGCAGGTAGGCGATCCGGCCCGCCTCGACGAAGACCTCGACCGGGCACGGCGGGCGGATCGCGCGCAGCGCGATCGCCGGCGCAGCGAGGCCCTCGGGCGGCACCGGCTCGTCGACGCGGCGCGGGCCGGCGAAGTCCGACAGCGCGAAAGCCTCGGGCCGGTGCCCCGCGGACGGCACCGGGCGGCCGACGCGACCGGGGCCGCAGAGGGCGGCCACGCGGGCGAGCGTGGTCGCGAGCCGCGCGGGCGCCGGGCCGGCCGGGCGGAAGAGGTCGAGCTGGTCGGGGCGCGCGCGGTCGGGCAGCGCGGCCAGGCTCACCGCCTCGATCGCCGCCTGCGGCGGGTCGGACTCGAGCGCCGCGCGGACGAGCAGGGCCAGGCTCTTCACGTCGCGGGTCGGCGCGAGTACGCCGACCTCGCGCTCGACGCGCGAGCCGTCGTCGAGGCGCAGGGCGAGCGCGAGCCCGCGACAGGCGAGCGCCTGCATGCGCAGCCGGCCCGCGAGCCGGTCGACCAGGCCGCGCACCACGAACATGAGCGCCTCGAGCGAGGTCTCGCCGTACTCGAGGGAGGCGCCCTCGACGATCTCGACCGGCGGCGGGACCGGTACGAGCGGCTCGTCGTCGAGGCCGCGCGCGATGCGCCACAGCCGGGCGCCCGCGGCGCCGAAGCGCGTCGCGACGCTCGACGCGTCGAGGGCCGCGAACTCGCCCACCCGGCGCAGCCCCAGGCGTTCCATCTCGCCGCGCAGGCGGGGCCAGCCCGCCTGCGCGGCCCGGGCGCGTCGGCGCCCCGGCGCGCCCGGCTCTCCCCTGCCGTCGGCGACGACCGCGAGCACGTCGATCGACCGGGGCGCGAGCCAGGCCGCGTCGCCACCCGGCGGCACGACCAGCGCTTCGCCGCGGCGCGCGGCGAGCCCCGCCGCGATGCGGGCGGTCGCGCGGCGGTCGGCGATCGCGGCGCCGCCGCCCAGGCCGATCGCCGCCGAGCGGTACAGCAGGGCCGCGAGCAGGCCCTCGCTCGAGCCGTGCAGCCGGTCGAGGCCGTCCACGTCGAGGTGGAGCACGCCGCGCGCGCACCGCGGGTCGGTCGCCGCCGCCGGGTCCACCGACGGGAGGCCGCCCTCGATCTCGACGCGCGGCGAGATCGACGCGCCGACCTCGAGGAGAGCCGCGCGCGCCGCGGCGAGCGAGACCGGGTCGAGCGGGCGCACGACGAGGTCGCTCGAAGCGCCGAGCGCCTGCGCGACGCTCGCCCCGACGCGGACACCGCGACGCTCGGCCTCCGGCGAGACCTCGACCAGCGGCGCGTGCGGGCGCACGCGTTCGGATGCGTCGCGCGCTCCCGACGCCACCTCGCAGACCGCGACCGGGCAGCCGCGCAACTCCGGCTCGGCACGGTGCAGTGCCGCGACCGCGAAGCGGGGGACGACGAGGCAGGCGACGCGTGGCATCGGGGAGAGGGCCGGTCGGGGGGAGCTCAGAGGTGGAGCTCGATTTCTCGCTCCGGCCGTCGCGAGCCGCGGCGGCGACCGACGAGGACGCGCGCGCGCATCCCGCGCAGCAGCGCGGGCGCGCCGCCGCGGCGATCCCAGAGGATCTCGGCCGGCCGCATTTCGAGGCGAAGCGACGCCGCGGTCGACGCCCCGCCGTCGCGGCGCAGCGCGAGCAGCGCCGTGCGCGAGCGCGAGCACGCGCGCGCGAGCCTCGTCCACGGCTGGGCGGTCGCGACGAGACGGGCGGCGTCGCGCGCGTGCGCCCCCCGCACCCCGGAGAGCCGGGGGCCGTGCGCTCGACCGCCGTCGCGAGCGGGACCGCCCGTCGCGACGGGCGGCGAGACGTCGAGCACGACCAGCGCGAAGCCGCCCAGGACGAGCAGTTGCTCGGCGGCCCCGAGCGCAGTGCGCAGGTCCGGCGGTCGCACCCAGAGGAGCGACTCCGGGTCGAGACCGGCCCCGAGCGATCCCACCGGGTCGAAGGCGTCGGCGGCATCGACCCAGGCCACCCATTCGCCCCGGGCGACCGCTCCCGCCGCGACGCGCAGGGCGAGACTCGTGATGCCCGCCGAGCCGGTGCCCCGGACCTCGCTCAGGCAGGCCCGGGGGATGCCGCCGTCGAGAGCCTCGTCGAGAGGCCCGAGCCCCGTGGGCAGGCACTCGTCCCGCCCGACACGGGCCGGCGGCGCATGGCCGAGCCGGACCGTGCCGGGCAGGCGGGCGAGCAGTTCCTCGAGGCGAAGCGCGACCGACACGGCCGCGATCTTCGTCTTTTCTTCGCCCCGAGGCAACCCCCGGGACGAAGCATCAACGGGCGGGCTCGATCACGCCGCAGGCGATGCGGGCGCCGCTGCCGCCGTTCGTCGGGGTGTCGGTGTAGTTGTCGGCGTTGGCGTGGAGGATGACCGTCTTGCCGACGAGTTCGCCCAGCGTGAAGCGGCTGGTCGTCGCCTCCATGATCCCGGTCCCGTCGTTCAGGATCCGGATGTTGGGCAGGTCGCCCGCGTGCCCGGCACCCTGGGGGCCCTTGTGCGAGTTGGTCGCGGCCGGGTCGTAGTGCGGACCGGCGGCACCCGCCGGAACCACCTTGCCGTCCTGGGTCGTCGCGGCGCACGAGCCGCCCGAGTGGACGTGCAGGCCGTGCGGGTAGAACACGCCCTGCCCGTCGGCGACCTGCATCGCCTCCTGCCCGGCGATCGAGGTGATGCCGGCCACCTGCGCGAGAACGTTGAGCTGGCCGCCCGTTCCCTGCTTGAACGACACCTTGCCGAGGCTCACCGAGGAGTCCACGGCACCCGCCGAACTCACCGGGTGGAGAACCGCGACCAGCCCAGCCGGCCCGACCGCGCCGCCGGCCACCGCCGAACCCACGCCCGAAACTCCCCCCGCCACCGCCGACGCGGGGCGCGTGACCGTGGAGGTCGAGCATCCCAGAGCCGCGGCGGCGAGCGCCACCATCGTGATTCCGATCGTCGTCTGTCGCATCTCTGCCCTCCTCGCGCGCGGTCCGCTGGGCCGGCGCCGGTTGCCGTCGTCGTTCTCTTTATTCGGGTCCGATCCCGCCGCAAGCGAGCAGGACCTCGTCGGAAAAACCTCCGCCCTCGGGGCGCACCACGAGCAGGCTGCGGCCTCGCAGCTGGGCGTAGGCAAGAGCCGAGTGCGCCCGGAGCCCGGCCCGCCCGTCGGGCGGCGAGGTGAAGTCGCCGAGCTCCTCGAGGCCGCCGCGCGCGCCCCGCAACGCCGCGCCGCAATTGCCGGCGACGACCTGGAGGCGGCGTTCGAGGTCGACCGCGACGGGCGCGCCCGCGGCGTCGGCCGCGGCTTCGAGCGGCGCCGTCAGCTCGATGCGGACGTCCATGCCGGGATTCGCACCGGGCGTCGGCGTCGCGGACGGATGCGCCTCGCTCGCCGGGACTGCCGCGACGGATGCGACGGCAGCGCCCGTCGCGAGCGGCGGCGTGAACCTCGCCTGCCCGACCGTGCGTCCCTCCTCGAGCGAAAGGAAGCCGTCGACCCGACGCAGCGGGTGGAGCACTGCGACGAGCGGCCGGTGCGGAAGCGGGGTCGGCGTGGCGACCGCCTCGGCGCAGGCGAGATCCGGAGTCGCGGCCGAGATCGCGGCCGCGGTCGCAGCCGTCGCGATCACGCGCCGTGCGCGCGCCCGATCTCCGCGCTTCGAGGGATCCTTCTCCAAGGTGGAGGGTGCCTTACACCACCCCCGCCACGCGGCCCAAACGACGGCGCCGGCAGCACCTCGGACCGCGATGCGAATTGCGCACGCGGAGCACGGGTGGTACCCCCCGGTTTCGATCCCCGGTAGCTCAGTTGGTAGAGCAATCGGCTGTTAACCGATTGGTCGCTGGTTCGAGTCCGGCCCGGGGAGCCATTCATGCGGGGTCGCGGAAACGCGACCCCGCACCTTTTAACAGCGGCCTCGGAGAGCGATCTCCGGGGCCGTTGTCTTTTCTCCCCTGTTTCCCCGAGGGTTTGCGCGTGGGCGAGCGTCGCGCGCGCCGGGATGGCGTTCGCAAAGAGAGCGACGCGCGCGTGAAGACGAGCGCGTCGAGCGCGCGCGGGACGGCGTTCGCGCTCTCATCTCGGTCCCGTGGGGAGAGAGAAGCCGAGACGCGGTTAACAGCCGACCCTCGGTTTCCGGGACCGTGACCGGGCGATCAACCGTCCCGCGCGAGGTGGGACTGTTGATCAACGGGGCGCTGTCCCGCGCGAGCGCGGAACCGGCGCCCACGTTGGCGCGTGGCGCGCTGTCAGGCACCGGCCGCCCCTTCCGCTCGCCGCTCGCCGGACGGCGCGAACGGGCACAACGTGGGCGCGCACGTCGCGCAGGGGGCGCCACGTCCGGCACACGCGTCCCCTCGCGCCACACGGTTCGACTTCGAGCAGAAGGTGTAAAGCGCCTCCTGAACGAGCCTCGGCGAGTACGCGGGCAGCTCGGGCGCGAACAGGCGGAGGTCGAGTCTCGAAGCCTGCTCGCGCACCCACCGCTCGCGCGCGTCGTAGGTCTTGGCCGCGCCGCGCGCGCGGAGAGCGTCGACCGCGCGCGCGACGTTCGTGTCGACGACCACCAGCTCGTTGCCGTCAACTTCCGGGAACCAGGGCGTGAGACCCGGAGCCAGCGCAGGCGTCGAGAGCGCGCTCACGAACATCGTCGCGAGCTTGCGCCCGACGCGATGCACGGCGGCGAACCGCTCAACGAGGAGCACGGCGCGCCTCGTGGGTGACGGCTCCTCGCGGCAGACGTCGTCGAGCAGCGCTTTCACCCCACCGCCCCGCCAGAGTCGAAGCCACGCTGAGGTCGGCAGCTTGCCCATGTCGCCCATGCGGTTGAAGACGCGCGTTGCGTCCTTTACGTGGCAGGACTCACCAGGGCACGTGGCGCACTCGACGTCGTCGCCGTCCTTCACGACGTCGCAGCCTTCCTCGAAGGCCTCGACGGAGTGCAGCGTCGGGCAGGCGTGCCGCGCGATCGACCGCTTCAGCGTCGCGACGTCGGCGACGACGCGCATCGAGGAGCGCGGCAGCGAGCGCTGCTGGCGCATGATCACGACGTCGCGCAGCGCCTGGTACATTGAGAGCGTGACGAAGAGCCTGAACACGGCGGCGTCGGTGCCCGCCCCGAGCTCGTCGGGCTCGATGGCGAACGCTCCGATACGGGTCGGGTCGCAGTAGAACGGCACGCCCTCGCTGCGCGCCTCGTCGAAGTACCAGCGGACGATGGCTTTGGTCTCCTTGAGGACGCGCATCAGCCCCTCTGCTTGATGCGGGCGCGCTGCGTGGCCCTTGGCCTGATGCGCGTCTGGAGTTCCTGGTGGATGTCGACCGTCGCATCCTCGTGCCAGAGCCGAACCGCGAGCCCGTACCACTGCTCCGCTTCCACGCCGTGCGCGAACCGATTCTGGCAGCCGACGAGAACATGCAGCGTCGGCTCCGTCTCGCCATCGACCTTGGTGAGCTGCGGCGCCTTCTGCCATTCGATTCGACGCACCTGGAGCGTTGACCAGACGAGGTCCCGCTTCGAGGGGCGAAGTCCGAGCTGGTTCTTCTGTGGAAGCGACGGCCCCTGTTCAGCCGCACCCGGAGTCTGTCGGCCACGGAACGCGGCGATCTGGTCGCCCGAGATGCCCTTGAGAACCTCGAGCCACATCGTGCGCGCGAGGTAGTCCTTCCTCGAAGAACGCACGGGCGGATCATAGGCAAGCGACACCACCATCCCGCGACGCCCCTTGCCGGAGAGAAACGCGGGCGGGACCTTCACCGAGTAGACGTGCCAGTTGTCCTCTGCCACGACGTCCTCCGCGAGCAGCACTGTGCTGTTGCGGCGGGAGTGCTCGACAAGATCTGCATCGACCGCCCCGTAGCCGACGAGCCGAAGCTTCTCCCAGCTCTCGTCGCCCTCGGGGTCCAGGAGCCATTCCTGGGGACACGGCGGCAAGACTGTGCAGGCGCCAAGGAGCGCGCGGACCGTGTTCGCGGAAGCGGGCTCATCGAGAATCGTCGAGGCGGCTTCGAGCGCGAGCGCTGCGCTGTGCGTGATGTGAGGAGCCGCAAGCGAGGTCCCGAGCCCTGACGTGAGATGTCTGCCCGTGGTGCCGGGCAGTCCCGTCGTCGGCTCGCCAAGATGAGGGTCCAGACCCGCACGCCTGTTCGCAGTGAGATCGGGCACCCAGGACAGCGACCCACCCGCGAAGGTTCTCAACCCGAAGTTCCCACCATAGGCCACCACGTCGGGCTTCACGGAGCGCTGGCTCGCCTTGGCTTCGTAGCCCGGCCCCACTCGCGAAAACGGCGCTGGGGCCCCTACCGGGGCAGCGGCAACCGTCCCGCTGGTGTGAGGAGCATCGGAGCGGGCCAAGGCTCCAACCGTGATCGCGATGCCAGCGGTGCCCGGGGTACAAATCCTCGTCGTCGACTCCCGCAACCGAGCGTCTCGAACGGACGCTTGCAGGGCATCGCGACCCGAGGCCGAACCGTCCGGCAGCGGAGGTACATCGACGTTCCCGGCACTGACCACGATGACGATATCGAGCTCGCGCGCCAGTTGGTCGAGCACCTCGGCCCACGCGAATTGGCGCCCTCCCGCATAGACCTGCGCGGAGTCGCCTGCCGAGAGATTGAACACGCGGCATTGCTGGTGTTGGTGCAGATACCGAATGGCGGCCTCGACGAGCTTTTCGGGGCGGTGCCCGTCCGGGAATCGAGTGCCCCCGTCGTCCCGGCGCATGAGGACCTTCCCGCTCGCCACCAGAACACGTGGCGTCCACGCGTTCGTCGAGATGCAGCGGTGAACATCACCGTACACGACGAGCCCGGTCACCTGCGTCCCGTGCCCTTGCTGATCCGATGACCCCTCCCCGGAGAAGTCGACCTCGGAGAGCACCCAGTTCTGCAGCAAGGGATGCCCACTCAGCGTGCCGCTGTCGATGACTCCCACGCGCGGCTCCGAGCCCGTCGGTGTCGGCGGGGTTGGGAGCGCCTGCGTCGGGTCGAGGACCACTGCGTAGGCTGGCGACAAGACAGGCGGCAGCTCCACCAGCGCGACGAGATCGAGGTCGAGCAGCGCCTCTGCCAGCGCGCGGGTGGCCTTGATGCGAGCGAGGATCAGACTCTGCGTCCTCAGCTCGTCGATGTACTCGCCGCGATGTCGCGAGCACAGCGCGCGCAGCGCGGTGATGACTTCGTTGGCCGTCTGCCCGCCCGAGTGCCAGAGGTCGACATCAAGCTCAAACGTCGGTGTCGTCGGGAGCTGCTCACGAGCGAGGCGAGGCCCCGTTCGGTCTGCGCGCGTCCTCGCGCCCGACCATTCCAGCGCGTCGAAGAGGCGGGCTCTAACACCGGGCGGGATGTCGCCCTGGCCCTCGTCGCCTCGCCGGTACCGATCGAGTTCCCGCTGGAACGACGTCACGTCTTGTTGCGCCGGGAACTGCACCGTCACGCGCGACACCTGCTGCTTCGCCGGTAGCGTCGCGACCTGGTTCACCAAGGCGGCCCGTAGTGCTGCCTCCACTGACGCAGGCCACGTCGCGCGCTCGAGGACGGCCAGTTTGGAAGCGTCCGTGTGGCGGAAGGTCGGGTCAGCCCTCTTGGCCGTTTCGAGGTCGTTCTTCGTCGCCGAGCGAATGCGAAGTTGCTCCTGCGCCTCATCGGTTTGAACGAGGTGGGTCGCGATGGCGGTGTTGAGCGTGTCAACCGTCTGCCTCGCGGGGAGCTGCACCAGGCGACGCTGGGTGGCGCGGCTCTCCACCTGTTCATCCACCACCGTCGCGTGAAACCGGCTCTCGAGGACCTCGCGGATCGACGAGTCCCAGCTTCGCAGCTCGAGGACCAGAAGGCGGTCCGCCGCGATGCCCTGCGCGGTTCGCGTAGCCTGTGTCTGCGTGACGGCGTTCTGGACGCTGTCGGCGACCTGGCCACCGTGCCCGCCGCGCCCGATGACCTTGGGAGGCTGCGGTGGCGGGTTCCCTCTGCGGCGCTCCCCAGCGATGTCCTCGCGATCGATTGCGAGATGCCGAACGGGCGGCGGCGGCCCGCTCGGCATCAAGGACATCTGGGCGCGCGAGGTCACTTGCGGTCCACCAAGGGCGCCCCCTCACCGGGAGCAGCCCGCTTGAGTACCGTTCGACGATAGGCGAAGCGCTCGAGCGCCGCCTCCACGTCGGCCGAGCGCAGCGTCTGGCTGCCATCGAGGGCGCATGCCTTCCGAGCGTCGAGGCACACGCGCTCGGCGTCGGCGAAGCTGGCACCGGCGAGCTTCGTGACGAGCCCGCTCACCTGCTTCGTGTTCGTTCGGAGCGGCCGGAGCCGCTTCGTCACGAGCGCCTTGAGTGCCTCCTTGTTCGGGAGGTCCAGCCGCAGGACGTCGTCGAAGCGGCGCCAGATGGCCGGGTCGAGAGCCTGCTCGAAGTTGGTCGCCGCGATGATGAGCGAGCGACCGTTGAAGCTGTCGAGGAGCTGGAGGAACGAGTTCACGACGCGCTTGATCTCGCCGTGCTCGGTCGCGTCGTCACGCGAGCGCCCGATGGCGTCGAACTCGTCGAAGAAGATGACCCACTGCCCGCGCGCGGCGTAGTCGAAGACCTTGCGAAGGTTCGCCGCGGTCTCGCCCAGCAAAGACGACACCACGCTGTCGAAGCGCACGTAAAGGAGCGGCAGCGCAAGCTCGGCAGCGAGCGCTTCTGCCGAGGCCGTCTTCCCGCATCCTGAAGGACCGCACAGAAGCAAGCGCCGCGTCGGGGCGAGCGCGTTCGCTTCAAGGATCTCCCAGCCGCGCACCTCCTTGAGCACGCGGTCGAGCGACGCGCGAACGCCGGGGGCCAACACGAGGTCCTCGAAATAGCGCTCGGGCGTGCGCACCGTGAGCAGCGGCGTCCGCCGCTCGCTGTCCATCGGCACCGGATCGAACGCGGGTTTCGTGCCCCGCAGGTCTTCCATCGAGCGCACGCCGTTCGACAGGATGCGCTGCAGCTCGTTGGCCACCACGGCGTGGTGCTTCTTGCGCTCGTCTTCCACGAGCTCGTTCGCGGTCAGGCGGAAGGCCTGGTCGTCACGTCGCTGGTAGGCCTCGAAGAGTCTCTTGAGCAAGTCGGCGCGTGCCATCAGCGCGCTCCGAGCTGGTTCGCACCCGAGATCACTCGGGGTGAAACCGAAGGCGCGACGGGCAGCGGCCACCACCGCTTGACCGTGCCGTCGAGGAGGTCGTCGACCGGAACGCCCACAAGCCGGATGCGTACCTGCTGGCCCGCTGCCGAGGGCGCGAAGAGCAGCGTCGTCGCACGCTCGAACTCGCCTCGCGCCAGTGGATGAAGGAGCAGCACCTCGCGCGGCTCAGGCATCGCGTAGGCCAGCCCGTAGGTCGTGAGCTGGTACAACTCTGCCGACGACGGCGGGTTCTCGTGCCGATTCTTGTACTTCGCATCCGCGACGGCGACGATCTGCTTGCGGCGGCGGAAGACAAAGTCGGGGCGGATCGTGGGCTGGTTCCAGCCCCCGACGTTTTCGAGGTAGCTGAAGACATCGGAGCGCACGTCCTGCATGCCGATGCGCACGTCATCGGGAGAGTGCTCAGACAGGTAGCGCCCGAGGAAGCGCTCGAAGACCATGTTCATGTTGAGCGTGAAGCTCGAGAGCGGCATCGCGCCGGCCTCGACGTGCTCGCCGAGGCGCGCACCGTGGTGGATGAGCGCGATGAGCGTCAGCGCGGTTCGGTAGTGGCTCGACCGACGATCGAGGCCGGAGAGCATCGCTTCGAGCCAGTCCGTACTGAGCGGGCGCCGTTCGAGGTCGCCGAAAAAGCGGTCGGCTGAGCGGGCGAGATCGAGTCGGAGATCGCGCGAGTCCATCACCGACGCCGCAAGGCGAAGGCCTGCGGCCAAGACCTGGTTCAGCTCGTGGTCAACGGTCAGATCGTCGTAGGTGCAGCGCAGGGTCGCCCGGCGCGGGTGCGTTGCGATGTGGCGTAGGTCGAGGCGGCCGCGCGGCGTGGCGAGGTCCTCGTTGCGCGATTGGTACGTCGGCAGCAGCCCGCCTCGGACGATGCGCTCGACGGCTCGAAGCAGCGAAAGCCCGAGAAGGTCAACGAGCCCGTGTTCCGCGCTCTCGTAGGTGGTGCGCGTCTCCGTGACGAGCAGGTCCGAGAGGTCGAAGGCGTAGGCCACCATCCGCATCAGGTTGTCGAGGCGCAGCTTCGGCAGGATGACGAGCCGCATCGAGCTGAGATTCACGGTGCCGATGTGCGGGCCGACGGACACCGAGAGCCCCGAGCGTAGCTCCGTGAAGCGCAGGCTCGCGCGGCCCTCCAGTTCCGCAATCAGCTCGCGGTCGGCAGCAGAGAGGCGCACGTCGCGAAGGAGCGCGCCAGCACCCGGCGTGTCGGGCGTGGTGCTGCTCCACTCGCGAACCTGCAGAACAGGAGGTGGGGTCATGCCTTCGGCCCCTCGTCATCGTGCGCCTCTTCGAGGTCCTCATCGTCCGGCAGGTCCTCACCAAGCACGGCGTCGTGCTTCTTATCGTCCGGGGTGACGATGGCGGTGAGCGCTTGGGCGAGCGCGTCTTCGCGGCCCGGCTCGAACAGCTCGAAGCGCAGGTTCGCCGTCTCGCGATCGAACACGCCGCCCTGGTGAGGTACTCGAGGCGCAGCGCGCGGTTCACCGCCTCCGGCCGGAGGTCGGGTTCTGATGCGCCGCAGGCGGTGTGGCATCCGCAGGACGTGGCTGGGGCGATGGTCTCCATGGTGCTCCGATTCGGTCGCGAAGAGTCGCACTCGACATCGGCCAGAATTGCAACTACTATAGCGGCTAGTAGATGAGAAGCCACAGGAGCCAGCCGTGACGTTCCGCCTTCGCTCAGGGAAGAAGGGCCTCGAACTCCGTCTTCACGACCTCGAGGCGACCATCATGGACGTGGTGTGGGGCAAGCAGCTCTCCTCCTTCGCCGTCGGCGACGTGCTCGCCATCCTCGAGAAGCAGCGGGACATCGCCTACACCACGGTGATGACGACCGTGACGCGGCTGTACGAGAAGGGGATCCTCGAGCGCGAGCGCGACGGCAAGCGCTACCTGTACTCGCCCAAGCTCAGTCGGGAGGAGTTCCTGCAGTCGACGGCGCGCGAGGTGTTGGACGAGGCGGTCGGTGGCCATCAAGCGATGGCCATGCTGGCGGAGAAGGTCTCTGAGGCGTCGGCCGGCGAGCTCGATGACCTCGAGGCGCTCATCCAGAAGCGACGAGAGGAACTCGACGCGTGATCGAGGCGACCTTCCCGCTGCTCGGCACGGCGTTCGTCGTGCTCATCGTGCTCCCCGCGTTCGCGTTGCTCGCGAAGGCGGGTCTCGTGACGCTCGAGCGCGACGAGGCGGGAGGGCCGCTTCATGGCCTCAACCTTCGCTACGTGCTGCTGACCGGGTCGAGCGCGCTCCCCATCGCGTGGCTTCTCTCCGCGGGCCTGCATCAGGCCGAGACCGGAAAGTCGGCGCTCGCGTGCCTGTTCGATCACGACACCGCTGAGCTGTGCTTCGAGCCTGGCTTCTTCGCCCTCGTGCTGGCGGCTGCCATCTTTGCCTCGTCGATCGGCGTCGTGCGGAAGCATCGAGGCGCACGAGCCTCTTCGACTGACGCCGCACGCACGCTCGTTCGACGTGTCGCGCGCATCATCGCGAGCGATCCCGCGCTCGCCGGCCTTCACGATCGCGTCGTCGCCACCGACGACGTGGGCTTCGCCCTCGGCACCCACGGGTTGCTCAAGCCGCGCGTGTTCATCGGCACCGATTTCGCCGCTCGGCTCTCCGACGAGATGCTCGCGAGCGCGCTCGGGCACGAGGCCGAGCACCTCCGCGCCCTCGACCCACTGCGCTATCTCATCCTTCAGCTCGCGCTCGCTGTGAATCCGTTCGGGCGGTTCTTGCTCGAGCCGCACGCCGCTCGCTGGCGGGCCGCTCGCGAGGCGCACTGTGACCGCGAGGCCGTTATTCACGGCGCGGCGCCGCTCCCGCTCGCGGACGCCATCGTGAGAGCGGCGCGGCCCGGAGCTCGCGAGGCCGTCGCGCTCGGCGCGCGTGACACCGCAGTCCTCCGGTTGCGCATCGGGATGCTGCTCGCCTTCTCCGAACGCACTCCCGCTCGCTGCTGTCACCAGGGTCCGTCGGCCTTCCCGGTGGCGTTCGTCCTCCTGCTCATCGCGCTGCTTCTGCCGCATCAAACCGGCACCGCCGCGCTCGATGTGCTCCACACGGGCGCAGAGCACGCGCTCACCTACTTCTGGCGCTGAGGAACTCGATGGCCCGATCGCACCGTACACGCTTGCCTTCAACTACTATGGCGCATAGTAACAGCGCGGTCGCGGCGGCGTTCTCGCTCCTCGTCGGCGCATGCGCGCACGCCGCTCCGACGAGGAGCGCCGTCGACGCTCGCGAGGCACCGCCGCCTCATCTGCGCGGACCTGCCGTCGGCGGCGCTGACCTCGGACATGCCGAGCACACGGATCCGGTCCCGGACCCTGCGGCCGGAGGCGAAGTTTCGTTGGGCGGCATTCTTGCCTTCGCGGATCAGCATTCGCCGGTGCTCACGGTCGCGCGGAGCACGCGCTCTCGGGCCGAAGCCGCGCGCGTCGCTGCGTCCATCCTCCTCCCTACAAACCCGGAGGTCACCGCTGCCGTAGGACCTCGATTCGGCATCCAGGGAACGGGCGTCGACGTCGATATCATTCTGATGCAGCAAATCCAGATCGCCGGTGAACGAGGCGCGAGGCTCGACGCGGCCGACCGCCTACGGGAGCTCACGGACGCCGAGATCGAGCAGATCCGCTGGGCCGTCCACACCGACGTCCACGCGGCGTTTCACCGCGCACTCGTGGAGCAAGAGCGAGCTCGGCTCGCTGGGCGCGTCGTCACGTTTCAAGAGGACGTGCTTCGAGTGGTCGAGGGGCAGATCTCCGCCGGAGAGACCGCGCCGCTCACGCTTCGCCTCGCGCAGGCAGAGGTCGCCCAGGCGCGCCAGACGCAGGTCGCCGCGGAGCAGGCGTTCCTCGCGTCGCGCATTCGCCTCGCGCAGCTCTCCGGCTGGCCCGTGAGCTCGCCGCCCACGCCCGCGGGCACCGTGGACCAGCCGCGCGATCCGCCCTTGCTCGAGCAACTCCTCGCCGTCGCGCGCGAGCGCCTCCCGAGCTTGCGCGCCGCGGTGGCGCGGATCCGTGAGGCGGAGGCGCGCGTCACGGTGGCGAACCGTGAGGCGTGGCCACGCCCTTCGATCGGCGTGCAGTACCGCCGTGAGGGGAACCCGACGGCTGAAGGCGCCTACGACATCGTGATGGGCGTCCTGTCGATCCCCATCCCGACCTTTCAGACGAACCAAGGCGACCGTGCCCGCGCTCGGGCGGACGTGACCGTCGCCGAAGCCGAGCTCGAGGCCGCCCAGAGATTGCTCGAGGGGCAGATCGCCGAGGCCCGCAGCGAGGTCGTCGCGGCGGCGCAGCGCACGAGGACCTACGGCACGGAGATCCTGCCGCGCTTCGAGGAGAACCTGACGATGCTGCGCCGCGCGTTCGAGCTCGGCGAGATCGATCTGCTCGCGCTCTCCACGGGCCGCGAGCGTTTCCTGCGCATCCAGAGCGACGCCCTCGGCGCGCAGCTCGACTACTTCGTCGCGCTCGCCGCGCTCGAGCGCATCGTCGGTGTCGACCTTTGGCGCGATGACCACCACGAGGAGAGCACCCCATGAGCCGCCGCATCCTGGTTTCTATCCTATTCATCGCGCTCGCCGGGCTGACGGCCGCCTGCAACAAGGGCGGCGGCGAAGCGGAGCAGGACGAGCACGGTCACGAAGAGGGCGCTCACGGGGAAGAAGAGGGCCACCGCGAGGCAGGGCACGAGAACGAGGTCCGCCTGTCCCCCGAAGCCCAGGAGCGCGCCGGAATCCGTATGGGCGTGGTCGAGCGGCGGGCTCTCACCGGAGGCGTCGCCATCCCTGCGGAGGTGCAGTTCGAACCGAGCAGCACTGCTCACGTCGGGCCGCTCGTGCCCGGACGCATCACCAAGGTGACAGTCGCGCTCGGCGATCGAGTGCGACGCGGACAATTGCTCGGGGTCGTGGCATCGAGCGACGTGTCCGAGGCGCGCGCTCGCCTCGATCAAGCCCGCGCGAGGCTCTCCGCGGCCGAAGCGACCCTGACGCGCCAGCAGCAGCTCTCGACCGAAGGCATTGGCGCGCAACGGTCGCTGATCGACGCGGAGGCCCAGGTCGGCGAGCTCCGCGCCGAGGTCGCCGGACTTCGCCGCCAGCTCTCCGTGTTCGGCTCCGGCAACGCGGGCGAGCTGGCCCTGACCGCGCCGATCGACGGCGTCGTCGTGGCCCTGCACGCGACCCTCGGTGAAACCGCCAAACCGGACGAGCCGGCGTTCATCGTCACGGACCCCACCAAGGTCTGGATCCGCGGCAACGTGCCCGAGCTCGAGATCAGCCGCGTGCAGATGGGCTCCGGCGCGATCGTCCGGCTGCACGCGTTCCCCGACCTCGCCATGACCGGAACCATCACCTACGTCGCGCCCGCGCTCGAAGAGAGGACCCGTTCCCTGCCTGTGCGCGTCACCATAGAGAACCCGGACGCGCGACTGCGGAGCGGGCTATTCGGCAGCATCGAGTTGCTCGGCGGCCGCGCGGACGAGCGCGTGCTGGTCGTCCCGGCAGAAGCCGTGGCGTCGCTCGACGGTCAGACGGTCGTCTTCGTCCCCGCCGACGAGCCCGACACGTTTCGGCCCCAGCCGGTGGCGCTCGGACGGCACGCTGGCGGCTTCTTCGAGGTTCGCTCCGGGTTCGAAGAAGGGGCGCGCCTGGCGACGAGCGGCGCGTTCACGCTGAAGAGCGCCCTGCGCAGCAGCGAGCTCTCCGAAGGCCACTCTCACTGAGGACCGATCGCCATGAAGAAGCTCCTCGAAATCTGCCTCAAGTGGCGCCTCCTCGTGTTCGCCTTCGCGGTGATCGTCGCGGCCCTCGGGGCGCGCAGCGCGCAGCAGCTCCCGATCGACGCCGTGCCCGACGTCACCAACATCCAGGTCCAGATCCTCACGAACGCTCCGGCGCTCGGCCCGGTAGATGTGGAGCGGACGATCACCTTTCCGGTCGAGGCCTCGATGAGCGGTCTGCCGGGTGTCGAGCAGATCCGCAGCGTCTCTCGCTTCGGGCTGTCGGCCGTGACGGTCGTGTTCGAGGAAGGCACCGACCTGCTCCGCGCGCGACAGCTCATCTCGGAGCGCCTCACGCAAGCCCGCGAGCGCCTCCCTCCAGGCACCTCGCCCGAGATGGGGCCTCTCAGCACCGGCCTCGGGGAGATCTTCCAGTTCGAGGTGCGGGCTGAGAACGCGTGCGTCCAGGGCCAGCCGGACACGGACCAGTGCTATTCCCCGATGGAGCTACGCTCTATCCTCGACTGGTTCCTGGCGTACGAGCTGCGCTCGGTCCCAGGTGTCGTGGAGGTCAACTCGTTCGGCGGCGAGCTCAAGACCTACGAGGTCGAGGTGCTCCCCGACCGCCTGCGCGCCCTCGACGTATCCTTGAACGAGCTCTTCGACGCGCTTGAACGGAACAACGCGACTGCGGGCGGCGGATACCTCGTTCGCTCGGGAGAGCAGCTCCTCGTGCGCGGCGAGGGGCGCATCCAGACCCTCGACGAGATCGGGGACGTCCTCATCGAGACCCGGGAGGACGGCGTGCCGGTGCGCGTACGGGACGTCGGCCGCGTTCACCTCGCGCCCATGATTCGACAAGGAGCGGTCACGAGAGACGCGCGCGGCGAGGTCGTGACCGGCATCGTGATGATGCTCGTCGGCGCCAACGGCCGAGAGGTCGTAGAGAACGTGAAGGCGAAGATCGCCCAGATCGCTCCGTCGCTCCCGCCCGGCGTTCGCATCGACGTGTTCTACGACCGCGCCGACCTGGTGAACCGAACGATCCGCACCGTGGCGAAGAACCTCGCAGAGGGAGCGCTCTTCGTCATCGCCGTCCTCTTCCTGCTGCTCGGGAGCATCCGCGGTGGCCTCATCGTGGCGGCGGCCATCCCCTTCGCGATGCTCGTCGCGTTCACCGGGATGAAGGCGCTCGGGCTCAGCGGGAATCTCATGAGCTTGGGAGCCATCGACTTCGGCATCGTCGTCGATGGTTCCATCATCGTCGTCGAGAACGCGGTCGTGCACCTGGCGGCGGCAGCGCGCGGGCTGAAGCGCCCGATGACCTATGGGGAGGCCGCCAACGTCGTGATGGGCTCCACGCTGGACGTGCGGAAGGCAGCGCTCTTCGGCGAGGCCATCATCGTTATCGTCTACATCCCGATCCTCACGCTCGCCGGCATCGAGGGGAAGATGTTCAAGCCGATGGCCATCACGGTGCTCTTCGCGCTGCTCGGGGCCTTCATCGCGTCGCTCACGTTCGTGCCGGTGCTGGTCGCGACCTTCCTGCGGCAGCACACCGAGGAGAAGGAGCCGTTCCTCGTTCGACTGTTGCACCGCGTGTATCCCCGACTGCTCGCGCCCCTGATGCGGGCGCCCAAGAAGGTCATCGCCGTCTGCTTGGTCCTCCTGGTGGCAGCGGGGCTGATCGCGTCCCGGATGGGCGCGGAGTTCGTGCCGCGGCTCGACGAGGGCGCCATCGCGATTCAGATCCTCCGCCTGCCGAGCGTCTCGCTCGAGGAGAGCGTTCAGGGCGCGACGCGCTTCGAGCGCGTCCTGCGCGAGTTCCCGGAGGTGGTCACGGTCATCTCGAAGACGGGCCGCGCCGAGATCGCCACGGATCCGATGGGCGTGGAGCTCTCGGACGCCATCGTCATCCTGAAACCCTCCGAGGAGTGGACGACCGCGCACACCCGAGAGGAGCTCGTGCAGCGCATGTCTGCGCGCCTGACCGAGGCGCTTCCGGGGCTCGGCTTCTCGTTCTCGCAGCCGATCGAGCTTCGAATGGCCGAGCTCATCAGCGGCACGCGTTCGGACGTCGCCATCACGATCTACGGCGATGACCTCGCCACGCTCGAGCGCCTGAGCCAGGAGGTCCAGGGCGTCGCGCGGGGAGTCCCCGGTGCCTCCGATGTCCGAGGCGAACAGCTCGCCGGCCTTCCAACGCTGGAGGCGACGGTGGACCGCGCGGCGGCCGCTCGCTACGGCGTCTCGGTGCGGGACGCGCTCGACGCGATCGAAGCCTTGGGAGGCCGGGCCGTGGGCGAGGTCTACGAAGGAGAGCGGCGCTTCCGCCTTCAAGTGCGCGTCCCAGCCGCGCTGCGCGACGACATCGACGAGGTGCGAACCCTGCCTGTCAGCGGCGCGAGCGGTCTGCTGGTGCCGCTCGGACAGATCGCCAGCATTCAGATCGTGGACTCTCCGGCGAGCGTGAGCCGCGAAAGCGTGCGCCGCCGAACGAACGTCGAGGTGAACGTGCGCGGGCGCGATCTCGCGTCCTTCGTCAACGAGGCGCAGGCGCGGGTTCAGGAGCAGGTGGAACTGCCGCCCGGCTACGTCGTCCATTGGGGCGGGCAGTTCGAGAACCTCAGGGCCGCCTCGGAGCGCCTGGCGATCGCCGTGCCCCTCGCGCTCGGGCTCATCTTCATCCTCTTGTACATGGCGTTCGGTCAGCTCAGGCCGACGTTGCTCATCTACCTGAATGTGCCGTTCGCGGCCGTGGGTGGCGTGTTCCTGCTCGCGCTGCGCGGCATGCCGTTCTCGATCAGCGCGGCCATCGGGTTCATCGCGCTCTTCGGCATCGCGGTCCTCAACGGCGTCGTGCTCCTCACGACGGTCAAGAAGCTGCGCGAGCAGGGCAGGTCGCCGCTCGAGGCTGCCAGAGAGGGAGCCGAGGCGCGGCTGCGCGCCGTGGTGATGACGGCGACGGTTGCCGCCCTCGGGTTCCTGCCGATGGCGTTGTCGACGAGCGCGGGCGCAGAGGTGCAGCGGCCGCTCGCCACCGTCGTCATCGGCGGCCTCGTGAGCGCGACCTTCCTGACCCTGTTCGTGCTCCCCACCGTCTACGCGTTCATCTACCGCAAGGATGAACCGCCGCCCTCGGGAGACGCCGGGGAGGAGACCGCACGAGATGCGGGTGGCGGTGCAGCGCAAGCCGAGGGAGCGGTGTGAAGCACAAGCTCGATATGGACCTTGTGCTGCCGAGCGAGGCGGCAGAGTGCGACGCCTGCGTCGAGCGTCTCGTGGCCACGCTCGGCGCGACCCGAGGCATCACGCACGTGCACGTGGACCGTGCCGAGCCGGGCCGGCCGAAGCTGTGCCTCCACTACGAGCCCACGTCCGTGCGACTCGAGGAGGTGGAGGCGCTCGTGGAGCGCACTGGCGCCGAGCTGAGGGCGCGCTACGAGCACCTGTCCGCGCCGGCAGTGGGCTTGCGCCACGAGCGCCAGGCGCGCCTCGCCGAGGGTGTATTCGCACGACAACCCGGCGTGCTGTATGCCTCGGTCGCGTTCGGGACGCGCCGCTTGTACGTCGAGTTCGATCCCGCAAAGACGAGCCGGGAGGCGCTCCTCGCGGTCGCGTCCAAGGCAGGGATCGTCTCCTACGCGGAGCCCGCATCTCCCGCGGCGGCCGTCGCAAAACACGAGGAGCAAGAACATGAGCACGGAGGTCCATTCGGTGAACGCTCCGAGCTCGTCTTCAGCGTCGCGTGCGGTGTGCTCACTGCCGTCGGGTGGGGCCTCGAGAAGGCAGAAGTCGGCGCGACCGTCGCGACCGCCCTGTTCTCCCTCGCGTACGTCCTCGGCGCGTGGTTCACGGTGAAGGAGGTCGCCGTCGCGCTGCGAGCGCGCAGGTTTGAGATCGATTTCCTCATGCTGCTCGCGGCCATGGGAGCGGCCGTTCTCGGCGAGTGGTTCGAGGGGGCGCTCCTGCTGTTCCTATTCACGCTCGGCCACGCCCTGGAAGGCTATGCGATGCGGCGGGCCCGCAACGCCATCGAGGCGCTCGCGAAGCTCGTCCCAGAGACAGCCCTGCGGCTCGACGACGACGATCGCGACGAGGAGGTGGCGGTCGCCGAGCTCGTCGGAGGTGACCGCATCTTGGTCAAGCCGAACACGCGCATCCCTGCGGACGGCTTCGTGAACGCCGGGACGAGCAGCGTGAACCAGGCGCCGATCACTGGAGAGAGCGTTCCCGTCGACAAGCGGCCGGTCCCGGACCCGGAGGCAGCGCTCGCGGTGCCCGACGAGCTCGACGCCGAGCATCGCGTGTTCGCGGGCACCATCAACGGAGCCGCAGCCCTGACCGTCATCGTCACCAAGACCGCCGGCGAGAGCACGCTCGCGCGCGTCGTGAAGCTGGTGGCCGAGGCCGAGACCCAGAAATCCCCGACACAGCAGTTCACGGATCGCTTCGAGCGCGTGTTCGTCCCGATCATCCTGGTCGTCGTCGTGGGCCTGCTCTTCGCGTGGATGGTGCTCGACGAGCCGTTCGCGCGGAGCCTCTACCGCGCGATGGCGGTGCTGGTCGCCGCGAGCCCCTGCGCGCTCGCCATCGCGACCCCGAGCGCGGTCCTTTCGGGCGTGGCCCGTGCCGCGCGAGCCGGCGTGCTCTTTAAGGGTGGTGCCCACCTCGAGTCGCTCGGCTTCGTTCGAGCCATCGCGTTCGACAAGACGGGCACCCTCACGGAAGGCAAGCCGCGCCTCACGGACGTCGCAGCGCTCGACAGCGCGTCGGAGGACGAGCTCCTCGCGATCGCGACGGCGGTGGAGAAGCAGTCGGACCACCCGCTCGCAGGTGCAATAGTTGACGGCGTGCGAGCGCGTCGCCCCGACCTCACGGTGCCGGAGGCCACGGAGGTCGAGGCGATCATCGGCTATGGTGTCCGCGCCAAGGTCGGTGAAAGCGTGGTGAGCATCGGCAAACCCGGCCTGTTCACGCGAGAGGGCTCGCTTCCGCCGAGCGTCGCCGATGCGGTCAGCAAGCTCCAAGGAGACGGGCGCACCGTCATGGTCGTGCACTCGGGCGAGCGCTTTCTCGGTGTTCTCGGCGTGATGGACACACCTCGGGAGAGCGCACGCACGGTCGTTGCCGAACTCCACGCGCTCGGCGTTGAACAGACGATCATGATCACGGGCGATCATCAGCTCGTGGCCGATGCCATCGCGAAGCAGGTCGGGATCCGGCTCGCGCGCGGAGACCTCCTCCCGGAGCAGAAGGTCAGCGCGATCGCCGAGCTCGCGAGATCGAAGAGTCGGGTCGCGATGGTAGGCGACGGCGTGAACGATGCGCCCGCGATGGCCAACGCCACGGTGGGCATCGCTATGGGCGCGGGCGGCTCGGATGTCGCGCTCGAGACCGCCGACGTCGCGCTCATGGCCGACGACTTGCGCGCGTTGCCGTTCGCGGTCGGGCTCAGCCGCGCGGCGCGCAGCATCATCCGTCAGAACCTCTGGGCCAGCCTCGGCATGGTGGCGTTCCTCATCCCCGCGACCATCTTAGGCCTCGCCAAGATCGGCGTCGCCGTCGCGCTGCACGAGGGCTCGACCTTGCTCGTCGTCGCGAACGCGCTGAGGCTCCTGGCCTACGAACATCGACGGGGAACGACATGACCGACGGCGACCGCAGCTACTGGGACAAGCACGCCAAGAACTACGAGCGCTCGATGGCGCTCCTGGGTCGGCCTATCCCACGCATGGTGGAACTGGCCGGCGAAGCGGTACGCGGTGCGGAGCGCGTGCTCGAGGTGGCGGCCGGCACCGGGCTCGTCACGCCCGCGCTCGCTGCTGGCGCAGGGGAGGTCATCGCCACCGACTACTCGGCGGCGATGGTCGCCGCGCTGGAGCGGCGCGTGCGAGATGCCCAGGTGGCGAACGTGCGATGCGAGCAGGCCGACCTCTACGCCCTCCGGTTCGACGACGCGTCGTTCGACGCGGTCGTCGCAGCGAACGTCCTCCACCTCGTTCCGGACTTGCCGAGCGCCTTGGCGGCACTTCGACGCGTGCTGAAGCCGGGCGGCCTGCTCGTCGTTCCGACCTTCTGCCACGACGAGACTGCGCTCTCGTGGGTCGTCTCGCGGGCGCTGGCCGTGACCGGCTTCCCGGGGCACCGGCGCTTCACGGCGAAGTCGCTCCGGCAGGCGGTCGAAGAGGCGGGTGTCCGCGTGACGCGAGCGGAGGTGCTGCCGGGCGTCATCCCGATCGGCTACGTCGCAGGGAAGTTCGGGCCCGGGTGACGGCGCGCCGTTTCGCCCGTGTGGCCAGTCTCCCGGCCGAGGGCCTCTGGGCCACGCGGCGCCTCGAACGCGCGCCAGCGGCCAACGTGGGCGCGCCTGCCGCGCTTGGCCCCCGCGTTCGCAGCGGGACGGCGCGAATCAGCGAGAGCGTCCCGGCTCGCCAGGCGTAACCACCTGGATTCGCAGGCGTTCGCATTTTCGGGACAATGCGAGCGGAGAGAACCTGTCCCGCCGAGAGGCTTGCGAATGGGTTGGTGAACGGCTACGAATCCGGAGCCATCCTTGCGGGGTCGCGGAAACGCGACCCCGTTTCTTTTTCCCGGCCGCCGAAACGACCCCGGGGGGCCGCCCGACCGGGAGGGCCGAAGCCGAGGCTCGGCCTCGCGTCAGGGCATCCGGGGGTTCGAGACCGCCTCGCGCACGACCTGCCTCGTTCGCGCGATCAATTCGATTCCCCCGGGCGATCCGTGCCCCGGCACCACGGTCGTCGGCCCGGGAAACCGGGCTTCGACCGCTGCGAGCGAGGCCTCCCACGTCGAGAGCGACGCGTCCGCGCGGTTGCCGACGTCGGTCGCGTCGCCCGACCGGATCATGCACGAACCGAACAGGATGCGCGGCCCGGGCAGCCAGACGACCACGTTGTCGGGCGAGTGGGCGGCGCCGGGAAAGAAGACTTCCGCCCGCACGTCGTCGACGGCCAGCAAGGCCTCCGAGGCGAAGACTTCGTCCGGCGGCGGCCAACCGTCGGCGCTCGCGCGTCGCGCCGTCCCCTCGAACTCGTGGACCCGGATCCCCCGGCGCCGGGCCTCCCGGATTCCACCGATCCGGTCGTCGTGGGAGTGGGTCACGACCAGGTCGGTGGCGCGACGGCCGGTTTCCCGCTCGACCCAGTCGAGGAGCGCCGCCGTCGCCTCGTCGCCCCACGCGGTATCGACCAGCAGGGCGTGGCGGGAGCCGAGCACGACGAGCCCGTTCGAGCCGATCGGGCCCAGGCCCGGCAGCGCCCGCGTGGACTCGTGGAGAAAGACCCCGGGCGCGATCGGGCGAACGGTCAGGTCGGCGCGCAGGCGGACGGCACCGTGAAATTTCTCGGCCGCGAGCCCGTTGCCCGCCGCGACGACGTCCGGCGAGTTGGTCGGAGGAGCGCCTCCCGGGGCAGGTCCGCCGCGGAGCCTCGACGGAGCAGCCGTGCACGCGGCCTGGAGCAGCCCGAGCGCCGCGAGCGCCACGAGGACGCAACCTCGCCGACCCACGCCCCGCAGAAACCTCGCCCGACCCGGCTCCGCCATGCACCGGCGGGATAGCACGGACGACGTCCGAGGCTCTCGCCCAGCTCCCGGGCCGGGCCGGAGAAAATCGGGGGACCCCGTAGGATTTGCTCTTGAAGTCCCCTAGTCACCCGTGGGATTAGGTCGGCCGACCGAACGGGCAGGAACCGGTCCAACCTCGCGCAAGGATGGGGGAAACGTGATGCGAATCCAGAAGGGGCTCTTCTTCGTCGTGGCCGTGGCCTGCATGGCCATGGCCTGGTCGCCGCGCGAGGCTTCGGCCGACGCGTACTCTTGCATCGCCAAGGTCACCGACGGCGCCCAGAAGGTGCTGCTCGCCGAGACCAAGGCGATCGCCGGCTGCGCGGCCTCCTACGCGAAGGGGACGACCTCGCAGGTGCTGCCCTGCGCGGCCCCGTTCGCGAACGCTTCGGTGAAGAGCGCGCAGGACAAACTGATCGCCGACACGGCGTCGTCCTGCGGCACCTCGCTGCCGGCCTTCGGCCTCACGTCGCTCGCGACCCCGCCGACGCTCGCGTTCCAGCACAGCGTGGACCTCTACAAGGACATCTTCGGCCAGGACGTGAACGCGCTCACGCGCAAGGACACGAACGGGCTCAAGTGCCAGGACACGATCCGCAAGGCGGTGTCGAGCTGCCAGGACACCCGCGTGAAGGGTCTCGAGGACTGCCTGAAGTCCGCCTGGAAGGCCGGCACGCTGAACGGCGTGAACGCGATCGCGGCCTGCTTCGGCGGCGTCGGCGGCAACGAGCAGCCCGACGACAAACAGAAGATCGACAAGGCCTGCCGCACCGCCATCCGCGACAAGGTCATCCCGGTCTGCACCTCGCTCGGCATCTCGGTCCCCGTGGCCATGCCGGGCTGCGGCGCGACCGACCCGGTCAGCGCCGGCTACTGCGTGAAGAATCGCTCGCTCTGCCGCATCTGCACGCTCGCCAACGCGATGTACGGCACGGCCAAGGACTGTGACCTCGCCGACGACGGCAACGACTCGAACGGCTCCTGCCCCGAGCCCACCGCCTGTGGCGACGCCGTGACCGACGGCACCGAGCAGTGCGACGACGCCAACACCGCCAACGGCGACGGCTGCTCCTCGGCCTGCGTGGTCGAGACCGGCTGGACCTGCAGCGGGACCTCCTGCTCCCCGATCCACGGCGACGGCCTGATCAAGGGCAACGAGCAGTGCGACGACGGCAACACGACGAACGGCGACGGCTGCTCGTCGAGCGGCACGATCGAGAACGGCTTCACCTGCACCGGCCAGCCGAGTGTCTGCAAGGACGCCTGCGGCAGCGGCAAGATCCGCTTCACCGAGCAGTGCGACGACGGCAACAAGGTGAGCGGCGACGGCTGCTCCGCCACCTGCCAGATCGAGACCAACGCCCTGTGCGCGGGCGAGCCGAGCGCCTGCCGCTTCAAGCAGTGCGGCGAGGGCATCATCGACGCGCCCGAGGCCTGCGACGACGGCAACAAGAACAACGGCGACGGCTGCTCCTCGACGTGCACGGTCGAGGCGACCGCGACCTGCACCGGCCAGCCGAGCGTGTGCCGCGCGGTGGGCTGCGGCGACAGCCTCATCGACGGCGTCGAGACCTGCGACGACGGGAACCTCGTGGGCGGCGACGGCTGCTCCGTCACCTGCCAGAAGGAGAGCGGCTGGACCTGCGGCGGCGTGCCGTCGGCCTGCGCCACCATCCCTGCCGACGGCCTGGTCCGCGGCGGCGAGCAGTGCGACGACGGCAACACCCGCAACGACGACGGGTGCAGCAGCACCTTCGGGATCGAGACGGGCTGGTACTGCGAGCCCAACCGCGAGCCCAGCCGTTGCGAGCTGCAGTACTCGGTGGTCATCGACTCGCCGGCGAACGGCCTCTTCACGACCAACAGCTCGACGACCGTGACCGGGCACGTGACGAACCTCACCGCGGAGCGGTCGAACCTCGACATCAACGGCGTGATCGTTCCGGTCGCCGCGAACGGCACCTTCACCACCACCGTCGCGCTCGACGCGGCCAAGATCTTCAACCCGATCCGCGTCCAGTTGAACGACAAGTGGCGCACGGGCTGGAAGGCCTACGACCGCACGGTCCAGATCCGCGGCAACTCGATCGCCGACGCGGACTACTCGTCGAACACGATCGCGCTGCGGGTGAACGACTCGGGCCTCGACAAGATCGAACCCGCGATCGTGAACCTGCTGGGCAGCGGCCTGGACCTCGCGGCGCTCCTGCCCGTGGGCACGAAGGTCATCGACAACGTCTGCGTGCAGGATTCGTTCGCGGGGTGCCTCGCGCGCGCGTCGGCCTACGTCACGAACCCGCCGCCGTCGTTCAACAGTTTCGCGGTGAACCTCGACGCGCAGAGCGGGTATGCGATCGCCTACCTCACCATCTACGGCGTGAATGCGAACGTCCGCATCGACAGCGTGGTCGACTGCGGCCGTATCGGCTTCACCTCGACCGACCTGCACGTCGACGGAGACTACTCGCTCGCTCCGGACGTGACGACCAACAACGAGTACCTCGACGTGAACCTGATCGGCTCGCCCCGGGTCGCGCTGAATGGCTACAGCCAGAACAACGACGGCAGCGCCGGCTGCGGCATCGTCCAGTTCTTCGCCGGCAACCTGCGCGACACCGTCCAGGGAGCGCTGGTCAACTTCCTCAAGGACCCCGACGGCAGCGGCCCCGCGGACGCGCCGGTCGCCGACGCGATCGAGACCGCGCTCTCGGGTCTCACGATCGCGACCACGCTCGGCGATGCGCTCGGCGTCTCCTTCAAGGCGCCGTTCACGGCCGTGATCGTCGACAGCGCCGGCTTCACCTTCAAGTCGAACGCGCGGATCGTGTCGTCGAACGGGACGGGCACGGGCCAGTGCGTCTACCCGCCGGGTGCCCCCAAGTTCTCGCGGACGCTCTCGTTCACCGAGGCCTACCCGACCTTCTCGGGGAACACCCCGGGCGGCACGCCCTTCAACCTGGGCTTCGGGCTGTCCGCCACGGCCTTCAACCAGCTGCTCAAGACCCAGGTCGAGTGCGGCCTGCTGAACCTGACCTTCTCGGCTTTCGACTTCGGCAACGGAGCCGAGCCGCTCACGGCGGCCACCATCGGGGCGCTCTTCCCCGAGTTCCAGAAGCTCCCCGGCACGACGCCGGTCCGCCTCGAGGTGGTCCCGACGATCGCGCCGATCGTCACGGGCGACGTCGGCCTGAACGGCGAGACGACGGAGCTCCGCATCTCCAACATCATCGTGCGCATCGTGCAGAACGACGGCAGCGAGAAGATCCTCCTCGAGGGTGCCTTCGACGCCCGTCTCGGTGCGAGCTTCGGGTTCGCCAACGGGGCCCTCGCGATCACGCTCGGCGGCGTCGACGCCTCGAACGTGACCGTGAACCTCCTGAAGAACGCAATCGGTGTCGACCAGGTGGCCTTCGAGACCCAGCAGTTGCCCGGGCTGGTCGCCTCCCTGGTCCCTCTGCTCACGTCGGACGCCCTGCCCGCCATCCCGCTGCCGGCCTTCCTCGGCTTCAACCTGGGCGGCGTCGGCGTGGCGAAGCTCGACAAGTTCCTGACCGTCTACACCAACCTCTCGGCTCCCTGACCGGGGTCGCCGCGGGGCGGGAGGAGTCGGCACGCCGGCCCCTCCCGCCCCGCGAGCGATCGCCTTCGAGGGCCGAGGCAGACCACAGGACCGAGGGTGTCCCCCTCGGTCTTGTCGCGAGTGGACCGGAACCGGGACGTCGATCCCGGGCGCGTCGGCGCTCCGGGGTGAGGCGTCGCCGCGAAGGTCGCCTCAGGCCGCGAACAGCGGGGCGCCGTCGACGGCCCGCCGCAGGTCGAAATTCGCGACCGTCCAGCGCTCGTCGGGCGGCCCGTCGTCGAGGCGCAGCATGCCGGTCGCCGGGTCGATCACCGCCGCCGCGGGAACGCCGAGCCACTGCACGAGGAGCGTGCCGTAGACGTCGCGCACATCGGTCGAGCGGAAGTCGTGGGTGCCCTGGCGGTAGCGGGTATTGCCGTCGCTCGCGAGATCGGACGAGGCGATGTTCGGATGATTGCCGACCACCCCGCCGTTCACCCCGCCGCCCACGACGAACATCGGCCCCTGCGAGCCGTGGTCCGTGCCGGAGTCGTTCTGGCGGACCCGCCGCGAGAACTCGCTCCACACCAGCACGGTGACGCGCCGGTCGAGCGCCGAGCCCATGTCGGCGAGGTCGTCGAAGAAGTGCTTGAGCGACGCCCCGAGCTCGGCGTGCAGCGCCCAGTGCTGGCCCGCCGGGTCGGCGCCACCCTGGTCGGAGTGCGTGTCGTAGCCGCCGTTGTCGACGCGGAAGGCGAAGGCCTGCACGCGCTCGTCGCCCGACTCGCGCGCGTAGATCGCCTTTGCCACCTCGCGCAGGTCGCGGCCGGTGCCGAGGCCCATCTTGTCGTAGCCTGCGGACCAGGCCGCCCGGTCCGCGAGGTAGAGCTTGCTCGCGGCGGGGAAGACGTCCATGCAGCGGAAGGTCGCCGTGCCCGCGTCGCCGAGCTCGCGCCACGGCCCGGGGCGGCTCGACTGGGCCGCGTAGAGCGCCTCGATCGCGGCGAGCTTCGCCGCATTGTCGGACGAGTAGGCCGAGACGTCCTTCGGCATCGTGAAGTCCGAGAGTCGGCGGGCGGCGGCGACGGCCGTCGCGTGCTGCCGGAACTCGCCCGCCACCGCGTCGCGGAAGTTCAAGCCCGGGACGTCGGTCGCGCCGAACCCGGCGGCCGGCCGGGCCAGCGTCCGGCCGAGCCACCCGCTCGTGGCGAGCGCGGACACGCCTCGCGGATTCGCCGTGTGGAACACCCGGCGGGCCTCGTCGTGCGAGAGGTTGTAGTCCGGGAAACCGCAGCCCTGGACGACCGCGACCTTGCCCGCGGCCCACAGCGCGTGCAGCCCGCCGAAGCCCGGGTCGCCCGAGGCCTCGATCACCCCCGGGACGATCCCGGCGAGTCCCGGGTGCATGCCGAGCTCCGCGCCCGTGTTGGGGTCGCGGCCGGCGAGACCGGCGACGGAGAGCGGCAAGAGCGGATTCGGGCCGTCGACCGCGAGCCGCAGCCCGCCGGTGCCGCCGAGCCTCGCCGCCTCGTAGTCCGAGCGCAGCGAGCCGTCGCCGTCGTCCATCGGCACGATCGTGTTCAGGCCGTCGTTGCCGCCGTCGAGCACGAGCGACACGAGGTAGCGATCGCCCTGCGCGGCGAGCGCGCCTCGCACGAGCGGCCGCGAGAAGAGCCCGGGCCCGAGCAGCGCCCCCGCGGTGAGCCAGCCGGTGCGCGAGAGGAATCGGCGTCGATCCATGTCCGGCATCCCTTCAGTGGAGCTGGTAGGCCGGCGACTGGAGCACGAGGCCGATCAGGCCCCGCAGCTTCTTGTCGACGGTGACCGGGTCGAGCAGGTTCACCGGACCCGCGCCGAGGTAGCCGACGAGGGCCGCGCGCTCCCCCGCCGAGAGGTCCTCCCGCACGCCGAGAAGCTCGGCGACCGCATCGACGATGGCTCCCGGGTCGGTCAGCGTGGAATCGACGAGCTTCTCCGGTCGCATCCCGCCGGTCGAGCGCGCCGTGTAGACGTCGCGTGCAAACCCGAAGCGCGCGAGAAGCGACTGGCTGCCGACCCAGGCGCCCTCCCAGTCCCAGCCGAACACGCTCGGCGGGTTCAGCACGACCTGCCCCATGTTGGAGAGGTGCGTGTAGACGCTGCGGTCGCCGAGCCCCGGCACGCGCGAGTCGCGGCCCATGAGCTTCACCCCGAGGGTCTTCAGCGTCGTCACCGCGAAGTCGATCGGCCACTTCACCGACTTGCGCGCGGGGTCGTCGAGGCCGGCGTAGAACGCGTCGTGGACCAGGATCTCGCGCACCAGCGCGCCGACCTCCCACCGGGTCGCGAAGCCCGAGCGGGAGATCACCTCGTCGATCGCGAGGCGCTCCTCGGAGCCGGGCTCCGGAGAGGCGAAGCCGCCGCGGTCCACGCCCTGCGCATCCCGGTAGGCCCCGTACGCGAAGAACTCGAAGAGCCGCTTCGCCGTGCGTCGCGCCACGGTCGGCACCCCGTCGCCGTCGCGGTGAGCGAAGACGATCTCGGTCACCCGATCGATCTCCTGCGCACCCTCGCCGGCGTCGGCGAAGCTCGCTCCGCCGGGGCCGAACCCGCCGTAGCCCTGCGGGCTCGCGTCGTCGGCCCCGAACAGGATCTTGGGGCCCCGCTCCGGATAGGCCGCCTGCGTGTCGTGGCGAGAGTCGCGGAAGACCGGCGCCCCGCTCGTGCGGTCGATTCCCCAGCCGGAGAACGCACGCGCGATCGCGGCGGGGTCCTTCTGGTCGGAGTAGTTGCGCCGGCCGTCGAGGTCGACCGTCCCGAGCGTGAAGAGCTCGAGCATCTCCCGGCCGTAGTTCTCGTTGGGCTCGGTCTTCGAGTTCTTCACCGTGTCGAGGAAGATCATCATCGCCGGGTCGCGGTTCACGGCCTTCACGAGGTCGATCATGTTCCCGCGACAGGCCTTGCGGAGCACCTGGTTCTGCCGCCCGACGAGGATCTCGTCGCCGACCTTCCCGAAGGACGTCGCGAAGTGGTCGTGCCAGAAGAGCACGAGCTTCTCGTTCAGCCCCGAGCGGGCCTTCAGGAGGTACTTGACCCAGGCGTTGTGCAGCTCGCCCAGCGAGCGTCCGCCGGGCTTGAAGCCCGCGGGCGTGAAGGACACGAGCTCGTCGGCCGCCTGCCCGCGGGTCAGGCCGAAGCGCAGCCAGCGGTCGACCACCCGCTCGCTCGCGCCGAAGCCGCTGCGCCGCAGGAGGTGGCGCGCCGAGCGCCGGTCGAGGATCGTCGTTTCGCCGCCCATCGCCGTCTCACTCCTCCGTGCCGGGAACCCAGCCGGTCGCGGGGGCCCCGGCGTCGATCCAGAGCCGCACGATCTCGACGAGGCGCGAGGGCAACGCCCTGCGCCGCAAGGGCATGCGCTCGCCCAGCCCGGCCCCGAGGTCGCCCGAGAGCTTGCGGAACAGGAGGCTCGTCGCCGCATCGCCCGGTGTCACGCGATTCCAGCCGAGGTCGGCCGCCGCCGTCGTGGTCGGCGTGACGCCGACGAGATTCGACCGGGACGCCCCCACCTCGAGCAGCAGTCCCGCCATGCGGGTCTGCGAGTCGTGGCAGCCCGACAGGGCGCACGAGCGATCGAAGACCTGTCCCTGGATGCGATCGAAGGTGCCGTCGAAGAGTGTCGTCGGGATGCAGGAGTCTTCGGCGGGCACACACGAGAGCCGGAGGACGTCCGCGTCCTCGATCCGGCCGATGCCGGGGATCGGGAGCGAGATCGCGTGCGTCCGGAGCGTCTTGCGCGCCCCCCGACACCGGTTGCCCGCGAACGGCCCCGCAAGCGGCACGACCACCCGCGCCGCGCTCGTGCAGAGGTCCTGCTCGGTTCGCGGGAGGTCGAGTCCGTCGACCCGCGACTGGAGCGCCTGGAAGTCCGGGTCGAATTGCGGGTCACCGTCGTCGAGCGCATGGGCGACCACGATTTCGTCCGCGCCCGGCGACAGGCAGGAAGACGCATCGCGCGTGCTGCTCGCACAGATGCGTACCGTGAACGCACAGGACCCGTTCACCGTGCCGTCGGCGTCGCAGGCGGGGTCTCCGTCGCGGCACCGGATCGAGGAGCCGCCGGCGGCCGGTTCCGCGTCCGTGCGGAAGATCGAGACGCAGTCTCTCGATCGGGGTCCGCCGCCGGGAACGTCCGCGGCGACGGCGGGTCGGGACGCCGCCATCGCGAGGCAGGCGGCGAAGAGTGCGACCGCCGATCGCGGGCCCGGTCCCGATGGGGTCGCGAAGGGTCGCCCCGCACCCCGTCTGCTCGTCCAAGCCTTCATCCCCGGCCCCGATCGCTCCTCGCCGCTCGACCGCCCGGAGAGGGACGGGACCGACGTGTCTGCGATCTAGCCGCAGGGACCGACCTGCGACAATCGGGAAAATTCCGACGCGCCGAGGCGCCGGGGATCAGAGCGTGAGCAGTCCGCCGATGATCGTGGCCACGAGTGCGATGGCCGTCAGGACGTCGGTGAAATTGAGTGTCTTGGTGGTCTTCGGTGCCGTGGTCTGCATGGATGTCCCCGGGATCACGCGTCTCGACCCGGCGAGGGCCGTCGACGGTGTCTTCCGATTCGATGGTTGTCGAGAAAGGCCGCCCGTAGGGTGGAACCCGATCGGGGCGCGAACCGTTGTATCGGCCTCACGAATTCCAAAGTCAAGGAAATTCGCGCCGCGGCCGCGCCCTCGGCGCCCCTAGGGGGAGCGGACCCATCCCCTGCCCGAGACCGGGTCAGGAGCGCCTGCGGGGGCTCCGCACCCCGCTCGACGGTACCGCGGCCTGCCCGGCCCCGGGCGCGCCCGGTCCCGTCCCCTCGCCTTCGGCGGGCAGGTGCAAAGGGCTCGCCGTCACGCTCTCCCAGCGTC
>JAFMJW010000342.1 GCA_017853315.1 Alphaproteobacteria bacterium
ACGCGGCCGTCGGGCAGGTGGAGCACGTCGTAGAAGAACTCGTCCTCGTCGTTCCACAGCGGCACGCCCTCGCCGCCCAGGTTGTTCATCGCCTCCGCGATGTAGAGGAAGTGCTCGAAGAACTTGGTCGCGACGTCCTGGTAGACCGGGTTCTCGTGCGCGAGCTCGAGCGCGATCGTCAGCAGGTCGAGCGAGAACATCCCCATCCAGCTCGTGCCGTCGCTCTGCTCGAGCGTGCCGCCGGTCGGCAGCGGCCGGCTGCGGTCGAACACGCCGATGTTGTCGAGCCCGAGGAAGCCGCCCTGGAAGACGTTGTTGCCCTCGGAGTCCTTGCGGTTCACCCACCAGGTGAAGTTCAGCAGGAGCTTGTGGAACGTGCGCTCGAGGAACGCGCGGTCCTTGGTGCCGCGCACCGCCTGCTCGGTGCGGTAGACGCGCCACGCGGCCCACGCGAGCACCGGCGGGTTCACGTCGCCGAACGCCCACTCGTAGGCGGGCAGCTGCCCGTTGGGGTGCTGGAACCACTCGCGCAGGAGGAGGTCGATCTGGCGCTTCGCGAAGTCGGGATCGACGAGGGCGAGCGGCACGCAGTGGAACGCGAGGTCCCACGACGCGAACCACGGGTACTCCCACGTGTCGGGCATCGAGATCACGTCGCAGGCGTTCAGGTGCTCCCACTCGCGGTTGCGACCACGCCGGCGCTCGGGCGGGGGCGGGGGCTGCGCCGGGTCGCCGCGCAGCCAGGGTCGCACGTCGTAGTGGTAGAACTGCTTGTTCCAGAGGAGCCCCGCGAGAGCGCGACGCTGCACGAGCCGGAGCTCCGGGCGCGCCCCCTCGGGCAGGAGCGAGGCGTGGAACTCGTCGGCCTCGCGACGCCGCAGTGCGAACGTCGCGTCGAAGTCGGTAAACGCGTCGCCGGCGACCCGGTCCTCGGCGCGCGTGGAGCGCAGCCGCAGCCGCAGCGTGCGGCTCTCGCCCCCCGGGATCGACAGCCGGTACCAGGCGGCGGTCTTGGTTCCGCGCGCGGCCGGGTTCACGGCGCCGCGCTCGCCGCCCACGACGAAGCGGTGGAAGGCGTCCTTCACGAAGGGCGTGCGGTTGGGCGAGCCGAACAGCCGCTCGTGGTTGGTCTCGTTCTCGGTGAACAGGAGCTGCGGGTCGCTGCCGGGAGCGGTGCGCCCCGCGGTGTCGCGCGCGCGGTCGCAGGAGAGCAGGTGGTGGCCCAGCGCGGGATGGTGCGCGCGCACCGAGTCGGCGCCGACGGCCACGATCTCGGGGCGCGCCCGCCCCGGCTCCCAGTCCCAGTCGTTGCGGAACCAGAGCGTCGGGAGCAGGTGGAGCTCCGCCTCGTCCGGTCCGCGGTTCGTCGCGGTCACCCGGACGAACACGTCCTCGGGCGTCGCCTTCGCGTACTCGATGCGGACGTCGAAGAAGCGCGAGCCCGCGAAGACGCCCGTGTCGGCGACTTCGGACTCCGGTTCCTCGCGACTGCGTCGCGCGGACTCCTCGACCAGGGCCGCGTAGGGAAACTCCGACTGCGGGTAGCGGTAGAGCATCGACTGGAAGGAGTGGGTCGGGGTCCCGTCGACGTAGAAGTAGACCTCCTTCACGTCCTCGCCGTGGTTGCCCTCGGTGTTCGTGAGCCCGAAGAGCCGCTCCTTCAGGATCGGGTCGCGGCCGTTCCAGAGGGCGAGCGCGAAGCAGAGGAGCCCCCGGTCGTCGCACCATCCGCCGAGCCCGTCCTCGTTCCAGCGGTAGGCGCGCGACCGCGCGTGATCGTGCGGGAACGACCCCCAGGCGTCGCCTTCCGCGCTGTAGTCCTCGCGGACGGTGCCCCAGGCGCGCTCGGCGAGGTAGGGACCGAAGCGGCGCCAGCGGTCGCCGTCGCGCGCGAGGCGCTCGTGCTCTGCGGTGGCGGTGGTCCTCGTCATCGGCCGCGTCCGTCGCCCGGGGCTCGTCCCGGGCCGACACGCCTCGACGCAAACCATGCCGGGCGCGCGCGCGTCAACGCGTGTCGTCCCGCGCCGCGCCCGGGCGCGACGGTGCCGCGACGCGGCCGCGCAGGAGAAGGCCCGCCATCGCGATCGACGCGAGGACGGCGCCCGAGGCGAAGGTCGCGCGAGGACCGGCCGCCGACCAGGCGGCTCCGGCGATCGCGCTCGCCGCGAGCAGCGCGACCCCGGTCACCAGGTGGAACAGCCCGAAGGCGCTCGCGCGCACGGAGGCGGGAGCGGACTCGGCGACGATCGCCGAGAACAGCCCTTGCGTCGCTCCCATGTGCAGCCCCCAGAGTGCGGCCCCGAGCAGGACCGCGCCCGGCCCGCTCGCGAGCGCCAGCACGACGTCGGCCGCGACGAGCAGCGCGATCCCCGGCACGAGCACGCGCGCGCGGCCCGCGTCCGAGAGTCGCCCGAGCGGCCACGCGCTCGCCGCGTAGACGACGTTCATCGCGACGAGCGCGAGCGGGGCGGCCGCGGCCGGGAGCCCGGCGTCGGCCGCGCGCAGCAGGAGGAAGGCCTCGCTGAAGCGCGCGAGCGTGAGCACCGTCGAGAGTGCGAGCACGAGCCAGTAGCGCGCGCCGAGATCCGCGAGATCGGCGCGGCGGAGCAGGGGGCGCGCGGCGTGCGCGGGAGCGGCCGCGGACGCGCCGTCGTGCAGCGCCCCGTCGTTCGTCGGTGCGGCCGGGGGCTCGTCGACCCCGAGCACGATGAGCGCGACCGAGACGAGTGCCGGAAGGACCGCGATCGCGAACACGACCCGGTAGGCCCCGGGCGAGAGCGCGAGCACGGTCATCGCGACGGCGGGGCCGAGCACGGCTCCGACCGTGTCCAGCGACTGGCGGAGCCCGAAGGCCGCGCCGCGTGCGCCGGGTGGCGTGATCTCGGCGACGAGCGCGTCCCGCGGTGCACCGCGGATTCCCTTGCCGACCCGGTCGACGAAGCGCGCGGCGACGACCGTCGCGGCCGAGCCCGCGATCGCGAACAGCGGCTTGGTCGCCGCCGCGAGCCCGTAGCCGGCGAGCACGAGCGGCTTGCGTCGCCCGAGCCGGTCGCTCGCGATCCCGCCCGCGAGCTTCGAGATCGACGCGGTCGCCTCCGCGACGCCCTCGATCAGGCCGACCGAGGCCATGTCGACGCCGAGCACCGCGACCAGGAAGAGCGGCAGCGTCGCGTGGATCATCTCCGAGGAGAGATCCATGAACAGGCTCACGAGCCCGAGGACGACGACGCCTGCGGGAAGCCGGTCGTCGCCGTCGGGCCGCGGGT
>JAFMJW010000343.1 GCA_017853315.1 Alphaproteobacteria bacterium
GCCGGCTTGTACTGGTAGTCGTCGTTGCCGAAGTAGAAGTTCACGCCCCATGCGTAGCCGGGCGCGCCGTTGATCGTCGACGACGTCCAGTAGTTCTCCGAGTGGGTGCAACTGCAGGTCTCGACCTTGCAGCCCGGCGTGCAGTTCTCGTCGAAGACCGACGGGACCGCCGGGTCGCTGCGGCCGAAGTCCACGATCGTCTGGAGCTCCTTCACCGTCGGCAGCCGCCAGTCGCAGAAGCCGGCGAAGCAGGGCGCGGTGTTGAGCTGCTCGATGATCATCACGAAGGCCGACCCGGTCGTCTTCCACGGGGCCGCGAGGCTCCAGTTGAAGACGTGGTCCCAGTCGTGGATCGAGCCGTCGTCGGACTTCTTCTCCCAGAACAGCCCGGTGCGGCCGTCCTTGATGACGCCGTTGCCGAGGTCCGTGTAGATCCGCGACAGCCCGGCCGTGGTGTCGCCCACCGCGCCGAAGGTCTCTTCCTGCCCCGTCTCGATCGCCCGCCCCTTCACGGGGCCGGCATGGCTCGAGGTCGCCGCGAGCGTCACGGCCAGTGCGGCCGCGAGCGCGAACGTCGGCGCCTTCGTCGTCTCACCTCGTGTCATCGTTCGATCCCCATCGTGAGGCCGGATGCGCTCCATCCGGTCGTTCCCGTCGTCCCTTCCACCTCCAACAGAGCGGCATGGGCCGAGATGCGGCGAGTCGGGAATTGCCCGTGGCGGCATGGGGCCGACGTCCTATTTTTCGATCGGGGATGCCCCTAGGGGGCGCGAACGCCTCCTCGAATCGCCTTCCCGCCCGCGGCGGCCGGTGATAGCGGGCCGTCATGACCACCCGCCTTCGCAGTTCCGCGCCGTCGCTCGACCCCGCGTCCCGTCCCGCCGGCCGAAGGGCGGGCAGAGCGCTCGGCTCACGGGCCGCCGCGATCCTCGCCCTGCCGCTCCTTCTCGCCGCCTGCTCGGACGTCTCCGGGCCGGCGGGCTCCGGCCGCGACGCGACCGTGACGCGCACGACCTACGGCATCCCGCACGTCCGCGCGAAGGACTGGGGCAGCCTCGGCTACGGCTACGGCTACGCGTTCGCCGAGGACAACCTCTGCACGATGATGGAGGACTTCGTCACGATCCGCGGCGAGCGCGCGAAGTGGTTCGGGCGCGAGGGAAGCTACGACATCCCCGCCGCCGGTGCGGTCGCCCGCAACGTCGACAGCGACTTCTTCTGGAAGCTCACGGCGAACGCCTCCCGGGTGGAGGCGCTCGCCTCCGCGTCGGCGCCGGAGATGAGGGAGCTCGGCGCCGGCTGGGTGGACGGCTTCAACCGCTACCTGCACGAGCTCCGCGGCGGAGAGCACCCCGGGCGGCATGCCGCCTGTGCCGACGCGCCCTGGCTCTCCGAGATCTCCAGCGACGACCTGTTCCGCCGCTTCGTGCGGCTCGCCGTGATCGCGAGCTCGACGGTGCTGGAAAACGAGATCGCGACCGCGCAGCCGCCGGGCGCGCCGGCTGCGGCCGCGGCCGCGGCTGCGAACACCGCCCCGCGAGAGACTCCGGACGCGCCCGCCCCGGGCGACCCGTTCACTCGTCTGCGCGACCGACGCTTCGGCAGCAACATGTACGCACTCGGCCCCGAGGCGACCCGCAGCGGGCAGCCGATCGTCTTCGGCAACCCCCACTTCCCCTGGGTCGGCACCGAGCGGCTCTACGTCGTGCACCTCGAGATCCCCGGGACGATCGACATCGAGGGCGCCTCGCTCTACGGCGTGCCTCTCGTGCTGATCGGCTTCAACGACCACGTCGCGTGGAGCCACACGGTCTCGACGGCCTACCGCTTCGGCCTCTTCCAGCTCTCGCTCGTCCCCGGCCGGCCGACGCAGTACCTGGTCGACGGGGAGGTTCGCGACATGGAAGCCGTGCCGCTCGAGATCGAGGTCCGCGAGAGCGACGGCCGGACCACGACCGAGCGGCGCACGCTCTGGCGATCGGAGTACGGGCCGATGGTGACCATTTCGGTCGGGGGCACGCCCGTGCTCGCCTGGACCGACGCCAACGCCTTCGCGCTGCGCGATGCGAACCTCGAGAACACGCGCATGATCGAGCAGTTCTTCCACTGGAACACGGCGCGAAACCTGGACGAGTTCAAGCAGCTCCACGCGAGCATCCTCGGCACGCCGTGGGTGAACACGGTCGCGTCGGGTCCCGACGGCGACGCCTACTACGGCGACGTCACCGTCGTGCCCAACGTGAGCGACGCGAAGGCGAAGGAGTGCACGCCGCCGATCGGCGCGGTCGTCGCGGCGGTCGTGCCGGGGCTGCCGGTCCTCGACGGCTCGCGCTCGGCCTGTCGCTGGGACGACGACCCCGACGCACCCGCCCCGGGCATCTTCGGCCCCGGCCACCTGCCGACGCTCGAGCGACGCGACTGGGTCGCCAACATGAACGACAGCCATTGGCTCACGAACCCCGCCCAGCCGGTCGAGGGCTACGCGCGCGTGATCGGCGACGAGCGCACCGAGCGCTCGCTGCGGACGCGACTCGGCATCCTCCAGGTGCAGCGCCGGCTCGACGGCACCGACGGACGACCGGGGAAGGGCTTCGATCTCGACGTGCTGAAGGACGTCGTGCTGTCGGCCGACGTCCACTCGGGCGAATTGGCGCGGGGAGCGGTGCTCTCGACGACTTGCTCGGGCGAGGACGATGCGGGCGTCAGCGAGGCCTGCGACGCGCTCGCGCGCTGGGACGGCACGGCCTCGCTCGACGCGATCGGCTACCCGCTGTGGCTCGAGTTCTGGAGACGCCTCCCGAGAATCCCGTGGCGCACCGCCTTCGACCCGCGCGACCCGGTGAACACGCCGCGCGACTTCGACGCTTCCGCGCCCGGCATCGCCGAGGCGTTCGCGGGTGGCGCCGAGGCGGTGCGCGACGCGGGCTTCGCCCTCGACGCGCCGCTGCGCGACGTGCAGCGCTCGGGCGTGAACGACCCGGCCATCCCGATCTTCGGCGGACCGGGCGGCCTCGGGGCGTTCACCGTCACCTACTCGAACGGCTTTGGCGCGGGCGGCTACCGCGTCGTCGACGGCAACAGCTACATCCAGGCGGTCACCTGGGAGGGCGGCCGCGTGCACGCGGAGGGCTTCCTCACCTACTCGCAGTCGACCGATCCGGCGAATCCCCACTACGCGGACTTCACGCGTGCCTACTCGGAGAAGCGGTGGCACCGCTTCCCATTCACGGCCGAGGAGATCGCGGCGGC
>JAFMJW010000079.1 GCA_017853315.1 Alphaproteobacteria bacterium
CGATCGCGAGCCCGCGGAACCACGTCCACGGCACGACGCCGGCGAGGTTCATCGGCGCCATCGTGGGCCCCCGCAGCCCGTCGACGACGACCGCGACGGCGACCGCGAAGGCCGCCGCCTGCAGCGCGCGCCTGGCGCCGAGGCTTCGCAGGAGCCGGCCGGCGACCGGCAGCCGGAGCAGGTCGAGCGCGCCGTCGCGACGCGCCCCACGAGCGACGTCGCCCGTCCCGCGGCTCGCCACGTCCGCGCGCGCGGCCGTCGGCGCGCGCCGGGAGTCGAGCAGGCCCACGACGACCGCGGCCGCGGCCGCGAGCATGACGAGCTGGGAGGGCACCCACATGAGCGCGCCGGCGAGCGCCTGGTCGCGCACGGCGTCGGTGCCGAAGAGGCGCGGCACCGACGCGTAGACCGGGTAGATCGGCCGGTCGGAGAACGCGAAGATCGCGCAAAGGGCCGTGTTCTGCAGGTCGGCTGCGACGAGCGCGGGCAGCACCTGCCAGCGCGGCGTGGCGGCGCGCGCGGGCCACGGCAGCACCACCGGGAACCAGAAGAGCAGCGCGCCGGCGAGGAAGGTCGCGTGCTCGACCACGTGCCAGCCGGGGTCGCGGAGGGCGAGGTCGTAGAGCGCGGGCGCGTGCCAGGGCCACAGCGCGAGCGTGAAGGCGGCGAGCCCGACCGCGGGTCGCGAGAGGGCGCGGCCCACCCGGCGCAGGCCCGGCGAGGCGAGGATCGGCGCGAGCCCGCGGGCCCACGACGCCGGCAGGCCGCGCAGGAGCGGGATCGCGGGCGCCCCGAGCCACGCGAGCGGCGGCACGACCATCACGAGCAGGAAGTGCTGCGCCATGTGGACCGAGAGGAGCAGTCCCGAGAGAGCATCGAGGGGCGAGGCGAGCGCCGCCCACAGCACGGCACAGGCCGCGACGAAGGCGGCGAGCCGCCACGTCGGGAAGCGATCGGGCCGCTGGCGGTGGAGGGCTGCGAAGCCGCGCGCGTAGATCGCGACCGTCGCCACGATCGCGGCGGTCGCGAGCGGCGGCGCGCTCCAGGAGCGGAGCACCGCCGACAGCACGGCGGGGTCGTGGCTCGCGGCCGCGGGATCCACCCGCGACGCTTACCACGGCCCCGCGCGATGCGCGTGCCTCAGGCGGGCGGTCGGGCGCCGGCGGCCGGCCGGCTCGCGTCGCGCGCCGGGGGCTGGTTCGCGGGGTGGAGGGTCTCCAGGAAGGAGACGAGCGCGGTCACCTCCGCGGGCGAGAGGTTGCGGCCGTAGGCCGGCATGTTGCCCCCGCCCTGGATCACCTGCCGGATCAGCTGGTCGCGGGTGAGTCGCGTCGCGACGTCGTCGAGCGCGGGACCGCGCTCGCCGCCCTCGCCGCCGAGGGAGTGGCAGTTGCGGCACTGCTTCGCCTGCAGCACGGACGCGCCGCGCATCTCGAGCGGCGTACGGCCCTCGAGGAAGCGGACCGGGGTCGGGTCCGCGCTCCACGCGTCCATGTCGGGAGACCACGGCGAGGTGATGCCGAGCCTGGTCAGCGTGACCAGGATCACCAGGGCGAGGACGACGAGCAGCACGGACATCGGCCGCGCCTTCCAGCTCTTCTCGCCGAGCCCGAACAGGAAGGGCATCGCGAGCAGGGCGACGATGCCGACCACCGGCGCGGTCAGGATGAGCACCGTCTCCATCCAGGGCGGGAGCAGCGCGAAGGCCGCGAACAGCGAGAGGAAGAAGAAGTCGGGCCGCGGCACGGTGCGGATGAGCGTCGGGTCGGGCACGCCGTTGGGCCCCATCGGCCCGAAGATCGCGGCGCAGGCGATCACGGCGAGGATCGTGACCCCGGCGAAGACGATGTCGCGCTTGGCCGCGTCCGGGAAGAACGGGACCCCGTCCGCCTGGACCAGCTCCTCGTACTTCTCGCGGTAGGTCTCGCGGTCGACCAGCCGGCCGGGCATCGGCCACTCGTTGATCCCGAGCCGCAGCACGAGCACGAGGTGGACGACGACCAGGCCGATGAGCAGCCCCGGCACGACGAAGACGTGGAGCGCGAAGAAGCGCGAGAGCGTCTCCGCGCCGATGATCGGCCCGCCGACGAGGAGCTTCACGAGGTAGGGGCCGACCAGCGGGGTGCGCGCGAGCATCGAGACGCCGATGCCGAGGCCCCAGTACGCGTCCTGGTCGAAGCGCATGATCTGTCCGGTGAAGGCCATGCCGAGCGTGCAGAGGAACAGGAAGACGCCCACGAGCCAGGTCAGTTCGCGCGGGTACTTCCACGCGCCGAACAGGAAGACCTGGATCATGTGGACCGTCATCATGCCGACCATGAAGTTCGATCCCCAGCCGTGGAGCGCGCGCAGGAACCAGCCGAGCGGCTGCTGGTAGTTGAGCCACTCGAGGCTCGCCCACGCCTCGTTCGCGGCCGGCGCGTAGACGAGCGCGAGACAGATCCCGGTCACGACCTGGAGGGCGAAGAGCACGAGCGTCGCGCTGCCGAACACGTACCACCAGCTCGCGGTGTCCCGCGGAACCTGGTGGCCCATCACGGGGGCCAGGGTCTCGGAGAGGCCGAGCCGCTCGTCGAGCCAGGAGCCGATGGAGGAGAACAGCGACTTCATCGGGTCCGTCCCCTCACACCTGCTGCGAGAGCGTGGGGATCTGTCCCCCGCGCACGACCAGCTGGCCGTTCTCGATCTTGTGCTCGTACTCGAAGAGCCCGCGCGGCGGCGGTCCCGACGCGCGCTTTCCGTCCTCGTAGTAGGCACCGCCGTGACACGGGCACATGAAGAGGCTCGACTCGGGGAACCAGCGCACCGGGCAGCCGAGGTGCGTGCAGTTCACCGCGAACACCTGGAAACTCGACTCGGAGATCCGGCGCACCCAGCAGGGGATGTCGGCCGTGACGCCGTCCCAGGGGACGGTGAAGGGATTGCGGTAGGTGGCAAGCCTCGTCTCGCCGACCGGGAAGGCGTCGGCCTGCCCGAGCGGGATCCAGGCCTGCCACGCCCGTCGCCGCATCGGCGAGACGACGTAGCCGATCAGCGGCAGCGCGAAGAGGGCGGCCGCGACCGCGTTCAGGGCGAGGCCGAACTTGAACAGGAAGCCGCGCCGGTCGACGGGCGGCGGGGGCACGACCGGCGTGCGAGGGGAGGCGGCACCGGCAGGGCGCGCCCGATCCTCGGGCCGGGTGTTCTCGGGGTCACGGGACATGATCGTTCCTCGTCGTGGTCGGCTGGGCCGCGGCGGGGTTCGCCGCGTGGGCGGGCGCGACGGCCGCGGGTGCCGTCGCCACGATCGGGGCCGGGCGCTTCGAGGCCATCCACGCGACCACGTCGGCGACCTGCCCTGCGTCGAGCGGCTCCCGCCCGGACTCTCCGCGCCAGTCGGGCATGCCGAAGTCGGGTCGCCCGGCGATGGTCGCCGCGCGCAGCGCGCGGTCGCTCACGAGCTGCAGGTAGTCGGGATCGACGACCGAGCCGGCCTTCGGGCCACCCGCGCCGTCCTGCCCGTGGCAGCTCGCGCAGCGCGCGGCGAAGACCGCCGCGCCGCGGCCGGGGTCGCCCGCGGTGGCGTCGTCGATCCCGGGCGGGGTCGGCGACACCGGCTTGCCCCAGCGCGAGCGCATGCCCTGCACCAGGAGATCGATCTGCTGGTCGGTCAGCAAGCCGCCGCGCGACGTCGCGAACGCTGGCATGGACGTCCCGGGAATGCCGTCGGCGGTGGCGCCGCGAATCGCGGCGTCGGTCGCCGAGGCGAGGTAGACCGGGTTCGCGAGCGGCGTCGACGAGCCGCGATCGCCGTCCGCGCCGTGGCAGCCGGCGCAGTTCGTGCCCCAGAGCGCCGCGAAGTCGGTCACTTCCGACGGCCGGATCGGCCGGTCGGCTTCGCGCGGCTTTCCGGGAAGCGAGTCGCAGCCGGCGATCGCGGCGCAGGCGATCGCCGCCGCCAGGGTGCGGGCGAGAAGGGAGGATCCCGGGCGACTCGTCACGCTTCGTCCCTGCCTTTGCCGAGCCCCGAGGCCTCGATGCCGGCGCGCGCGGCCAGCGAGACGTCCTGCAGGGTCGCGATCTTCTCGCTGCGCGAGACGAACCATCCGACGGCCACGCCGAAGGCGACCTGCGAGAGGACGAATGCCGGCCACTCGATGCGACCGTTCAGGGCCGGGTTCAGCACGCCGAGCACCGCCCACAGGAGTCCGGTCCAGAAGAGCGGGGCGACCAGCCCGCCGATCAGCGCGTGGCGCCGCGGCACCAGCGGGAGGATCAAGCCGTAGAGAGCGCCGACCAGCAGCGAGGCGAGCAGGTGGATCACGCTCGCGATGCCGAACGCGGTGGGGTCGAAGGCCGAGAGCTCCTTCGTCCCGGCCTGCGAGAGCGAGGGCATCACCGTCGCGGCGAGCAGGTTGATCGGGTACCAGGGGCTGCCGTACCCGGCGACGCCGATCGCGGCCGCGACGAGCGCCATCACCCCGGCACCGATCAGCCCGCCGGTGAGCCCGGCGGTCCAGGGGTGGATCTCGATCGGCAGGCGCATGCGATGGCCGTCCTGGCCGACTTCGAGGTGATCGACCCGGGCGGTCGACGGGCGGACGTCCTTCGCCCGCAGCGCGGCCGGCCGCAGCGCGACCTCCTCGAGGTGCTGCACCGGGAGGACCTCCCGGATCCAGCCCCACGCCGCGATCACCGCGAGCACGGCTCCGGTCGCCGTCACGATCGCGTTCGTCACGAGCCCCCCGAAGCCGAGGCAGATCCCCGCGGCGAGCAGCATCGGCCAGGCCGTCGGGGCCGGCATCCGGATCGACCCCCTGTCGTCGTCGCGTCGCGCGGACATCGCCGTCTCCTCAGCGCGCCGTCAGGTAGACGACGCAGAACACCGCGATCCACACGGCGTCGACGAAGTGCCAGTACCAGGAGAGGATCTCGGTCCGCTCGGCGTCCTCGGGGTGCAGCCGCCCGCGCAGCGCCGCCACGAGCACGAAGGTGAGCATGCAGAGCCCCAGCGTCACGTGCAGCGCGTGGAACCCGACGAGCGAGTAGAAGGTCGTCCCGAACAGGTTCGTCGCGATCGTGAGGCCGCGCTCCCAGATGAGCTCGTGCCATTCGAGGGCGGTCGCGACGAGGAAGCCGGCGCCGAGCAGGATCGTCGCGAGCCACCAGAGGCGGAACCCGCCCAGGCTTCCGGCGCGCAGCGCACGCAGGGCGATCGCGATCGTGACGCTGCTCGCGAGCAGGCAGATCGTCGCCACGACCGGGGTCTTCAGGACCTCTCCCGGCTGCGGGCCGGTCGCGCTCTTTCCGAGGTAGAAGAGGTAGGCGACGATGAAGACGGCGAAGAAGGAGATCTCGGCGATGATGAGGCTCGCCATGCCGACGCGGCCCTTCCGGTCCTCGCCGAGTGGGCCCGTCGCCTCCTCGAGCCCGCCGGGCACGGCGGCGGTCGCGGTGCTCATTCCCACCTCCAGTCCGGGTCCTCGGGGTGCTTCAGGTCCCAGAGCGGGCGCCGACTGCGCACCGTCGGGATCTCCTCGAAGTTGTATTCCGGCGGGGGCGAGGTGGTCGCCCACTCGAGCGTCCAGCCGTCCCACGGGTCGTCGCCCGCGGGCTCGCCGTCGCGCAGCGACGAGATCACGTTCCAGAGGAAGTAGAGGATGCCGATCGCCTGGACGGCGACGCCGATCGTGACGACGAGGTTCCAGGCGTCCCATCCGCGTCCGGGCATGTAGGTGTAGATCCGCCGAGGCATGCCGAGCAGGCCGGGGACGTGCATGGGGAGGAACGTCAGGTTGAAGCCGAGCACGAACCAGAAGAAGTGCTTGCGGCCGAGGCCCTCGTCGAGCATCCGGCCGGTCGCCTTCGGGAACCAGTAGTAGATCGCGGCGAAGATGTTGAAGAGGAGCCCGCCGATCAGCACGAAGTGGAAGTGCGCGACCACGAAGTACGAGTCGGAGAGCTGCCAGTCGATCGGAACCGTCGCGAGGATGACGCCGGTCAGCCCTGCGAGCACGAACTCGAGCAGGAACGCCGTGCACCAGAGCATCGGGACGCGGAAGCGGATGCGGCCGCCCCACATGGTGCCGAGCCAGTTGAAGATCTTGATGCCGGTCGGGACCGCGATCGCCATCGTCGAAGCGGCGAAGAAGGTGTTCGCGCCGGGCTCGAGGCCCACCACGAACATGTGGTGCACCCACACGCTCATGCTGATCATGCCGATGCAGATCGTCGCCGCGACCATGATCGGGTAGCCGAACAGCGGCTTGCGGGAGAACACCGGGATCACCTCCGACGCGATCGCGAACGCCGGCAGGATCAGGACGTAGACCTCGGGGTGGCCGAAGAACCAGAAGAAGTGCTGCCAGAGCACCGCGGAGCCGCCCGCCTGGGTGTCGAAGAAGTGGGCGCCGAGGAACCGGTCGAACAGCAGCATGACCTGCGCCGCGGTGAGCGGCGAGAGCACGAAGAGGACCAGGATCGCGTCGACCCAGAGGATCCACACGAACAGCGGCATGCGGCCGAGCGTCATGCCCGGGCAGCGCATGGTCGCGACCGTCGTGACCAGGTTGATCGCGGTCGCGGTGCTGCCGACGCTGCTCAGCAGGATGCCGAGGATCCAGTAGTCGGTCGCGTTGCCGCGCGAGAAGGTGCGCGAGGTGAGGGGCGCGTACGCGAACCATCCCACGTCGGGCGTGCTGCCCGCGCCGTAGAGTCCCTCGCTCCCGAGCGCGCTGAAGTAGAGGAGGACGCCCCCGAAGAGGAACATCCAGAAGCCGAACGCATTGAGCCGCGGGAAGGCGAGGTCGCGCGCGCCGATCTGAAGCGGCACGACGTAGTTCGCGAAGCCGAAGAACATCGGCATGCCGACGAAGAACACCATCGTCGTGCCGTGCATCGTCATCAGGCGGTTGAAGGTGTTCGGCCCGAGGAAGTCGTTCTGCGGAAGCGCGAGCTGGATGCGCATCATGCTCGCCATGACGCCGGCGACCAGGAAGAAGACCAGGCCCGAGGCGATGTACATGAGCCCGAGCTTCTTGTGGTCGGCCGTGACCACCCAGTCGTGCAGGATCGAGCCGACCGGCACGCGGGCCGAGCTCTCCGCCGGGGACGACTCGAGGCTTCGATCGAGGACCGCCATGCTTCCCCGCCTCCTAGCGCAGCGTCGACAGGTAGGCCGTGACGGCGTCCACCTGGTCGTCCGGCAGCTTCATGGCCGGCATGAGGGCGCCCGGCTTGATCGCGTGGGGGTCCACGATCCAGGCGCGAAGCCGATCGGGCGCGTTGTCCGCCGCGCCCGACGCGATCGTCGCGCGCGACATGAGGTGCGTCAGGTCGGGGCCGAAGGTGCCGTCGGCACCCGTGCCGGCGACGGTGTGGCAGCTCACGCAGGCGGTCGACTCGAACACCGCCCGCCCGACGGCGACCCGAGGGTCGGCGACGGCGGGGCGCTTCTGCGCCTCCACCCAGGCCGCGAAGTCCGCGGGCGAGTCGACGACCACGCGCAGCAGCATGTTCGCGTGCTGGGTGCCGCAGAACTCGGCGCACTGCCCGAGGAAGGTGCCGGTCTCGGTCGGCTCGACCCACATGCGGTTCCTGCGCGCCGGGACGACGTCGGTCTTGCCGGCGAGCTGCGGCACCCAGAAGCTGTGGATCACGTCGGCCGACTCCAGCGTGAGGAACGTCGGGCGCCTCGCCCCCGGCACGCTCGCGGGCACGTGGAGCTCGTTCGCGGTCACGACGCCGAGGCCGGGGTAGCGGATCTCCCACCACCACTGGTGCCCGACGACCGTGACCTCGAGGGCATCCTTCGGCGGGACCATCGCCTGCACGTCGTAGATCGTGCGCGCGGTGGCGAGGAACAGCACGAGCACGATCAGGACCGGGACGATCGTCCAGGCGAACTCGATCTGGTTGCTGCCGTAGACCTGGGGCGGCTCGCGGTCCTCCCCGGGGCGGGCGCGGAAGTGCGTCGCGCACCACCACAGGATGCCGCCGACGACGAGCAGGATGCCGATCGAGATCCCGCCGACGAGCCACCACAACTGCCGAATCGCCTCCGCGGGTGCGGAGACGGGCTGGAACATGTCGGGGATGGCGTGGACGGGGCTTCCCGGGTTCATGCGGGTGTCTCGTTTCCGCGAGGGTTCTCCCCGGCGGGCGAGCCGGCCCGGGGAGAACCGAGGAAAGATTTTCCTAGTCCCCGGCTCGCGGCCTTGTCAAAGCCGCGTCTCCCCGTGGTCCGATGCGTTCCGGGGCCCGCGACGGATCTCCGCGAAGGCCTCGACCCACGCCGCGCCCGGCAGGTAGATCGTGCGGGCCGCGCCGAGGCCTCGCACCACCCGGAGGTAGTCGACGTAGGCGAGCTGGCTCTCGTAGCGGCCGATCGCCTTCTCCTTGCGGGCCCAGGCGGCGCTCACGTCGAGGACGAGCGTCGCGTGGACGGGCACCCAGACGTCGTAGGCGAAGGCGCGCGGCCGCCCGGGGCCCCACGACGCGAGGACCTCCTCGACGGCGCGACCGAGCGCGTGGTGGTCGGGGTGGGTGTCGAGCCGGGGTGGTGCGTAGACGATCTCGGCCGAGGTGCGCTCGATCGCGGCGCGCACGAGCGCATGGAGGTCGCCCGTGCCCCCGCCCGGGCCGAGCAGGTGGCGCAGGCCGCCGTCGGGGAGATCCCAGAACGCGGGCTCGGGTGCGCCGAGGTCGGCCGCGGCCGCGCGCGCCTCCTGCCGGCGCCGTTCCCGGTAGTCGCCCCGCGGGAAGCGACCCTCGGGGTCGCCCAGCGCGCCGTCGGTCGCGATCGCGATCGAGACCGGGTCGCCCTGCGCGACGTGGAGCGCGATCGCGCCGCCGCAGCCGATCGACTCGTCGTCGGGATGCGGTGCCAGCACCAGCACGCGGCCCGGGTAGGGAGTCGCGCGAGGCTCGGGGAGCGGCAGCGGGTGTTCCACGATCGTTGGTCCTCGCTCAGAAGATGTCGGTGTCGCCCATCGTGTAGTGCCAGCCGCGGCGGAGCGAGTCGACCGGCCGCCCCGCCGCCCCGTCGTCCCAAGCGCTCGTGAGGAAGGGGCTGTCGCCGCGGACGAAACCGCGCCGCGCGAGGGCGTCGCGGTCGGGCGAGGTGGGCGGGAGCCAGGCGCGGAGCTCCGGCAGGCCGGCCCCGCGCGCGGTCGCGTCGGCGAAGCCGAGCAGGGCTCGCCAGGCCGCATTGGCGAGCGCGGAGTCCGGCACGACCCAGTCGACGACCGCCGCGATCGGCTCGTGGACCCAGCCGACCCGCAGGACCAGCAGCGCGAGCAGGCGCCCGGTCGCGCGATGGCGCGCGGCGAGCAGCGCGTAGTCGACGTCGGGACAGTCGGCGTAGCGCCAGTCGAGGTAGCGCGCGTCGCGCTCGATCGCCGCGCCGTAGCGCGAGCGGGCCCGCGACCAGAGTTCGTCGGTGCCTTCGGGGGATCGCCGGACCCGTTCGACGCGGACGAGCGCGTCGGCGAGGCGCGCGGTCGCCCCCCGCGCCGCGTCGGCGCCCGTCCCGACCGGCCGCGACCAGCTCTCGACCGGCGAGAGCGGCTGCATGCCGTAGAGGTCGCGCTGGATCCGGTGGACGTCCTCGAGGTTGAACCCGTACCAGGTCCCGAGCGGCGCGGGCGCGACGAAGCGCTCGTGGAAGGAGCGCGCCATCGCCGCGTACACGCCGTGGCGGCGCAGCGAGGCGTCGACCATGTGGTCGAGCAGCTGCGAGATCGGGGCCTCGCGGCCGTCGACGCGTCCGCGGTTCGGCAGCGCCGCGAACTGCCCGACGATCCGGCCGTCCCGGTCGACCGCAACGACGACCTCGCGGCCCGCGGGGTCGTCGAGGAACTTCCACCGCCAGTGCGCGGAGGAGCGCTCGACGCCGAACGTGCGCCGGAAGAGTTCGAGGATGCCGGGCTCGTCGCCCGGTCGCAGTTCGCGGACGGTGACGCCGGGGTCGCTCTGGTCGGCGGGCGTGGCCATCGTCTCGGTGTCCTCGCGACGGCACGCGGACGGCGGAGCGTCGCGCCGGCCTCCCCGCGAGTCAAGGAGCCGCGCCGCGCGGGCGAGGGCGGTCGACGCGGGTGCGCCCGGTCCGGGCCGGCCCGGCGTCGCGTTCCCCGGGCCCTCTCGTTTGCGGTGCGGGCGCCGGCGCGGCAAGGAGACGCCGCGATGGACCTCTCGTTCTCGCAGCGTGCGCAGGGCTTCCGCACCGAGCTTCGCGCCTGGCTCGCCGAGCACGCGCCGCGTGATCCCGGGGGCGACGGGGGCCCGGAGTTCGGGACGCTCGAGGAAGAGTTCTCCTTCCTGCGCGACTGGCAGCGGAAGCTCGCCGGCGACCGCTGGGTCGGCGTCCACTGGCCGGAGCGCTACGGCGGCCGCGGCGCGGGGCCGGAGGAGAACTACGTCTTCCAGGAGGAGATGGCGCTCGCCCGCGCACCCGAGGTGATCAACCGGATCGGCGTCAACCTGGTCGGCCCCTCGCTCATGCGCCACGGCACCGAGGAGCAGCGGCAGCGCTGGCTCGCCCGCATCCTCACGGCCGACGACGTCTGGTGCCAGCTCTTCTCCGAGCCCGGAGCCGGGTCGGACCTGACGGCGCTGCGCACCCGCGCGACGCTCGACGGCGACCACTTCGTCGTGACCGGGCAGAAGGTGTGGACGAGCTGGGCGCAGTTCGCCGACTGGGGCATCCTGATCGCGCGCACCGATCCCGACGAGCCCGGGGCGCGCGGCATTTCCTATCTGGTCGTCGACATGCACGCGCCCGGCGTCACCGTGCGGCCGCTGCGCCAGATGACCGGGACCTCCGAGTTCAACGAGGTCTTCCTCGAGGACGTCCGGGTGCCGCGCGACCACCTCGTCGGCGAGCTGCACCGCGGCTGGTCGATCGCGCAGACGACGCTCGCGCACGAGCGCGGCACCTCGCCGCGCCAGCTCGTGATCCACCGGATGCTGCTCGAGGACCTGCGCCGTCTCGCCGCGGCCCTGCCCGAGGGCGAGCCGGCGCGGGACGAGCTGCGCCAGCGCGTCGCGCAGGCCGCGATCGAGGTCGAGGTCGCGAAGCTCAACAACTGGCGCACGCTCACGCGCATCGAGCGCGGCGAGCCGCTCGGCCCCGAGAGCTCGTTCATCAAGCTCTACTGGAGCGAGATGAGCCAGCGGATCCACGACGCGGTCATGCTGGCGATGGGGCCGGCGGGCATTCTCGACGGCGGCCCGCGCTCGGTCGCCCGCGGGCGGCTCGCGAGATCGTGGCTCTACTACCGGGCGGCGTCGATCTTCGCGGGCACGAACGAGGTGCAGCGCAACATCATCGCCCAGCGGGTGCTGGGGCTGCCCCGTGGCTGAGCGCGCGGGTGCGCCTCCGGAGGCGAGGCCGGCGTCGGAGGCCGGTGGCCCGCTCGCGGGGCTCCGCGTGCTCGACCTCGGCACGCGCATCGGCGCGCCGTTCGCCGCGACGCTGCTCGCCGACTTCGGCGCCGAGGTCATCAAGCTCGAGCAGCCCGGCGTCGGCGACTTCATGCGCGGCATCGGCCCCTTCGAGGACGGCTACTCGCTGTGGTGGGCGGTCGAGGGCCGCAACAAGAAGTCGGTCACCTGCGACCTGCGCAAGCCCGAGGGCCGCGAGATCCTGAAGCGGCTCGTCGTCCACGCCGACGCGCTGGTCGAGAACTTCCAGCCCGGGACGCTCGAGGAGTGGGGCGTCGGCCCCGACGTGCTGCGTGCGATCAACCCGCGGCTCGTGGTCTCGCGGGTCAGCGTCCACGGACAGACCGGCCCCTACCGCTCGCGGCCCGGGCTCGACCGCAACGGGATCGCGATGGGAGGCCTGCTTCACCTGACCGGCTACAAGGATCGCCCGCCGGTCCGGCCCGGCATCATCGTCTCGGACTACCTGACGGCGGTGTTCAACGCGTTCGCCCTGGTCATGGCGCTCTGGGAGCGCGACCGCGCCGAGGGGAGCGGTGCGGCCGCACCCGCGCCCCCGCCGCCCGCCGGCGGACGCCCGGGGCAGGAGATCGACCTGGCACTCTACGGCTCGATCCTGCGCATCCTCGAGCACACGGTCGCGGCCTACGACCGGCTCGGCGTCGTGCGCGGTCGCGAAGGCAACCGCCTCGCCAACTCGGCACCGCTCGACAACTGGGAGACGCGCGACGGGCAGTTCGTCGCGATCGTCGCGGCGGGCGACGGGCTCTTCCCGCGGCTCGCGCGCATGATGGAGCGCGAGGACCTGCTCGCGGACCCGCGCTTCGCGACGCTCGCGGCCCGCGTGGCCCACGCGGACGAGATCAACGGCGTCGTCGCCGCGTGGTGCCGCGCGCGCGACGCGGCCGAGATCGAGCGGCTCTGCCTCGCGTCCGACGTGCCCTTCGCGCGGACCTACACGGTCGCCGACATCTGCGCCGACCCGCACGTCGCCGAGCGCGGCGACCTGGTCTCGGTCGACGACCCGGTCGTCGGCCCGGTGCGGATGCAGGGCGTCTACCCGCGCCTCTCGCGCACCCCGGGCGAGGTCCGCAGCGGCGCGCCCCGGCTCGGGGAGCACAACGACGAGGTCTACCGCGGGCTGCTCGGGCTGGACGACGCGGAGATCGAGCGACTCCGGGCCGCGCGCGCGATCTGACCGGGTGCTTGTCCGCCACGCGTCCGGCGGCCACGACGTTGCGTTTCGGGGCGGGTCGGGGCACGGAACCCCCATGGACGCCGCGGCTGCCCCGTCGCCCTTTTCGCCCGCGCGGCTCGGCCCGGTCGAGGTGCGCAACCGCATCGTCAAGTGCGGCACGAACGAGGGACTGTCCGTGGACGGGCTCGTGACGGACCGGCTCGTCGACTGGCACCGCGAGTTCGCCGAGGGCGGCGTCGGGATCACGACGCTCGCCTACTGCTCGGTCTCGGCCGACGGCCGGACCTTCCGCGACCAGGTGTGGATGCGCGAGGAGGCACGGCCCGGGCTCGCCCGCTTCGCGGACGCGATGCACCGCGCGGGCGCGCGGGCCGCGATCCAGCTCGGTCACGCCGGGTGGTTCGCGACCTCGCACGCGATCGGCGGACGGCCGATCGGGCCCTCGCGCGCCTTCAGCCCGCACGCCCAGTCGGTCTCGCGAGCGATGACCGATGACGATCTCTCGAGGGTCGCGTCGGACTTCGCGCGCTCGGCCAGGCTCGCGGTCGAGTGCGGCTTCGACGCGATCGAGGTCCACGCCGGCCACGGCTACCTGCTCTCGCAGTTCCTGTGCCCGTGGAACAACCGCCGCACCGACCGCTGGGGCGGCTCGCTCGAGAACCGCGCGCGCTTTCCCCGCGAGGTGCTGCGCGCGGTGCGCGACGCGACGTCGGGCCGCGCCGCGGTCTGGGCGAAGCTCAACATGGACGACGGGTTCCGCGGCGGCCTCTCGCTCGACGACGGGATCGAGGTCGCGCGCATGGTCGAGGGCGACGGCTCGGTCGACGCGCTGCAGCTGACCGGCGGGCACACGACGCGCACGCCCTTCTACCTGATGCGCGGCGCGGTGCCGCTCGCCGAGATGGCGCGCAACCAGCCGACCCTGCTGCGGCGCCTCGCCTTCGCCTGGTTCGGGCGGCGACTCGTGCGCGAGTACCGCTTCGAGGAGGCCTTCTTCCGGCCGCTCGCACGGCGCTTCCGCGCCGCGGTCGACCTGCCGCTCATGCTGCTCGGCGGCATCACCCGGCTCGACACGATGCGCGACGCGCTCGCCGAGGGCTTCGACTTCCTGGCACTCGGCCGCGGCCTGATCCGCGACCCCGACCTCGTGCGCCGGCTCGAGTCCGGCGTCGCCACCGCGTCGCGCTGCACGCCGTGCAACCGCTGCGTCGTCGAGATGGACCGCGGCGGCACCCGCTGCCCGATGCGCGGCTGAGCGGACGATGGCGAGCCGGGGGCGGAAGCGGGATCGGGCGCCGGGTTCGCGCAGGACGGCCGGCGACGAGCGGGATCCCGGTCGAGCGGAACGGGTCGGCGCCGGCGCGCGCCCCGCGACGGGGGCCGCGCGGGACTCCTCCCCCGGACGCGAGCCGGAACCCTCGCCGCGCGGCCCGGCGCAGGACGCCGCGATCGCGGCGGGCCTCGCGGTGCTCACCTTCGCGATCTTCTCGCGCATCCTCGGCAACGGCTGGGTCAACTACGACGACCCGGTCTACGTGACGCACAACCCGCACGTGATCGCGGGCCTCGGCCGCGACGGCCTGCGCTGGGCGCTCACCTCGGGCGAGGCGACGAACTGGCATCCGCTGACCTGGCTCTCGCACATGCTCGACATGTCGCTGTTCGGCGACGATCCGCGCGG
>JAFMJW010000344.1 GCA_017853315.1 Alphaproteobacteria bacterium
CGGCGGGCACGGGGCCCGCGGCGGACACGGAGAGCGCGCTGCCGGCCGCTCTCCCTGCGGAGGCGGACCGCGACGCTTCCGGTCCCGCGATGATCGAGGAGATCGCGTGGCCCGACGTCGCCGCGCGCATCGCTCGTGGCGGCACCGTGGCGATCCTGGCGCTCGGCTCGACCGAGCAGCACGGGCCGCACCTGCCGATCGGTACCGACACGCGGATCGCCGCCGAGCTCGCCCGCCGGCTCGCGGCGCGGATTCCCGGCGCGGTCGTGCTGCCCCCGCTCGCGCTCGGCTGCGCGGGCGAGCACATGTCGTTCGCCGGCACGCTCGACCTCCGCGAGGAGACGCTCGCCGCGATCCTTCGCGACGTCGCCGTTTCGCTCGAACGCCACGGCTTCGAGCGGCTCTTCGTGTTCTCCGCGCACGGCGGCAACCGCGCGGCACTCGACCGCGCGATCCCCGGGGTGCGCGCGGCAGCCCCGAACCTGCGCGTCGGACGCGGCCCCGGCGCCGAGGCCCTGGGCGGCCTGCTCGCGTGCGAGGGTGCGCGCCACGGCGTGACGGTCGCCGCCTCGGGCCGGCACGCGGGCGAGCTCGAGACCTCGATTCTGCTGCGCCTGGCACCCGCGCTCGTGCGCACGGATCGGGCGCAGGCGGGGCTTCTGCTCGACGAGGACGCGCCCGACCCGTTCTACCCCGACCTGCGCGAACACGCGGACGACGGCACGGTCGGCGACCCGCGGGACGCGGCGGCCGCGCGCGCCGCCGGCTATCTCGACGCCTGGGTCGACGCGCTGCTCGCCGCCTACCGGAGCCCCGCGAGCTGGGACCGGGCGACGGACCGCCGGGGCGCCCCGTAACCGCGGTTCCGGGGCAGCGCGCATGCCTTTCTCCTGGAGACCGAGAGTCCGGCGATGGGGGCGGCTCCTGGTCGACCGGAACCGCGAGCGCATCCGCAGCCGACTGGCGACCGAGGGCCGTCTGCTGCTGGTGCCGCGGCCCCCGCTCGGCGGGCGGGGCCACGTGGAGCACTACTACCACTTCCTCTTCGACCTGGTCCTGCCCCTGTCGCAGGTCATGGACGGGCTCGACCCCTCCTGTCGCGTCGTGCTGCGACCGGTGGGCCTCTTCGACGACCGGATCCGCGAGATCTTCGGCCACCGTGTCGAGATCGCGAGCGAAGGAGACCCGCACGCTCCCGCGAGACCGATGCCGCTGGTCGGGATGAATCCCGAGTGCGTCCTGTCGACGGCCTCGGATCTCGACGGGCTCCGCCGCCTGGTGTTCGAGCGATACCGGATCGGCCACGTGAACAGGCCCGACCTCGTGGTGCTGGTCCGGCGTCTCCCGCCGGACGACTTCTACCGCCACTCGGCCGTCATCCCCGGCGGAGGCGCCTGGCGAAGATCCATCCCGAATCACGACGACCTTCGCTCGGCCCTCGCGGAGGCGATCCGCCCCGACCACCGTCTCCTCGATCTCCGGCTCGAGACCATGCCGTTCCGAGAGCAGCTGGAGACGTTCGCTCGCACGGCCCTGTTGGTCGGGCAGCACGGCGCGGGGCTCGCGAACACGATCTGGATGGACCGCGGGCAGACCCTGCTCGAGATCAGCCACGCGCACGCGTGGAGGCACTTCGAGTTCCTGTGCCAGGCCCGGGGGCAGCCGTTCCTGCGCTACGGGACCCCGGGGCCTCACTCGATCGTCGACCCGGCCCGCCTGGTCGCCTGGGCGCGAAGACAGCCGGTTCTGCGAGAACTGCTTCGCTGAGGCCTAGCGGAGCCCCGAGAGCTGGAACCAGACGAAGGGCAGCCAGAACGCGTAGTAGAGCTGGTTCGGCACGACGCGCAGCAGCCATCCCGCGTCGAGACCGAAGACCAGGATGAGCACGTCGGCGAGCGCCCAGAGCGCGTAGTAGACGGCGACGTAGCCCGCGACCGACTGCAGCGCCCGGAGCCGGACGGGGTCGTTCGGCCCGACCTCGGAAGGCACGCGCACGCCGCGCAGCCAGAGCGCCATCGCGAGGAAGAAGAGCTCGTAGACGAGCCAGATCGTCTGCGACGGCAGTCCCGGCCGCAGCGCGTGGAGGGCGGTGTTCACGACCCAGGTCGCGACCGGGACGACGAAGGTCCACGCCACCGCGCTCGAGAGCGACGCGCCGAGCGGACGCTCGGGCCTCGCCATGCGGAACAGGAGGAGGAAGACCCGGAAGTCGCCGAGCAGGACGAAGAGGAAGAGGACGCCCGTGCCGACGGCCGTGTCCTGCTGTCCGGTCGCGCGCAGGAACGGCCCGGTCGCGAAGGGGTCGAGCACCGTCTCGAGCGCGAACAGGATCGCGTAGAGCCGCAGGAACCCGGCGTCGCGCTCCCGCCAGGCCGAGCTCGCGCCCGTGCGGCCGGTCGGCGTCAGCAGGAGCCACGCGAGGAACAGCAGCGGGACGATCCAGACCGCGTACACCGACTGCGCGTCGCTCTGGTACAGGTCGCGGAAGGAGTCGAAGGGCACGGGGATCCTCGGGGTCGGGCGGCGGGTCGCGCACGGTGTCGACGCGAGGCAGAGGGTTCTACGGGAGAGCCCGGCGCATTCCAACGCGCGTCGGACCGGGGCGCCGAGCGAGGCAGTTCGGTCGGGAGCCCGTCGCCCCGGTCAGAGCCCGCATGCGGCGGCGCCGCCGCCCTCGAAGACTGCTGGCTCGCAGTAGACTCCCCGCGGCGCCCACGCGCCCATGGCCGGGATCGCCGGCTCGCCCGGCTCGAGGCGCGCGGCCGCACCGGGGAACCCCGAAGAAGCGAGCATCTGTCGCGCCAGCAACAGCACGTCCGTGCCGGTGTCGCCCCAGTCGAGCCAGGCGACGCCGTGGTCGACGGTCGCGTTCGACGGGCGGTCCTCCGGGGTCGAGACGACGAAGGTGTAGTTCCCGCCCGCGTCGAGAGGAATCTCGAAGTCGGCGGCGCAGTCGGTCACGGGGTAGGGCTTGCGCCATTCGTTCGTGCAGAACGACCAGTACCGCACGTCGGTGGCGAGAGCGGGAGAGGCGCCGGCACGCGTGTCGGGGAACGTCGGCGCGAGGCCGCGCAGCACGACGACGACGCCGGGCCGGTAGGCGAGGAGGGTCGCGACGTAGACGTTGTCGGGATTCGCGAACAGGTTCGCCGTCGTGGTGGGCCGGATGAACACCGGCGCAGGCGGCGCGGGCCGATCCGTGGCTGGTCCGTTCTCCTCGATCAG
>JAFMJW010000080.1 GCA_017853315.1 Alphaproteobacteria bacterium
GCCGAGCGCCCGGTGAGCTTCCAGGAGGAGCCCGAGGTCCCCGGCTTCCCGAAAGGCCCCGGCTACTGGGCGATCGTCCGCCACGCCGACGTCATGCAGGTGAGCCGCGACGCCGAGACGTTCATCTCCGGCAAGGGCTCGAACATCGCCGACCTGCCGGTCGAGATGAACGAGTTCTTCGGCTCGATGATCAACATGGACGCGCCCAAGCACACGAAGCTGCGCAAGCTCGTGAACAAGGGCTTCACGCCCCGCATGGTGGGCAGGATCGACGAGCAGGTCCGCGAGCAGGCGCGCGCGATCGTCGACTCGATCGCCGACCGCGGCGAGTGCGAGTTCGTGGGCGACGTCGCCTCGAGGCTGCCGCTCCAGCTCATCTGCGACATGATGGGCATCCCGCCGTCCGACCACGCGCGCATCCTGGAGCTCACGAACGTGATCCTCGGCGTCGGCGACCCCGAGTACGTGACGACGATGGAAGGCCTGATGGCCGCCGGGCTCGAGCTCTTCCAGTACGCCCAGGCGATGGGCGAGGACCGGCTCGTGCGGCCGCGCGAGGACATCACCTCGACGCTCATGCACGCCGAGGTCGACGGCGACCGCCTCACCGCACAGGAGCTCGGCTCCTTCTTCATCCTGCTCGTCGTCGCCGGCAACGAGACGACCCGCAACGCGATCAGCCACGGGCTGCGCGCGCTGACCGCCCACCCCGACCAGAAGCGCGCCTGGCAGTCCGACTTCGACGGCATCGCCCCCACCGCGATCGAGGAGATCGTGCGCTGGGCGACCCCGGTCATCCACTTCCGCCGCACGGCGACGCGCGACGTCGAGGTCGGGGGCACCAAGATCCGCGAGGGCGAGAAGGTCGTCATGTTCTACAACTCGGCGAACCGCGACGAGCGCGCGATCCCCGACCCGTACCGCTTCGACGTGCGCCGCGACCCGAACGAGCACGTCGCCTTCGGCGCGGGCGGCCCCCACTTCTGCCTCGGCGCGAACCTTGCCCGGCGCGAGATCCGGGTGATGTTCGAGGAGCTCTTCCGACGCCTGCCGGACATCGAGGCGAGCGGACCGCCCGAGATGCTGCTCTCGGGCTTCATCCACGGCATCAAGCGCCTGCCGGCGAGGTTCACGCCGGCGCGTTAGGCGAGCGATCCGCCGGCGACCGCCCGCTCGCTGGCGCGTCACGCGTCGCGCTGCCGCAAGCGGGGACGCAGCAAACGAGCCGGCGCGGCGGCAGGAGCGCAGAGGGCCGCGCCCTCGGCGTTCGGGCTCTCGCGCGACCCCCACCACGCGAGGCACGCTGCCCCGAATCCGCCTCCTCCTCGGTTGACAGCCCCTTCCGCTCGCTCCTACCTTCCCCGCGCGCGTCCACGCGCAACCCCGCCCCAACCCGAGGAGTCCCTCATGCCCCGTCGCCCCCCGCACCACGCCCGCCGCCCCCGCGTCTCCGCGCCCCCCGCCCTCCTCCTCGCCCTCGCCGCGATCGTCGCGAGCGCCTGCGGCAGCGACTCCTCCCCCCCGTTCGTGCAGAACGGCTACGACCTCTCCAAGGCCCTCCCCGCCCCCTACGAATCCCACGGCAGCGTCCGCCAGGTCTGGCTCGTGAACGCCGCCCCCTCCCAGTCCCTCGAACTCACCGACGCCTCCGGCCGCGTCCTCCAGCAGACCGCCGCCGACGACCAGGGCTCCCTCCTGCTGCGCGACCTCGCCCCCGGCACCTACCGCGTCGTCTCCGGCGGCTCCGCAGCCCTCGTCGCCTCCGACCCGCTGGTCGTCACCGACTGGGAAGACCACCCCGACGCCGCCTCCTACGCCGAGCAGCAGATCGGCCCCGGCTACGGCTACCTCCGCACGCGCGACGGCACGCTGCTCTCGATCAACGTCTACCTCCCCGGCCCGCCCGAGAACGGCCCCTACCCGACCGTGATCGAGTACTCGGGCTACGACCCATCGAACCCCGAGGCGAAGCAGCCGGGCACGCTCATCGCGACGACGCTCGGCTACGCCGCCGTCGGCGTGAACATCCGCGGAACCGGCTGCTCGGGCGGCGTGTTCGAGTTCTTCGAGCCGCTCCAGTCGACCGACGGCTACGACGTCGTCGAGACGATCGCGGCGCAGCCCTGGGTGAAGGGCCACAAGGTCGGCATGGTCGGGATCTCCTACCCCGGCATCAGCCAGCTCTTCGTCGCCCAGTTGAACCCGCCGAGCCTCGCCGCGATCACGCCTCTCTCGGTCATCTCCGACACCGGGCGCGGGACGCTGCGGCCCGGCGGCATCTTCAACGACGGATTCGCGCTCGAGTGGGCCCGGGGCCGGCAGAACGACGCGAAGCCCGGCGGGCAGAAGTGGTCGCGCAAGCGCCTCGAGAACGGCGACCAGACCTGCATCGACAACATGCGGCTCCGCGGCTTCACGAACGACATCCTCGAGACCGTCGAGAAGAACGAGTACTACGTCCCCGAGGTCGCCGACCCGCTCGCGCCCGCGACCTTCGTCGACCGCATCCGCATGCCGGTCTTCTTCGCCGGCGCCTGGCAGGACGAGCAGGTCGGCGGCTGGGCGGCGAACATGATCGAGCGCTTCGGCGTCTCGAACGCCCACTTCTCGCTCACCAACGGCGGCCACGCCGAGTCGCTGAACTCGCTGCTCATGGGGCGCTGGATCGAGTTCCTGCGCCTCTACGTCGACGACACCGTGCCGCACGCGGGCGGACTCGAGCGGCTGCTCGTGAACACCGTCGGCGACTCGGTCTTCGGCACGCCGAGCCCGCCCTTCGAGGGCGACCGCTACGCCGGCGTGACGAGCCTCGAGGAGGCGCGCGCGCGCTTCGAGGCCGACCCGCGGGTGCGCATCCTGTTCGAGAACGGCGCGGGCGGGCCTCCCGGCCAGACCTTCCCGAGCTTCGAGAAGGGCTTCTCCGCCTGGCCGATCCCCGGCACGCGCGCGACCACCTGGTGGCTCGACCGCGGCGGCCGCCTCTCGGACGCGGAGCCGGTCGGCGCCGGTGCCGACTCCTTCCGCTACGACCCGTCGCGCTCGCAGGTCACCACGCTCCCTGAAGGAGGCGACGGCTGGGATGCGAACCCCGACTGGGTGTGGGAAGCCCCGCCGCAGGGCACCGCCCTCTCCTACGAGAGCGACCCGCTCGCCGAGACCCTCGTCATGGCGGGCACCGGCAGCGTCGACCTCTGGCTGTCGTCGACCGCGCAGGACACCGACCTGCAGGTGACGCTCTCCGAGGTGCGACCCGACGGCAACGAGACCTACGTGCAGAGCGGATGGCTGCGGGCGTCGGTCCGCGCGATCGACGAGAGCCAGTCGACCGAGCTCCGGCCGGTGTTCGACGGGCGCGAGGAGACGGTCGCGCCGCTGCCGTCGGGCGAGCCCGCGCTCGCCCGCGTGCAGATCTTCCCGTTCGCGCACGTCTTCCGCGCCGGCTCCCGCGTCCGGATCGTGGTCGCGGCGCCCGGCGGCGACCGGATCCGCTGGACCTTCGACGCGCTCCCGGCGCAGGGGGAGCAGGTGAACACCGTCGAGCGCTCGGCCGCCCGCCCCTCGCGGGTCGTGCTGCCGGTGATCCCCGGCGTCGACGGCGTGCCCGCGGGGCTCCCGGCCTGCCCGTCGCTCAAGGGCCAGCCGTGCCGCGCCTACGCACCGATCGCGAACGGCGAGGCGGCTTGAGGTTCGCCTTCGCGAACCCGATGCTTCGAGTCGTGAACTCCCGGTCCGACCTCCGCCTGCGCATCGCGACCGCGATCGCGACCTGTTCGATCGCCCTCGGGCTCGGCCCGGGTCTCGACGGGCGGCCGCCGCGCCGCCCTCGCCCGCCCGGCATCCGCGTCGCGGACATGGGCATGGGCTCGTGGGGGCCGCAGCTCGGCGGCGACTCCGACGACATGGTGCTCGACGACCCCGGGCAGGACATCGACGATTCGCCCGGCGTGGTCTCGAGCCCGGGCGAGTACATCGGCAACTCGCCGGGAGAGGTCTCGAGCCCGGGGCAGTACATCGGCTCCTCGCCCGGGGACGTATCAAGTCCCGGCTTCCTGCCGCAGGAGCCGCAGATGGACATCCAGCCGCAGCAGGACCTCGACCGGGACGACTACATCGACTGACGGGTGACCCGTCGGTCCGCGCGACGCGAGTCGCGCAAGCCCGCGCGCACACCTCGGTCCCGACTTCATGACACCACTTCCGCAGGACGGCGCGATCGGACTGCTGCCCGCCGCGTTCGCGATCGCGGTCGCGGGCGCGGCCGGGCTGCTGCGCGGCTTCACCGGCTTCGGCTTCGCGCTCCTCGCCGTGCCGGCGCTGACGCTGGTCTTCCCCCCCTCCGAGGTCGTGCCCTGCGTGCTGCTCATGCAGCTGCTGGCCGGCATGCAGCTCGTGCCGGCGACGATCCGCTGGGTCGACTGGGGCTCGGCCGGCCCCATGCTCGCCGCCGCCGTCGCCGTGACCCCGCTCGGCACGAAGCTGCTCTCCTCGGTGTCGGGCGACGCGATCCGCGCCGGGATCGGGCTCCTGCTGCTCGTGACCGTGCCCGTCCTGTGGCGGACGCCGTCGCGCCTGTCGCGGCCGGGACTGCCGGTACGGCTCGCGGTCGGCGTCGCCTCGGGCCTCCTGAACGGCGCGACCGCGATGTCGGGTCCGCCCGTCATCGCCTACTTCCTCGCGACCGCGGACGCGCGCGTCGCGCGCGCCTCGATGCTCGCCTACTTCCTCCTGCTCTCGATCGCGGGCGTCGCGTCGAGCGCCGCGGGCGGACTCATCGAGGGCAGCACGCTGCTGCAGGCGGCCGTGCTCGTGCCGCCGCTGGTCGCAGGCACCTGGCTCGGCCACCGCTGGTTCGAGATCGCTTCCGACGAGACCCACCGGCGGATCGCGCTGGTCGTGCTCGCGGCCGTCGCGGTCGCGGCTCTCGCCCGCGTCGTCGCCGGCTGACCCGCCGACGCGTCAGTCCTCGCGACCGCTCCCCTCGTCGCCGCCCTCGGTCGGCTCGCCCCCGTTCTCGTCGGCCGGCGGCCCGAGCCGGGTCACCACGCAGTCCTCGACCCCGTGCCCGGCGACGGCCACGACCTCGAAGCGGAGGCCCTTCCACTCGATCGAGTCGCCGACCTCGGCCGGGCGCCCGAGCTCGTGGAGCACGAGCCCGCTCACGGTGTCGACGTCCTCGTGCTCGAGGTCGCAGTCGAGCTCCTCGCCGGCCTCCTCGAGCCGGGTCGTGCCGGCCAGGTGCAGCTGGCCCTGCACCTCCTCGATCTCGCGCTTCTCGGTCGGGTCCTCGGTGATCTCCCCGACGACCTCTTCGAAGAGGTCCTCGAGCGTGATCAGGCCGGCCGTGCCGCCGTGCTCGTCCATCACGATCGCCATCTGCGAGCGCTTGGCGCGCATGAGGCCCACCAGCCGGTCGAGCTCCATCGACTCCGGGACGATCGGCAGCTCGCGCACGTGGCGGCGGTCGAGCCGGTCGCCGGTCGGCAGGAGCCGCATCAGGTCCTTGATGTGGACCATGCCGATCACGTGGTCGATCGTCTCCTCGTAGACCGGGTAGCGGGTGTGCGACTCGTCCTTCAGCAGTTCGCGGATCTCGTCGGGACCTGCACCGAGCGGCAGCCCCAGCACCTGCACGCGGGGCACCATGACCTCGAAGGCCGTGAGGTCGCCGAAGTCGAGCAGCTCGCGCAGCACCTCGGCCGGCTCGTCCGACAGCACGCCCCGCTCCTGGCTCTCGCGGACGATCCACGCGAGATCCTCGGTCGTGTGCAGGTGCTCGTGCCCGCGGTGCCCGCGGTCGATCCCGAGGAGCCGCAGCAGGGCGTTCGAGAGCGCGTTGGTGAACACGACGATCGGGTAGAGCGCGAGCTGCACGACCCGCATGATCGGGCCGACGACCAGCGCCGTCTCCTGCGGCTTCTGGAGCGCGATCGACTTCGGCATCATCTCGCCGCACACGATGTGGACGAAGGTGAGGCCGGCGATCGCGATCGCGACCGCGATGCCGTGGGAGACGATCCGCGCCAGCAGGTCCGAGCGGCCGACCAGCGCCGCGATCTCCTCGGCGAGGATCGACTCGCCGACCATGCCGAGCCCGAGCGTGGTTGCCGTGATGCCGAGCTGCGAGGTCGCGATGAAGCGGTCCTGGCGGTAGCCGTCGGACTGCACCCACTCGACGAGCCGCGCCGCCCGGCTGCCCTCGCGGGCGCGGCGGCGGATCGCGAGCGGCGGCGAGGCGACGATCGCGAACTCCGACGCGACGAAGAGCGCGTTCGCCGCGACGAGTGCGGCCACCGCCGCGAGCGGCCAGCCGAGGCGCACGAACTCACCCACCGCGCACCTCGCGCATCCAGCGGGCGCCGCCCGCCTCCTTCAGGTCGTCGGCCATCTCGCCCAGCAGCGTGTCGAGAATGTCGTCGACCGAGACGATGCCGAGCGTCCGGTTGTCGCGGTCGATGACGATCGCGACCTGGCGCCGCGCCTCGCGGAGACGCCCGAGCAGGCTGTCGGCGGGCAGGTCGTCCGCGACGTAGGACACCTGGCGCAGCAGCCCGGGGAGTTCGAGCGTTTTCGAAGGATCCGCGACGTAGGGCGCAACGTCGCGCGCGTGCAGCAGGCCGACCACCGTGTCCGGCGACCCGTCGACGACCGGCAGCCGGGTGAACGGGCTCTCGGTGGCGAGCCGCACGATCTCGGCGCGCGACGCCTTCACGTCGATCGTCTGGATGTAGGCACTGGGAACCATGAGGTCCGAGGCCTTGAGCTGCGAGAGCTGGAGCGCGCGGTTCAGGCGCTGGTGCTCGTGGGCCTCGAGCAGCCCGCCCGCGCGGCTCTCCGCGAGCATGAGCTCGATCTCCTCGGGCGAGTGGACGTGCCCGGCCTCGGTCGTCGTGAAGCCGAAGAGGCGGAGCAGCCGGGCGGCGGCGCCGTTCAGCACCGCGATCGCCGGCCGGAAGAGCCGCAGGATCCACTCCATCGGGAACACCGTCCAGCGGGCGGTCCCGAGCGGGTGCTGGAGCGCGATGCCCTTGGGCACGAGCTCGCCCAGCACCATCTGGAGCAGGGTGAAGCCGGCGAGGATGGCGACCGAGACCAGCGAGCCCGCCACCCCGGGCGTGAGCCCCGTGAAGGCCGCCACCCGCTCCGCGACGCCGTCGCCCAGGCCACCCCGGCCGAAGGCGCCCAAAATCAGGCTCGAAATCGAGATGCCGACCTGCGAGGCGGAGACGTAACGGTCGAGCCGGTGTCGCGTCCGGACGTGCTCGCGCAGGCGGATCGCGGCCGGGTCGCCGGACTCCGCCGCCTGCTCGACGCGCATGCGCGGAACGCTCACGGCCGCGAATTCGGATGCGACGAAGAACGCGTTGACGAGGATCAGCGCGAGGACGACGGCCGCAAAGACGAGCGTCATCGTACGATCCGGTCATCCCGCCGGCGTCGACGCCGGCCCCGGTGACTCACGGCAAACTCGCTAGCAGGATTCGGACGCCCCGCAATCGACGGTCGCCACCGCGATCCCCACGCGCGCCGAAGGCCCGGATTGCGCCCCGCGGAGGGCTCGGATAGGCGGGCGCATCGACCGGGCGCACCCGTCACGGGTGTGCCGCGAGGCAGCGAGGGAACACCCATGGCGGAGAGACGCTTCGAGGGAAAGGTGGCGATCGTCACCGGGGCCGGCTCCGGTCTCGGCCGGGCGACTTCGCTGCGGCTCGCCGCCGAGGGCGCGACGGTCGCCTGCCTCGACGTGGACGCGGACGCGGCCGGGAAGACGGCGGTGGAGATCGGCGGGAGATCGCGGGCCTGGGGCGCCGACGTCTCCGATCCCGCGTCGGTGCGCTCCGCGGTCGATGCCGCGGCCGAGGCGCTCGGCACCCCCGACGTGCTGGTGAGCTGCGCCGGCATCGGGCGCTTCGCGAACTCGCACGAGATGCCGCCCGAGGACTGGAAGCGGATCGTCGACGTGAACCTGAACGGCACCTTCTTCGTCTGCCAGGCGGTCCTGCGCCACATGGTGGCGGCGGGGCGCGGCAGCATCGTCACGATCGCGTCCAACGCGGGACTCATGGGCCAGGCCTACAGTGCAGCGTACTGCGCCTCGAAGGGCGGCGTCGTGAACCTCACGCGCGCGCTCTGCGACGAGTACGTCGACCGGGGCATCCGCGTGAACTGCGTCGCGCCCGGCGGCATCGCGACGCCGCTGCAGAAGGCCTTCTACGCGCTGCCCGAGGGCGCCGACCCGAACAAGCTCGGCAAGGTGCGCTCGCCCTTCGGCAACAGCACCCCCGAGGAGATCGCAGCCCTGGTCGCCTTCGTCGCTTCCGACCAGGGGCGCTACATGGCCGGCTCGATCGTCTCGATCGACGGCGGCATCACCACCTGAGCGCGAGGGAGCTCAGCCCCGGAACCAGCCGCCCAGCGGCTTGCGGAGCAGCGCCCAGAGCGCGGAGCTGAGCGCCCAGCCCGCGATCCCGCCGGCGACGAGGTTGAAGATCAGCTCGGGCAGCCCCGGGTGCGCGGGTGCGAAGCGCCGGAACGCGGCGATGCCGAGCAGGCCTGCGAAGGTGAACGCGGAGAGGATCGCGTCGCCGGGATCGACCGTGCGCCACGCGTCGAGAGCGAGGGCGGCAGCGCCGAGCAGGATCCCGAGACCGACGAGCGGCCAGGTCGGGAAGTCGTCGGGGATCACGCTCACCGTCACGTTGCGGCCCTCGGCGGGCACGAGACTCTGCAGCGATAGTTGGAAGCCCGAGCCGTCGGGGTCGGCGACCACGTGCTGGTCGACGTCGCGAACCGTGCGCACCGGCGCCGTGCCGCGGCGCCCGAGTCGGCGCTCGCTCCAGCGCTCCATGAAATCACCGCCGAAGGTCTCGACGGTGGTGCCGCCGCGGGCGACGGACATCTCGTAGTGCTCGCCCTGGCTCGCCTGTCCCTGCGTCGGCGGCATGTGTCCTTCCACGACGACGCGGTAGCGGCCCGGACGCCCGTCGCCCTTCACCTCGAGCGGGGCTCCCTTCGGCACGAGGTCGGCGGTCGCGACCGGCATGCCCGGGAAGACGGTGCGGAGCAGCGTAAAGAGGGTCGCGACGAGGAAGGCGAGACCGAACGCGGCAAGCAGGGCCGGGATCGCGCCGGCCAGACGCTCGCCGAGGAAGCCGCGCAGCCCGAAGAACAGCATACCGAGCATGGCGCAGGTGCCGAACCAGAGGATCGAGCGGTCGGCCGGGATCACTCCGGCGCCGTTCAGCACCCAGACGAGCAGCGCAAGCGCAGCGAGGACCCCCGGCAGGATCGGCCCGCCGAGCCGCTCGGCGAGGAGCATGCGGTCGATGTCGGCCTGGCTTCGCGCCGGTGCTGCAGACGTCGTCTTCGGCTTCGCCTTCGGTTTGGCCATCCGGTGGGACTAGCACCTCGCGGCCCGGCGGATAAAGGGATCCGGCCCGATCGAGCGGTCGATGCGCCGTCTCCGATGCAGCGCGCGAGCGCGGACGGGCTACTGACCGCGGTCGGTACCCTCGGCGGCCGGCGGCTCGTCCCGGAAGTCGGGGTGGACGACGCACCACGGGCTCGGCACGAGGAGCGTCTCGCGGTAGGACACCCGGTACTTTCTCGCGCGCTCCGCCCAGCGCCGGGTCGCGCGCGACGTGCGCAGGTCGCTCAGGTGGCGGGTGAACTGCCCGAAGCCGGGCAGGCACCAGAGCAGCACCGCCTCGTCGTCGCGCATCGCGGTCGCGTACGCGCCCATCAGCCGGAGTCCGCGACGCGCCGCCTTGTCGAGCCAGTGGCGCTCGACCTCCTCGAGGTAGCGCTCCGCCTTGCCGGGGAGCGTCGTCGCGATCTCCTGCAGGCAGGCCCGGCCCTGGACGCGCTGCTCCAGGAGGTCGGCGCGACTCGGCGAGAACGGCGCGGCTTCGAGGATGCGGTCGAACCCGCCGGAGCGGTGCGCCGTCGCGTCGGTCCACCAGCGCTTCAACTCGGGGGCCTGGCCCGACGAGCGCGTGTACTGCTTTTCCAGGCTCCGCGCCCAGTCGCCCCAGTCGCCGATCTCCCAGAGGTTCACGACCTTCGGCCAGTCGCCGGTCGAGCCCGACTGCTGAAAGGTGCCGACGAGCGGCGCACCGCCGTCGCGGCGGCCGAGCCCCAGCGAGGCGGTCGCGCGCTTGTAGGCGTCGGAGCCCGTGCCGACGATGTCGATGATCTCGTGGAGGTAGATCTTCGAGTTGGCCATGGGCGCCGACTACCAGCGGAGCGCCTCGCCTGTACAGCGGAGCCCGCCGGGCGTTGACATCGGCGAGCCACCCGCCGAACCTCGGGCGATGCGAGCACTGGCTTCCTGCGGGTCCGGCTTCCCCGGGCCGGCGCGGCCGCCCGGGGTTCTTCCCGTCGTCCCCGGGGGCGGGCGCGGCGCGCGCCGACGGCCGGCCGCGCACCGGAGGTGAGCGAGGTGCCGTCGGCGGATGCGATCGCCTGCGAGGAGCGGATCCGCGCGCTCTGGAGCTCCGGATGCTCCGGGCCCGACGCGGCCCTCGAGATGCGCGCTCTGGCGGGCGTGCTCCACGTCACGGCCGTCGGGCGGACGGGCGACGGCGGGCTCGACGTGATCGCGATCGGCCCGGGTGCGCCGGCGAGCAGCACGGACTTCTTCCTCCTGAACCTCTGCCGGGCGCGCGCCGACGCGATCGTCACCACCGGCCGCATCCTGCGGTCGGAGCCCGACGTCCACCACGGGGTGCAGGGGACGGGCGACGAGCCCGCGATGCTCGCCGCCTTCCGCCGCGAGACCCTGGGCAAGACGCGGGCACCGCGCAGCGTCGTGCTGACGAGCGGGCTCGACCTCGACCTCGCCCACCCGATGTTCCACGGAGCGCGCCCGGCGCTGGTCGCGACCGGGACGCGCGGGGCGGCCGCGTTGCGCGCGCGCGCGGGCGAGGCCGACCTCGAGATCGCCGAGCTGCCGCGGCCGGACCTGCGCGCCGTGGTCGAGATGCTCGCTCGCGAAGGCTGCGGCACGATCTGCGTCGAGGCCGGCCCCGCGACGAGCCTCGACCTCTACCGTGAGCCGATCGCGGTCGACGAGCTGGTGCTGTCGACCTGGGAGGAGCGGGTCCTGCCCAGGGGCCTGCGCGCAGGGCGCTTCCTGCCGGGGCAGGATCTGGAGGCACTCCTGCCTCGGCACGGGCCCGTCGCCGAGCGCATCGAGGAGAGCGGGCGCTGGAGCTTCCGCCGGCTGCGGAGGCGCTGAGCCGCGCCGTCGCCGCGCGCCTCGGCGCGACCTGCGCGACCCGTCGGGTCGCATCGCGTGCGTGGAAGCGCCGGCCGCTCCGGCGACTCCATCGAGGACGAAAGAAAAGAGCCCGGTCGGCACGCGGCCGACCGGGCTCCTTCTCGGATCGCGCGAGTCGCGCTCAGTCCATGATGAAGGCGCCGCTCGCGGAGCCGGTGCCGTTGCAGGCGTCCTTGCAGGTCTTCGCGCTCGCGAGGCAGCCATCGGTGCCAGCACGCAACTCGTCCGCACAGTTGCCCAGGCACTGGCCCAGCGAGGAGGCGACGCCGAGGATGCACTGCAGGCGATTCGGCGCGGACTGGCAGGCCGCCCCCGCGGTCTTCGCGGTCGCAGCGCAACCCGAAGCGCAGGCGCCGTTGCGCAGGTCGGAGACGCACTGGGCGAGCGTCTTGCCGCAGCCGAGCTCGCAGGTGCTGAGATTCGGCACGCAGGCGTCGCGACAGGCCTTCAGGTCGTCACGGCACGCCGCCTTGGTCGCCGCGAAGTCGGCGCGGCAGGAGCCGAGGCAATCGCGCAGGGTTCCGCCCGCGGCAAGCGTGTCCTTGCACTGCTGCTTGCAGCTCTGGAGCGTGTTCTTCATCGAGTCCTTGCAGCTGCCGCTCACGCCCGTGCAGGCCGCGGCACACGAGCCCGCGTCCTGGGCGCGTGCGACGCCGGAGATCGCGAACACCACCGCGAACGCCATCGCCGAGACCAGCATCTTCCTGATCGAGTTCCCCATCGTCTTCTCCTTCGTCGTCAGAACCGCCGTGGCCGTCATCCCCGCCGGCCCCGCGGTCGCCGCCCTGGCGTGCCGGTCCGGTGTTTGAACGTTTCTCCTAGAACGGTCTTATCGTCCTCTGGTTGCGTCCTGTCGAGCCCGGGGAATTCCCGATCCCCACGGGGGCCGGCCCCCGTGGCCCCCCGCGGGGAGGGGGGCCACCCGGCCGGCCGAAAAAACGAGCCGCCCCGCGAGTTTTTCGCGGGGCGGCGAACCGGGCGGAGGCCCACCCGGTTCCGGGCCCGTTCAGCGGGCGCCTGCCGGGCCCCTCGCCCCGTGCGGGACGGTCCGCATCAGGTGCCCGAGCTCCAGCCCCGCGAGCACCGCGATCGCGAGCACGAGGGCCGCGGCGACGACCCCCGGGGTCACCAGTAGCGGGGCCGCGCCGGCCATCCCGAGCGGCATCGCGGGAATCGCGCTGCCGGCCGCGCCGGCCATCGCCACCGGGCCGGGCCCGGGCAGGTTCACCATGTTCGCCAGCGCGACCGTCGGAGCCGCCGTGAGCATCACGGTCGCGAGCGCCTTCCGGAATCTTCTGTTGGTGGTGTTCATGGCACACCTTCCTCTCTTCGCTCTGCTTCTTGCTTCTCCCGACTCGAACGTGCGACCGGAAACCGCGCACGACAAGGGGCGAAGCGCGTGAGCGACGAAGATTTCCGCGGACTAGGAAGGCTCGGCGCGAGTTCCCAGGAAGGATTCCCGGGCGCGCGCACCGGAAGACTTCCCACGGCGGTGAGACGGCGCCTCGCGGGTCGCGGTCGCGCAGCAGCAGTCGTGCACGGACCGGCGCGGAGGGAGCGGCTGCGCGCGCGAACGTGGCGCACGCAGCCGCTCGACGAAGCGGGCGTCTCAGTCCCGGTGGTAGACCGACTTGCCTTCCTTGATCGTCTCCACCACCGCGATGTCCTTGATCGTCGCGGGCGGGACCTCGAGGGGGTTGCGGTCGAGGACGACCAGGTCGGCGAGCTTGCCGGGCTCGAGCGTGCCCTTCGTCTTCTCTTCCTTGATCTGCCAGGCCGCGTTCGCGGTCACGGCCTTGAGCGCCTGGTAGGGCGTGACCTTCTGGTTCGGGCCCACGACGGTGCCGCTCGCCGACGTGCGGTTCACGCCCGCGTCGACCAGCGCGAGCACCGAGGGGACCGGCGTGACGGGGGCGTCGTGCGAGAAGGTGAAGGGGATTCCCTCGTCCAGCATCGTGCGCGCGGCCATCGCGTTCGAGGCGCGGTCGGGCCCCCAGAGCTTCTGCACCGCGTCGCCGCCGGAGACGATGCCGACCGAGAGGAAACTCGGCACCGCGCCGTACCGCTTCATCTTCTCGACCTGGTCGGGGCGGAGGTAGGTCGCGTGGATGAAGACCGGGCGATGGTCCGCCATGCCGTGCTTCGCCACCGCCTTCTCGATCGCGTTCAGCGCCTGGTCCGCGGCCGCGTCGCCGTTCATGTGCATGTTGATCTGCAGGTTGGTCGCCCAGAAGCGGTCGAAGGCCGCGTCGAGCACTTCGTCGGGGATCTGGCGGTAGCCCGAGAACTCGCCGGTCTTGCCGGGCGGGTTCACCGAGTAGGGCTGCGTGAACCACGCCGTGTCCATGCTGCCGTCGAGCCAGAACTTGACGCCGCCCAACCGCACCCGGTTCACGTAGCGGCGGTCGAGGTCGGGTCGCGCGGCGAGCAGCTTCGCCGGCGAGCCACCGGGCCCGGCGTCGTACTCGCTCGAGACCGTGTAGGCGGCCGCGAGCGTCGCGTCGAGGTTCGAGTCCTTCGCGGCGACCCAGAGGTCGATCGGCAGCAGCTTCTTGTCGATCGCGTTCAGCACGATCGCGACGTCGTCGGCGCCGAGCCCGACGCCCGCCTCCTGCGCGGTCGTGTGGCCGTGGCGAGCCCAGACGGCCGCCGCTCCCGTCACGGCGTCGTCGAGCTGCCTGCCGCGCAGGGCCGGGCGCCGGTTGCGCACGGCGTTCAGCGCCGTCTCCTCCATCGGGCCCAGCAGCTCGCGGCCGCCGGGCTTGCGCGCGAACGCCCCGCCCTCGGGATCCGGCGTCTCGGCCGAGATGCCGGCTTCCCGGAACACCACCGAGTT
>JAFMJW010000345.1 GCA_017853315.1 Alphaproteobacteria bacterium
CCCTCTACGGCTTCACCTGCAACATGGCGGTGCGCCGGGAGGTGTTCGACCGGCTCGGCGGCTTCGCCGAGCTGCCGCGCGGTGCAGACACCCTCTTCGTCCGCGCGGTCGCCTCGGAGTGGGGCGGGCGCGCGGTGCGCTTCGACCCGGAGATGGAGGTCGTGAACCTCGAGCTCGACGGACCGGTCGCCTACTGGAGGAAGGTCTTTCTCTACGGGATGCATCGCCGGCGCAACAACGCGATCCTCGCGTCGCGTCCACTCGCGAACGCGGAGCGACTGGCCATCTTCCGCGACGTGGTGCGCCGCGGACGCTACGGCGCCGCGCGCGCGGGGCTGCTGCTTGCCGCTCTCCTGGTCGGTGCGGCCTGCTGGCACGCCGGCTGGATCGTCGGCGGGATCGTCCCCGGGCCCCGGGTCGATGCGACCGGGCCGACCGCGGGGCTCGCGCGGCCGCGCGATCGCTGCTGAGCCGACGTCAGCCCGCCGCGGTCGAGTCGGCTGCCTGCAACTTCTCCCCGCAGCGGGAGCAGAAGCGGGCGTCCGGGTCGACGGTCGCGTGGCCGCAGCCGGCGCAGGGTCCGCAGGCGGCCCGCAGGCGGATGCCCGAGGAGAGCGCCTCGGCGGTCGCGATCCCGGTCGGCACCGCGATGATCCCGTAGCCCGCGATCATGAGCGCGCTCGCGAGGGCGCGGCCGAGGGTCGTCTGCGGGGCCACGTCGCCGTAGCCGACGGTCGTCAGCGTCACGATCGCCCAGTAGACGGAGGTCGGGATGCTCGTGAAGCCGTTCTCCGGTCCCTCGACCAGGTACATGAGCGCCCCGACGATCACGACGATCGTCACGACCGCGAGCACGAACACCGCGATCTTCGGCAGGCTCGCCCGCAGGGCGCCGCCCAGCCTTCGCGCCTCGCGGTTGTACTCGGAGAGCTTCAGCACCCGGAAGATCCGGAGCAGGCGCACCGCCCGCACGACGATCAGCTCCTGGCCGCCCGGGACGAGGAACGACAGGAAGGACGGCACGATCGCGAACAGGTCGACCACGCCGAAGAAGCTCCGCGCGTAGCGCAGCGGCTCCGCGACGGACAGGAGCCGCAGCACGTACTCGACGAGAAACAGCAGGGTGAAGGCCCACTCCAGCAGGTAGAGCCGGCGTCCCCAGGCCGCCTGCACGTGCGGCACGCTCTCCAGCATGACCGCGGCGACGCTGCCCAGGATCGCGACCAGCAGCGCGACGTCGAAGGCCTTCCCGGCGGGGGTGTCGTGCCCGAAGATGATCTCGAACATCCGGGCGCGCCACGGGGTCGGATGCGGTCGGTCGAGCCCCTCGAGGGCCGCGGACGGGAGCGGCGGCGTCACGGCAGGAAGTAGAAGGCGATCGCGAGGATCACGTAGACGGCGAGCAGCTGCACGCCCTCGAGCCAGTGGGACTCGCCGTCGGCGGAGACGAGTGCGAGGATCGCGACCGCGATCGCGACCGAGACGACCTCGAAGACCGAGAAGCGCAGGTCCATCGGGTTGCCCATCAGGTGGCTCGCGAAGACCAGCACGGGGGCGACGAACAGCGCGATCTGGATGCTCGAGCCGACCGCGATGTTCATCGCGAGGTCCATCTTGTCCTTCATCGCGACCAGCACGGCCGTGCTGTGCTCGGCGGCGTTTCCGATGATCGCGACCAGGATCACGCCGACGAAGATCTCGGTCATGCCGAAGCGGTGCGCGGCCTCCTGGACCGAGCCGACCAGGAACTCGCTCATGACCGCGACGAGCGCGGTCGCGACCAGCAGCAGGAGCGCGGGCCTCGCGTGGCCGGTGCCGGCGCGCGCGGAGGCGCCGGGGCCCAGCCCGTCCTCCGGCCACTCCTCGACCGGCCCCTGCCCGGCGTAGAGGTGGCGATGGGTGCGCAGCGAGAACGCGAGGCTCGCGAGGTAGACCGCGAAGAGCACGACGGCGATCTCGAGGCTCAGCTCCTTCTCGTGGGCGCTCGGGTGGTTGCGCGTCACGATGTGGAAGATCGCCGGGACCACCAGCCCGACGACCGAGAGGGCGAGCAGGGTGGCCCCGGCGCTCGCGGCGGTCCGGTTGAAGCGCTGTCGCTCGTGGCGCACGCCGCCGGCCAGCGCCGCCACCCCGAGCACGAGCAGGACGTTGCCGATGATCGACCCGGTGAGCGAGGCCTTCACCATGTCGTGCAGCCCGGCGCGAAGCGCCGCCAGCGCGATGATGAGCTCGGCCGCGTTGCCGAACGACGCGTTGAGCAGGCCTCCCACGCCGGCCCCGAGCCCCTCGGAGAGCTCCTCGGTCGCGCGGCCCATCCAGCCCGCGAGCGGCACGATGGCGAGCGCCGAGGCGGCGAAGATCCAGACCGGGTCGGCGTGCGACCATTCGAGCGCGACGGCGACCGGGATGAGGGCGAGCAGGGCATCGAGGGGGCGGAATTCCAGGCCCGCGACGACGAGCGACATTCGATCTCCTCTTCAGGGGTTGGGTGCGTCGCCGGCGGCGGCTCCGTGGACGAGGGCGGCGGCGCCCTCGGGGTCGCGCAGGGCGGCAGCCGCCCCGGCGTGGTCGGGCGCGACGCGGAGCGCCTCGCGCCAGTCGGCGACGGCCTCGTCGCGCCGCCCGAGGGCGGCCGCGACGACGCCCCCGCGGTAGCGCGCGTCCGCGTCGTCCGGCGCGAGGCTCGCCGCCCGTCGAAAGGCATCGAGGGCCGCGGGCAGCGCGCCGCGCGCGAGCTCGGCCGAGCCGAGGTTGAACCAGGCGTCGGCACGCCCCGGCTCGATGCGCGTCGCGTGGGCGAAGGCGTCGGCGGCCTGCGCCGTGTCCCCCCGCTGCAGGAGGACCGCCCCGAGATCGTTCCACGCCTCGAGGGAGTCGGGCGCGACCGCGATGGCGGCGCGGTCATGGGCGATCGCGCGCTCGGTGCCGCCGTTGCGCGCCTCGAGGATCCCGAGGTTCACGTGGACCTGTGCCAGCCCGGGCCGCTCGGCGAGCACCTGCTCGTAGAGCTCGATCGCGCGGCGGTCCTCGCCGCGGTCCATGAGTGCGAGCGCGAGCGAGGAGCGGGCGAAGGGGTTGGGGCCGGTCGCGGCGAGCGTACGCTCCATCAGGACGACCGTGTCGAGCCAGGCGTGGCACTGCCGCCACGCGAGCGTCGCGAGCAGCGCGCAGGCCGCGG
>JAFMJW010000081.1 GCA_017853315.1 Alphaproteobacteria bacterium
TGGCGCTACGCGATCTGGGTGCGGATGCTGCGGCGGATCTCGCGCCTCGACCTGCGCCTGGTCGCGACCCACCCCGACCGCTGCGGGGGGCTCGCCTTCATCGGCCAGTTCCCGGCCGCCTTCACCGGCTTCGCCTTCGCGGCCTCGGCCGTGCTGGCGGCAGCGCTCGCCCGGCTGTTCGTCTGGGGAGGCTCGCGCGTCGAGGACCTGCAATGGGCGGTGGCGGCCTGGTCGCTCGGGATCGTCGGGCTCTTCGTCCTGCCGCTCGCGGCGTTCGTGCCGCCGTTGCGCGCCGTGAAGCATCGCTCGCTGCTCGACTTCGCGGCGCTCTCCCTGCGGCACAACCGTGCCTTCGAGCGCCGCTGGATCGACGGGTCCACGCCGGCGGAGGAACTCCTCGGCTCGCAGGACACGTCCTCTCTCGCGGACCTCGCGACCGGCTACGCGGCCGCGAAGGCGATGCGCGCGATTCCGGTCGTCGCCGAGGGCGTCGTGCCGGTCGTGCTCGCGGTCGCGCTTCCCCTCGCCTGCGCGATCGCGACGCAGGTGCCCGTCCGGACGATGCTCCGGGCGCTGCGGCGCTTCGTGCTCTGACCGCCGGGCGGCGACGCGGCCGCCGCCGCGGTCGTCGTCTCAGGGAGCGCGGCTCGGCACCGGGGCGGGCACGGGCGCCGGGTCGATGCGCCAGATGCGGACGCGCGGCCCCGGCCGCGCCATCGCCCCGATGCGGCGCAGCGGCGAGTAGAAGCCGTCGGCGCGATCGAAGACCGGCTCGGGACGACCCGGCACGATCGGGTCGACGTCGAAGGTCGGGGTCGCCCCGCGGTCGAGCTCGAGCTGGAGCGCCTCGGTCGGCCCCTTCGAGAAGTAGGCGAGCGGCGGAAGCGAGTCCGACACCACCCACTCGATTCCGGCGGCGCGCGCCTGCTCGATGCCCTCGAACTCGACGAGCTCGTTGCGCCCGACGAGCGGCGGCTTGCCCTGCGGGTTCGCCATGTCGGTCGCGGCGATCTTCGCCCCGGCCGGGACGTGCTCGAGGATCCACTCGCGCGCGAGCGTACGGGTGTCCGTCCGCGCGAGAAGCGCGTTCGACCGCACCGAGCGCACGAGGTCGGGCACCAGCAGCGCCGCGAGCGCCGCCGCGACGGCGGCCGTGCGCGCAACGCCTCCCGCAGGCGCTCGGCCTCCCGCACCCGCGTCGCCGCACCGCCCGCGCCCGGCGAGGTCGGCGACGAGGCCGCCCGCGAGGATCGCCGCCGCGGGAAGCAGCGGCAGCGCGTAGCGGTAGTAGACGGTCTCGCTGCGCAGCAGGCCCGAGGTCGCGGCCGCGAGGAAGGCGAGCAGCGCGAACGAGCCGGGCGTGCGGCGACGGAGCGCCCACGCGATCGCGACCAGGTACAGGAGCCCCGTCTCCGCGCCGAAACCGTCGGGGATCGCGTGCCCGACGAACCACCTCCAGCCCGACCCGTCCTGGTGCGGGTTCGAGGTCGAGAGGAACGCACCTCGCTGGTACTCGAAGCTCTCCTTCGTCTCGCGCCAGTCGAGGAAGAAGTACGGGGTCGCGAGCGCGAACGCCGCGACGAACCCCCAGCCGGCGAACCAGAGCCGGACGTCGCGCCACGACCGGAGGATCGAGCGCCCCTCGCGGCGGCGCCGGCCGACGTGGCCGGCCGCGATCGCGACGGCGAGGACCGCGGCCGGGTACTTCGTCGCGGTCGCGAGTCCGCCCGCGATCCCGGCGCCGGCGTGGTCGCGCGTTCGCCCGCGCCGCGAGATGCGCATCGTCCACCAGAGCGCGACCGCGACCCAGAAGACCATCGCGACGTCGACCGTCGCGAACTTCGAGTCGCGGACGTGCAGCGGCGTGACCGCCACGATCGCGGCCGCGGCGAGCCCGGCGACCGGGCCGCCGTAGAGGCTCGCCGCCGCCCAGGTCGCGGGGATCGTGAGCGTCCCCATCGCCGCCGACGTCCGGCGCGCGAGCAGGTAGGCGAGCGGCTCGCCCTCCTGCATGTAGAACGTGCGCCACGGGCGGTCCGCCGGGGCCACCCGGGACGCCCACGCCCGCAGCACGCCGTGCTGCACGATCATCTGCGCGGCGGGGTAGATGCCGAACCGGGGGTTCCAGTCGTGCTCGAAGCCGCGCGCCTTGGGCACGACCCACTGCTCGTCGGGCCGGTAGAGCTGCGGCAGTCCGAAGTCGGTCGACGCGAAGCGAAGCCAGCCGCCGAGCAGCGTGATCGCGACGAGCGCGGCGACGCGCACCGCGCGACTCACGGCGGGAACCTCCACGCCTCGGGCGCGAGCAGGCGCCAGGCGAGCAGCAGCAGCGCCCCGGCGACGAGCGCCATGGTGCCGAGCGCCCTCACCCGGTTCGCGCGAGGGTCGAGCCGCGGGTCGGCGAAGATCCTCGGCGAGTCGAGGTCGGGGGGCTCCGCGGCTTCGACCGTGACGCCGGTGCAGTGGAGCGTCCCCGCCGCGACCGCGCCGTTGCCGCCGAGCCGGCAGGCGACGTCGAGGGCGACCTCCCCGGGTCCGGTCTGCAGCCAGAGCGAGACGTGCCGCCAGTCGGTGGTGCCGTGCAGTTGCTCGGACTCCCGGAACGAGCGCAGGATCGAGATCCGCGCCCCCGCACCGGTCGCGTCGACGTCCTGCGCACGCATCCAGGCCGACACGAGGTACCAGCGTCCCGGCGCCACCCCGACCCGCTGGACCCAGGAGGCGTCGTTCGGCTGCGCGCTCGCGATGGTCGCGACGCCCGGCCCGTCGCCGGTGGCACCCCACGAGAAGCGGCTCGCCTTCGGGTCGTAGGCCATCTGCGCCCAGGCCAGCGGCTCGCCGCCGCGCCCCTCGCGAAAGAGCCCGTTCGCGACCTGGCCGGTTCCCGGAAGCGGGGTGGCGGGAGGGGCGGCCCGCGCCTCGCGGGCGGCCGGGTGGGCCGCGAGCGAAGCCGCGAGCAGGAGGAGCCCCAGGCTCCCCGCGGGGAGAGCGACCGCGTGGCCGCTGCGCCGGCCGTTGGTCACCTTCGTCGCGTCAGCCCAGGACCCGCCGCAGCAGCTCCGCGACGAGGTCGCTCTCGTGGATGCGCTCCTGGCTCGTCTTGTCGCGGTCGCGGAGCGTGACCGTGCCGTCCTCGATCGTCTGGTGGTCGACCGTGATGCCGAACGGCGTGCCGATCTCGTCCTGGCGCCGGTAGCGCCGACCGATCGAGCCGGCCTGGTCGTACTGGACCGGGAAGTGCGGGCGGAGCTTCGCGAGGATCTCCTGCGCCTTCTCGGGGTGCCCGCCCTTGCGCAGCAGCGGGAAGACGGCGGCCTTGACGGGCGCGAGCCGCGGGTGGAAGCGGAGCACGACGCGCGTCTCGCCCTCGACCTCGTCCTCGTCGTAGGCGTCGACGAGAAAGGCGAGCGTCGCGCGGTCCGCTCCCGCCGCGGGCTCGATCACGTACGGCACGTACCGCTCGCGGGAGTCCTCGTCGAAGTAGGAGAGGTCCTTCCCGCTCCACTCGGCGTGCTGGCGCAGGTCGAAGTCGCCGCGGTTCGCGATGCCCTCGAGCTCCGACCAGCCGAACGGGAACTTGTACTCCACGTCGGCGCAGCCGCGGGCGTAGTGCGCGAGTTCGTCCTTCTCGTGCTCGCGCAACCGGAGGTTCTCCGGCTTGATGCCGAGCCGGACGTACCAGTCGTAGCGCTCCTTCTTCCAGAACTCGTACCAGCGCTCGTCCTCGCCCGGCTTGACGAAGAACTCCATCTCCATCTGCTCGAACTCGCGCGTGCGGAAGAGGAAGTTGCCGGGCGTGATCTCGTTGCGGAACGACTTGCCGGTCTGCGCGATGCCGAAGGGCAGCTTGCGGCGCTGCGTGTCGAGCACGTTCGCGAAGTTGACGAACATGCCCTGCGCCGTCTCGGGACGCATGAAGACGACGTTCGCCGCGTCCTCGACCGGACCCATGAAGGTCTTGAACATGAGGTTGAACTGGCGGGCCTCGGTGAGCTCGCCACCGCACTCGCCCGGCCGGCGGTCGGGCTTCTCGGGGCAGGAGAGCTGGCCCAGGTGGTCGGCGCGGAAGCGCGTCTTGCACTTCTTGCAGTCGACGAGCGGGTCGCTGAACCCGGCCACGTGGCCCGAGGCCTCCCAGACCCGGGGGTGCATCAGGATGGAGCAGTCGAGACCGAGGACGTCGCCGCGCGACCAGACCATCTCGCGCCACCACGCGTCCTTCACGTTGCGCTTCAACTCGACGCCGACCGGGCCGTAGTCCCAGCAGCTCGAGAGGCCCCCGTAGATCTCGCTCGACTGGAAGACGAGGCCGCGCCGCTTGGCGAGGCTCACGATCTTCTCCATCTTCCCCTGCGGCTCGCCGCTGGCGCCCTTGCCCGCCTGCGGGGTCGTCGTGCTCGTGCCGTCGGACATCGGAACCCGTCCCCTTCCTCGGTGCGCCGCCCGCGAGTGCCGCAGGCTCGTCCGGTCGGCTACCACGCGGGTCCGACACCCGCGAGCGCGGGCGGCGCGCGGAGGCCGCGCGCGGGTTCGCGCTCCGCGTCAGGCGCCGACGAGACCGCGCCCGACGACCGGGCCGAGAAGTTCCGCCGAGAGCAGCCGGCCTCTCACCCGCGGCGCGAGCAGGGCGGCGAGCGTGGCACCGAGTTCTCGCGCCACGGCGCGCGGCAGTTCCCCCGCGAGTTCGGACTCGGCGTCGAAGAGCGCGCCCGCGTCGCGCCGGGCGGACCCGGTCGCGCGAGCCACGAGCGCCTGCATGCGGCCGAGGCATGCCAGCGCCGCGGGCGAGATCGCCGCGCCCGCCTCGTCGGGATCGGCACAGCGCCCGCAGGCGGCGCCGCCGGCGGCCGGGGCGAGCCGCGCGGTCGCGGGCCCGGCGGCGAACGGCTGGCGGCAGCGGACGCAGCGCGAGAGCTCGGCGCGGTAGCCGCACACCGCGAGCGTCGCGAGTTCGTAGAGCCGCAGCGTCGTCGGGCCGGGCTCCGCCCCGTCGATCCGGCGCAGCGCGGCGACCACCACGTGGAAGAGGTCGTCGCCGACTTCCTGCTCCGCGGTCATCTTGTCGGCGACCTCCACGACGTGGCTCGCCGCGGCGTAGCGCTCGAGCGAGTCGAGCAGCGACTTCCAGGGAACGAGGAGCTGCGCGCGCTCGAGGAACACGAGCTCGGCCCCGGCGCGCGTGCGGTAGTGCAGGTTCACCAGCGAGAAGATCCCGAGGGCCCCGGAGAAACGGCGCTGCGAGCGCTTGGCCCCCTTCGCGATCCCCGAGACCTTGCCTGCGTCGCGCGTGAGGAAGGTGACGATCCGGTCGGACTCGCCGTAGTCCACCGCCCGCAGGACCACGGCGGGGGTCGAGAGCACCTGCACGGCCCCGCGATAGCCGATCGCGTTGACACTGAAAAGACGGGTGCTTAGGTTCCGCCGGCGTCCCGACCGGGACCGCCCGTTCCATGCGTGACGATCGCGACCACGGCAGGTCGGCCCGAGACCCGGGCCGCCCGACTTCCCCGACCGGCGAGCCCCGCCACGGCGGGCCCGAGCGCGCGGACGTCGATCCCGGCGAGGCCGCCCCGGCACCGGCCCCGCGAAGCCTCGACGAGGCGGTCGCGCGGATCGCGCGCCTCGAGGCCGAGCTCGCCGAAGTGCAGGCGGCGGCCGCCGCGATGCAGGATCAGTACCTGCGCGAGCGGGCCGAGCTCGAGAACTTCAAGCGCCGGATGCAGAAGGACAAGGCCGAGGCTCTCCGGTACGCGACCGAACCCGTCCTGCGCGACCTCCTCGGCGTGATCGACAACCTGGAGCGCGCGATCCGGGCCTCCCGCGACGAGGCCACCCGCGAGGGCGGGTCGACCTCCGGACCGCTCGGGGCTCTCCTCAAAGGGGTCGAGATGGTCCTCTCCCAGTTCGCGGACGTGCTCTCCCGGCACGGGGTGTCCCGCATCGCCTCCCGGCACGAGCCCTTCGACCCCGCCCACCACGAGGCGCTCGCCCAGGTCGAGAGCCACGAGCACCCGGCAGGGACGGTCGTCGAGGAGCACGCGGCGGGCTACCGGCTTCACGAGCGGCTCCTGCGTCCGGCCCAGGTCACGGTGACCCGGACTCCGGCCGGGCCCCCGCCTTCCGGCCCCCGGAATTGATCCGTTTCCCGGGTTGAACCCCGGGGGAACGTGATTACGTTCCGGCCACTCCACAGAAAGGTCGGCGCGGACCGCGGTGCCAGGGCCCGGCCGGGAAGACTCCCGGACGGCACGGCCAGCGGGAATCCGCGCCCCGGAAAGGCGAACATGAGCAAGATCATCGGCATCGACCTGGGCACGACGAACTCCTGCGTTGCGATCATGGAGGGCGGGGACCCGACGGTCATCACGAACTCGGAAGGAAGCCGCATCACCCCCTCGGTGGTCGCCTTCGCCGAAAGCGGCGAGCGCCTGGTCGGCCAGATCGCGCGCCGCCAGGCCGTGACGAACCCGGAGAACACCATCTTCGCGATCAAGCGCCTGATCGGCCGTCGCTATGACGACGCCGAGGTGCAGCGCGCGATGAAGGTCCTCCCCTACAAGGTCGTCCGCGGCGACAACGGCGACGCCTGGGTCGAGATCCGCGGCAAGAAGTACAGCCCGGCGGAGATCTCGGCCTTCGTGCTCCAGAAGATGAAGCAGACCGCCGAGGACTACCTCGGCGAGAAGGTCACCGAGGCGGTCATCACCGTCCCCGCCTACTTCAACGACAGCCAGCGACAGGCGACCAAGGACGCGGGCCGGATCGCCGGGCTCGAGGTGAAGCGCATCATCAACGAGCCGACCGCGGCGGCGCTCTCCTACGGGCTCGACAAGAAGAAGGACGAGAAGATCGCGGTCTTCGACCTCGGCGGCGGCACCTTCGACGTCTCGGTGCTCGAGGTCGGCGACGGAGTCTTCGAGGTGAAGTCGACCAACGGCGACACCTTCCTCGGCGGCGAGGACTTCGACCAGCGGATCATCGACTGGCTCGCCGACGAGTTCAAGAAGGACCAGGGCATCGACCTGCGCGGCGACCGCATGGCCCTCCAGCGCCTGAAGGAAGCCGCCGAGAAGGCCAAGATCGAGCTCTCGAGCTCGATGGAGACCGACGTCAACCTGCCGTTCATCACCGCGGACGCCTCGGGCCCCAAGCACCTGAACGTGAAGCTCTCGCGCTCGAAGCTCGAGGCCCTCGTGTCCGACCTGCTCGACCGGCTCGAGGCCCCCTGCGTGACCGCGCTGCGCGACGCGGGGATGTCGACCAAGGACATCGACGAGGTGGTGCTCGTCGGCGGCATGACCCGCATGCCCGCCGTGCAGGCCCGGGTGAAGAAGCTCTTCGGCAAGGAGCCCCACAAGGGCGTGAATCCCGACGAGGTCGTCGCGATCGGCGCCGGCGTGCAGGGCGGCGTGATGAAGGGCGAGGTCAAGGACGTCGTGCTCCTCGACGTGACCCCGCTCTCGCTCGGCATCGAGACGCTGGGCGGCGTCTGCACGAAGCTCATCGAGAAGAACACCACCATCCCGACCAAGAAGAGCCAGGTGTTCTCGACCGCCTCGGACAACCAGACCGCGGTGACGATCCGCGTCTTCCAGGGCGAGCGCGAGATGGCGGCCGACAACAAGCTCCTCGGCCAGTTCGACCTGGTGGGCATCCCGGCGGCACCGCGCGGCGTGCCGCAGGTCGAGGTCTCCTTCGACATCGACGCGAACGGCATCGTGCACGTGAACGCGAAGGACCTCGGCACCGGCAAGGAGCAGTCGATCAGGATCACCGCCTCGTCGGGTCTCTCCGAGGAGGAGATCAAGAAGATGATCCGCGAGGCCGAGTCGCACGCGGAAGAGGACCGCAAGCGACGCGAGGCGATCGAGGCCCGCAACCAGCTCGACTCGCTCGTCTACCAGACCGAGAAGTCGCTCCAGGACCACGGCGGGAGCATCGACCCGGCCGAGCGCGCGAAGGTCGAAGCGGCGATCGCCGACGCGAGGAAGGTCATGGACGGCCAGGACGCCGACGCGATCCGCGCCGCGACCAACGAGCTCTCGAAGGCGTCGCACAAGCTGGCCGAGGCCATGTACGCCCAGGCCGCGAGCGGCCCGGGCGAGGGCGGTGCGGCGCCGGGCGGCGACGCCGGCGGCGGCAAGAAGGACGACGTGGTCGACGCCGACTTCGAGGAAGTGAAGGAAGGCTGACCCGATCCGGACCCGGGCGAGGCCCGGCGCGGGAGACCGCGCCGGGCCTCGCCGTCTTGATCTCCCCTCCCGTCTGACCCAAGATCCCCGCGGGGCCTTCCATGTCCAAGCGCGACCTCTACGAAGTCCTCGGCGTCGATCGGAATGCCGACGACGAGACGATCAAGAAGGCCTTCCGCAAGCTGGCGCTCCAGCACCACCCGGACCGCAACTCGGGCGACAAGCAGGCCGAGATCCGCTTTCGCGAGGTCTCCGAGGCCTACCGGATCCTGTCGGACTCCTCGCAGCGCGCGAAGTACGACCGCTTCGGGCACGCCGCCTTCGAAGGACCGGGCGCCGGCTTCGACTTCAGCGCGAGCGGCTTCGAGGACATCTTCAGCGACATCTTCGGCGAGTTCTTCGGCGGCTCGTCCCGTCGCGGCGGACGGCGGCGCGGCGAGGACCTGAGCTACACGATGGAGCTCGACTTCGCCGAGGCGGCCTTCGGCTGCGAGAAGACGGTCACGATCCCGCGCGCCGTGCCCTGCGAGGACTGCAAGGGCAGCGGCGGCAAGGGAGGCGCGGCGCCGATCAAGTGCTCGGCGTGCCGCGGCGCGGGACAGGTCCGGTTCCAGCAGGGCTTCTTCTCGATCGCGAAGACCTGCGGCACCTGCAGCGGCCGCGGCCAGGTCGTGAAGGACCCCTGCGGCGGCTGCTCCGGTTCGGGACGCGTCCGCAAGGACCACACCCTGCAGGTCAAGGTCCCGCAGGGCGTCGACAGCGGTACGCGGCTCAAGCTGCGCGGCGAGGGCGAGAGCTCGGCCGGCGGTGCCGGCGACCTCTACGTCGTGATCTCCGTGCGCGAGGACGAGGTCTTCGAGCGCGACGGCAACGACGTGCTCTGCGAGGTGCCGATCGGCTTCCCGCAGCTCGCGCTGGGCGCCGAGATCGACGTGCCGACCCTCGAGGGTTCGGTGAAGCTCAAGGTCCCGGCCGGCACCGAGTCGGGAAGCATCTTCCGACTTCGGGCGAAGGGGATCCCCGACCTCCACGGCTACGGCCGCGGCGACCAGCGCGTGCGCGTCGTCGTGCGCACACCGAAGACGCTGACCCAGCGCCAGCGCGAGCTGCTCGAGGAACTCGCCGAGATCTCCGGCGAGAACCACGCTCCCAAGGGCTTCTTCGACAAGGTCCGGGAGAAGTTTGGCTGAGGTGCGCGGAAGCCTCTCGGCGCGCGGGGAGCATGCGTTCCTCGACGCGCTCTGCGAGCGGCTCGCGGAGCGACGGCGCTCGTCGGGCGCCGGGAGCGGACTGCTGGTCGGGCCGGGAGACGACGCCGCGGTCGTCGAGACCGGCGGTCGCCCGCTCGCGATCACGACGGACGCGCTCGTCGAGCGAGTGCATTTCCGGCCGGGATGGCTCGCGCCCGCGGAACTCGGCGTGCGCGCGATCGCGGTCGCCCTGAGCGATCTCGCGGCGACGGGCGCGACCCCGCGCTGGACGCTCGTCTCGGCGATCGTCCCGCCCGATCGCCCCACCTCGGAGCTCGACCGGATCCTCGAGGCCTGCGCCGCCGCGAGCGAGGAGTCGGGTGCCGCGATGATCGGCGGCAACCTCTCGCGCGGCGACGCGCTGTCGCTGACCGTCACCGCGATCGGCGAGATGGAGGGACCGACGCTCGAGCGACGCGGGGCGCGGCCCGGCGACCGCCTCGTCGTCACCGGCACGCTCGGCGCGGCCGCAGCCGCGGTCGACGTCTGGCTCGACGGCGGGGAACCCCCGCCCGCCCTGCGCGAACGCTTCGCGCGTCCCGTCGCGCGACTCGCGGCCGGGCGCGCGCTCGCCGCGGCCGGCGCGACTGCCGCGATCGACGTGAGCGACGGCCTGCTCGCGGACCTGGGCCACCTCTGCCGCGCGAGCGGCGTCGGCGCCGAGGTCGAGCGGGCACGCCTGCCGCGACTCGTCCAGGTCGCGATTCGCGACGCGTCGGGCAGCGACTTCGCCGCGACGGGGGGCGAGGACTACGAGCTGCTCGCGGCCCTTCCGCCCGGGATCGACGACGACGCGATCACGGCCCTCGCGCGCGCGTGCGACGTCGAACTCACCGTGATCGGCCGCTGCACCGCGCCGGGCACCGGCATCCGCCTGCTGGGCGAGGACGGTCGCGACCGCGCGACCGCGCGACGCGGTTTCGACCACTTCGCGGACGGCGAGTCCCCGGGGCCGCGCGGAAGGCGCGTCCCCGACTGAACGGCACCGGTCGCCACCTCGCTCCCGGCGTCCCGGGCACGGGCGATGAAGGTTCGGGCGACGGACGAACCGCGAGGCGGACGCGAGAGGGAAGAGGCGCGTGTTCGACATCGAGTTCCTGAGACGGATCCGGATCGCGGAGATCGACTCCGTCGTCGCCGACCTCCCGGCCGGGGGACGCGTCCTCGAATTCGGTGCCGGCGACGGGACCCAGGCGATGGACCTCTCGCGCCGCGGCTTCGACGTGATCGGGATCGATCTCGCGCGGTCCGCGCACGCGGGACACCGGGTGTTTCCCGTCCTCGACTACGACGGTTCGCACATCCCGCTACCCGACTCCTCGGTCGACGTCGTGTTCTCGTCGAACGTCCTCGAACACGTGGAAGACCTTCCGGGCGCCCTGGCCGAGATGCGCCGCGTGACCAGGGACGGAGGCCTGGGTGTTCATCTCGTGCCGTCGGTCGCCTGGCGTGGCTGGACCCTCGCGACCGGGCCCCCGACGTCTCTCGCCGCGGTCGGATTCATGCTCGCAACGCTCGCTTCGGGGAGGCCGACCGCCGTTTCCGATGCCCTCCGGTACGGCCGGGTCGCGATCACCGCCGCCCTGCCCATCGCGCACGGCGCGTCGGGAAACGCCTTCTCGGAACTGTTCCGATACCGTTCGTCGCGGTGGCGCCGCGACTTCGAGAGCCACGGCTTCGAGGTGCTCCGATCCCGCCGCTCGGGCCTGTTTCACACCGGCCACATGCTGCTCGGCCCGAGGCTGTCCATGGCGCGGCGGGCCGATCTCGCCGCTCGCTTCGGCAGCGCGGCCGACGTGTTCGTCGTGAGGCCCGTCCGGACCTCCCGGATCGAGTGACCTGCTTCGCGACGGGCCGAGCCTGTCCTGGGCCTCGAGCAGAACCGCCTGCTCGCCGCTCCCGGGTCGCGACGACGCGTTCGTCGAGCTCGACCGATCGCTGGTCCTTCGGATCGCGGCGGTCCGCGGCACGACCTGGAGGTCCGGGAACGAACCCCTGCTCGCGGTCGAGCCCGGCGGCGACCCCCTGGTCGTGGGGCGGAGCGCAGCGGCGCGACTGCGGACCCTCCTGTCGAAGTGGGCCTCGCGTCTCGACGGCAGGCGCGGCGTCACGGCCCTCGCGGAAGCCGCGACGGCGATCTGCTAGTCGTCGGGAACGATGACCCCCAAGCGCCTGCGCGAGCTCCTCGACCGCGTCGCCGCGGGCGACGTGCCGGTCGACCGCGCCCTCGCCGAGATCAAGCACCTGCCCTTCGAGGACCTGGGCTTCGCCCGCGTCGACCATCACCGCGCGCTCCGGGTCGGCTTTCCGGAGGTCGTGTTCGGCCAGGGGAAGACCGCCGAGCAGGTCGTGGCGATCGCGCAGCGGATCGTGGCGGCGGGCCACTCCCTGCTCGTGACCCGGATCGACGCGGAGGCGGCCGCCCGGGTGACGGGCGCAGTCCCGGGTGCGCTTCACGACCCGGTCGCCCGCACGATCACCGTGCGGGTCGCGGGCGAGCCCGTCGCGACCCGCGGCACGGTGCTCGTGGTCGCGGCCGGCACGACCGACCAGCCCGTGGCCGAGGAGGCGGTCCGGACCCTCGAGGCCTTCGGCCAGCCGGTCGAGCGGCTCTACGACGTCGGCGTCGCCGGGCTCCACCGGCTGCTCGAGGCCCGCGAGGCGATCGTGTCCGCGTCGGTGCTGATCGTCGTCGCGGGAATGGAGGGAGCGCTCCCGTCGGTCGTCGCGGGGCTCGTCGACCGGCCGGTGATCGCGGTGCCGACGAGCGTCGGCTACGGCGCGTCGTTCGGCGGGCTCGCGGCCCTGCTCGGCATGCTCAACTCGTGTGCGTCGGGCGTGACCGTGGTGAACATCGACAACGGCTTCGGCGCCGCGGTCGCCGCGGCCGCGATGAACCGCGCCTGAGGCGCGCGAGCCTCGCGCCCCCCGCGGGCCGGTGCTAGCGTCGGCGCCGTGCCGGGCAAGCCTTCCAAGCACCTGACGACCGGGCGCACCCGCCGCGCGCTCAAGGTCGGAACGCTCACCACGCAGGTGGGCGGCAGCTACCTGCTGAACGCGCTCAAGCGCCCCTTCCAGTCGGAGGATCGCCAGAGGCAGGAGACCCTCGACACGCACCTGCGCAACGCGCTGCTCATCGTCGAGCGCTCGAAGGAACTGAAGGGCGCCTTCATGAAGCTGCTCCAGATGCTGAGCATGCGCCACGACCTGTTCCCGCCCGAGGTCCTCGAGATCCTGTCGGTGACGCAGTCGCAGGTGCCGCCGATGCCCTACCCGATGATCCGCAGGCAGGTCGAAAAGGAACTCGGCAAGCCGCCCGAGAAGCTCTTCGCGAGCTTCGAGGAGCAGGCCTTCGCGGCCGCGTCGCTCGGGCAGGTCCACCGCGCGACCCTGCGGGACGGGGACACCGTCGCGGTCAAGATCCAGTACCCGGGCGTCGACGAGACCGTCGGACAGGATCTGAAGAACGTGAAGGCGCTGCTGCAGACCTTCACCGTCATCGGGCGCGACGTCCTGCGGCAGAAGATCGACTCGGACGGTCTCTACCAGGAACTCGAGGAGCGGCTGGTCGAGGAACTCGACTACGAGAACGAGGCGCGCAACCTCGAGCGCTTCCGCGAGATGTTCGCCGACGACGACGAGGTCGTGATCCCGCACTGCCACGAGAACCTGACCTCGCGGCGCGTGATCACGCTGTCCTACGTCGAGGGCTACCCGCTCTCGGAATTCCTGCTGCCCCACGTCGACCAGGAGCTGAAGGACTGGGTCGCGATCAAGTACTTCCGCGTGCTCTGGCGCCAGGTGCTGGAGTTCGGCGTGCTGCACACCGATCCGCACCCGGGCAACTACCTCGTCACCTTCCACCCGAAGCTCGCCATGCTCGACTTCGGCTCGATCCGCATCTTCCCCGAGGAGATCCGCGCCGCCTACCTGAAACTCGCGCGCGCGCTGCTCGACCACGACGACGAGGAGGCCGGTCGAGCGTGCGTCGCGCTCGACTACATCGACGCGGACGACGATCCCGGACCGATCCTCGAGATCCTGAAGACGATCCTCGACCCGGTGCTCGACGACGTCGGCGACTACGATCCCCGGCAATACGACTCCGTCGAGCGCGGGATGAAGGTCGCGTCGATCGCGCTCGAGAAGCGCGTGTTCAAGGCCCCGGGCCACCGGGTCTTCCTGCTGCGCGCCTTCATCGGCCTCGACTCCTACCTCCAGCAGCTCGGCACCGTCGCCAACTACCACCGCCTGATCCGGGAGTGCGTCGAAGACGCGGAGCGCGCGACCGCGAAGCGGCGGGGCGGCCGTTCGGGCCACCGCGGGTCCGCGCGGTGAGAGTCGCGTGGTTCGACGCCTTCTCCGGCGTCTCGGGCGACATGACGGTCGGCGCGCTGCTCGACCTCGGCGTACCGCTCGCGGTGATCGAGGCCGGGCTGGCCCCCCTCGGGGTGGGCGGCTTCTCGCTGCGCCACGACCACCTCGTCCGCTCCGGCATCCGGGCGTCCAAGTTCCGCGTCCTGGTCGACGGCGACGACGGCCGGATCGTGCAGGTCCCGGCGCACGATCACGG
>JAFMJW010000082.1 GCA_017853315.1 Alphaproteobacteria bacterium
AGGGGGCGAGCGGGAAGGGGTCGAGGAGCGCGCGCCGGGATGTCGCACGCGCAACGGGTACGCTGACGGGGAGGAGGGATCATGGAGACGGGAACGCTCGACCATGGCAACACGGCGTGGATGCTCACGTCGACGGCGCTGGTCCTGTTCATGAACCTGCCGGGACTCGCGCTGTTCTACGGCGGGCTCGTGCGCACGAAGAACGTGCTGTCCGTGCTCATGCAGTGCATGGCGCTGACGGCGTTCATCACCGTGCTGTGGGTGCTCTACGGCTACAGCCTGTGCTTCGACGGCACCGGCGGGGCCTACGTCGGCGGGCTGTCGAAGGCGTTCCTGCGCGGCGTCACCGTCGACTCCCTGAGCGGATCGATCCCCGAGAGCGTCTTCGTGGTCTTCCAGGCGACGTTCGCGATCATCACCCCGGCGCTCATTCTCGGGGCGTTCGCCGAGCGGATGCGCTTCTCGGCCATGCTCATCCTCATGGGGATCTGGTTCACCTTCGCCTACACCCCGGTGTGTCACATGGTCTGGGGCGGCAAGGGCGCGTGGATGGCCGACATGGGCGTGTTCGACTTCGCCGGCGGCATCGTCGTGCACGTCACCGCGGGGATCGCGGCGCTGATCACGGCGATCGTCGTCGGCCGTCGCCAGGGCTACCCGACGGTGCCGATGCCGCCGCACGACCTGACGATGACCGTGACGGGCACGGGCATGCTGTGGGTGGGGTGGTTCGGCTTCAACGCCGGCAGCGCACTCGCGGCGAACGGCCAGGCGGGCATGGCCGCGCTCGTGACGCACCTCTCCCCCTCGGTGGCCGCGCTCGTGTGGATGTCGATCGAGTGGGTGAAGTTCGGCAAGCCGAGCGTCCTCGGTTTCGCCACGGGCGCCGTCGCCGGCCTCGCGGCGATCACCCCGGCCTCGGGAACGGCCGGTCCCGCGGGGGCGATTCTCATCGGCGGGTTGTCCGGGGCCGTGTGCTTCTACGCGGCGACGAGTTTCAAGCGCGCGATGGGCTACGACGATTCGCTCGACGTGTTCGGCGTGCACGGGGTGGGAGGCTTTCTCGGCACCGTGCTCGCCGGCCTGTGCGCCTCGCCCGTGCTCGGCGGCCAGGTGGCGGACGTCGCGGTGCTGCACCAGACCGGCGTTCAGCTCCTTTGCGCGACGGTGGCCGCGGGATGGTCCGCGCTCGTGACGTTGGTCGCCCTCCAGGTCGCGGAGCGGACCGTGGGCCTGCGCGTCGACGAGAACGACGAGGCACTCGGGCTCGACCTCGCCCTGCACAATGAGACCGGCTACAATCATTGAGGTCGCGCGAAGCCGGGTCCCCCGATCCGCGGCGGTGGCCGGGCCCGCGGTGCCGACGGCGACGTTCCGGCGCACGATGCGCCGCGTGCATCGGCCGAACGCGATCGCCTGCGGGATCGCGCCGAGATCGCCGGCGGGCACCCGCGCGCCGAACCGGGCATGATCGCGCGCCGAACGACGCCAGCAAAGGAGAACCGCATGTCGATCCCGAAGAAGCCCGTTGCCCTGCTGATCGCCGCGACCGTCGCCCTCCTCGCCGGCCCCGCCCTCGCGGCCGGGCCCTCGTTCGACTGCGGCAAGGCCGCTGCCGGCAGCATGGAGGAGGGGATCTGCCGGGATCCCGCGCTGTCGGCGCTCGATGCCCGCCTCTCCCGGGTCTACCGGGCCGCGACCGCGAAGGCGACGAACGAGCGCCCGCCGATGCTCAAGGCGGAGCAGCGGGGATGGATCAAGGGTCGCGACGACTGCTGGAAGAGCGACGACCGTCGCGCCTGCCTCGAGACGGAGTACCGCCGCCGCATCGCCGAACTGCAGGCGCGCTACCGGCTCGTCCCGTCCCGGGGACCGGTGACGTACGCCTGCGAGAACGGCGCCGCGAACGAGGTGATCGTCACGTTCTTCGAGACCGATCCGCCGACTCTCGTCGCCGAGCGCGGCGACGGCACCTCGCTCATGTTCCGCGGGCCCGGCGGCGTCTACCAGGGGCGCAACGAGTCGTTCCGGGAGGAGCAGGGCAAGGCGAGGATCACCTGGGGCAGCGACGCGAAGGAGATGTCCTGCGCGGCCAGGCCCTGACCGCGCCCGTCCGGGCGATTCGCGAAGCGCCGCTTCCCGCGATCCCGCCGCCGCAGTCGTCACCGGTTCGGCTCGCTCCCGCGAGCTGACGCGGGAGCGCGGTGCAGCGCGAGGCCGACCTCGACGGGCAGCAGGACATCGAGACGACGGCGCCGCTGCACGCGGCCCGCCGTCCCGGGGGCCGAACCGCTCCCGCCCCGCGCGGCAGCCTCCGTCGCGACTCGCTCAACTCGTCGCGCCGTCCCACCAGATCGGCGAGGTCCATGCGCGCTCGCGGATCGTACGCGGCACCGCCGGGTCGGCGCACGCGTCCGGGCGCTCGGCGGCGGGCAGACGCAGGCACTCCCATCCGCTCCACCGGCAACTCGGGTTCTCGAGCACCCGGGCGTAGTAGGCGGCGGGAATCGCCGGGTCGAAGTCGGGGTCCGTCCAGTCGGCGCAAAGGGAGTCGGCGCCCGGGCCCCGCGGTGCGCAGGTCGCCGGGTCGACGTCGGCATCACCGCCCCCGCCCGCGACGTCGAACACGCGTTCGTGCGCGCCACCGTCCTCGACCCAGACCTTGACGATCTGGATGCGGTCGAGCAGCCCGCCGGGCACCTCCGCCGTCCCGGGGTCGCGCAGCGCCTGCGCGACGAAGCGCGGTGCGCGACCGTCCCCGGGCAGCACGCCGCCCATGGGCACGCCCCGCTCGTAGCCGATGCGCGCGAGGTCGGGATCGTCGCACAGCCCGGCGGGCAGGTCGGCGCCGCCGAACAGCCGCACGGCGATGCGCGGCCCGCTCGTGCCGAAGGTCTCGCGCCGCTTGAGCGCCGCGAAGATCGCGCCGCGCGAGTTCTCTTCGGCCCACGCGCCGACGAGCCCGCCCGGCCCGTACTCGGGGCCGCCGAGACCGAGAAAGCCGCGGCCGAGCCTCTCGGCCGCGGTGTCGTCGTTGCTGCCGTGGTTGCCGATGAAGGTGCGCTCGTCGACGTTGCCCGGGGTGCCGTTGTGGCCGTCGGTGCTCGCGATGACGCCGAGGCGGTAGGGGTTCAGGCCGAGCCGTTCGCCCTCGCGCAGCCCCTCGGCGAGGATCCCGCGCAGGAAGTCGCGGCGAGAGATGCAGCCGACGCCCGCCGCGCCGCCGCTGCCGGTGCCCTCGCCGCAGTCCGCGGTCTCGCCGGGCCGGGTCTTTTCGAAGTCGCACTGCTCGTCGGGCGCGCCGAGCAGGCCGGCGAATCCGTTTCGGCATTCGGAGTCACCCTTGTGCTGGTACACCTCGACGAGTCGCTCGATGTCCGCGCGAAGCGACGCCTGCTCGCGTTGTTCCTCGATCGTGGCGGCCCCGGGATATTCGACGCGAAACGAGTTGCCGTTGCTCTCGTTCGTGTTGTGCGGGATCGCGATGACGTCGCAGTCGCCGCCGACGACGTCGATGCAGTCGCGGCGCAGGGCGCGCCAGAGCCCGAGCCGGGTCGGTTGCTCGTAGTAGCTCACCGGCAGCGGCACGCGCTCGTTCGCGAAGATGACGTTGCGGTGCTGCGTGCTCGCGCCGAGCGACCCGGTGTACTCGTAGGCGACGAAACTCGTGAACGAACAGGCCCCGCTGCGGTCATAGGCGCCCTCGGCCGCCGCGACGACCCGCTGCCAGACCCCGGCCAGCCCGTCGCGACACGACGCCCGGTCCTCGCCGCAGACGTCGGGCAGACGCGCCGGGTTCGCGCCGACGAGCGCGGACCCGAGCACGGTGACTCCCGCGGCGAGACCCGAGCGGTAGGTTCGGCAGGTCTCGGAGTCGTGGCCCTGCGCGCCCGGTGTCGTGCACGCGTCGGTCTCGGCAAGGAACTCCGAGTGGTCGGTCACTGCCGCGAAGTCGAGCGGGCGGGCGAGACGCGCGGGCCGCGTCGGCCGGCCCTCGGCATCGAACGGCGCGAGGTCGAGCGCCTCGCCCCGTGCGAAGCGGTAGGCCTGCTCGGGGGTCGTGCGGACGTCGAAGACCCATGCGTCGTACGAGTAGGCCGTGTGGGCGTGGAGGTCGCCGAAGAAGGGCTGGCGCAGCGGGTCGTGCCGGCGACACGGCTCGCGCTCCTCGGTCGGCGGGCGGCGCGGCGGCTCGGACCGCTCGCGGCACGCCGCGAGGCTGAAGATCGCCGCAAGCCCGGCGAGCGCCGCGAGCACCACGGGCCGGGCGGGCACGGGCGCGACGGTCACGGCGACCATGGGGGCAACTTCGGGCGGTGCGCGGTGCAGATGCCGCCGAAAGCCGCGGGCGGGCAAGGTCAGCGGCGTTCCGCGAAGACCTCGCCGAGAAGCCTGACGCCGGCGAACCGCTCGCGGCCGAGCTCATCGGCGAGACGTTCCCGCGCCTCCGCCCGGCTGCGAGTGATGAACGCAGCATGGCCGGAGACCTCCCGGAACAGCGCGAGCAGCGGGAGAACGACCGGCTCGATCCGTGCGGGCACGACGGCTACGGCCAGCAGCGGCCCGCGGCGGGAGTAGGTCATTGCAGCCCAGTCCATGGCGGCAACGCGCTCGATGCCGGCCTCCTCCGCCGCGACCGACTCGACGTCGGTGAAGTCGCCGTCGCGGTAGACGATCTCATCGCTGCGAGGGTCGGAGAACAACCGATGATGGTAGGCGAGCACGTCCTCGACGGTCCCGACTCCGTGGTACCGGCCCCAATAGCCGAATTCCTCCCAGTTGGGCTCGAAAGCCATCGACCGTTCCCCTGCAAGGCCACCTGCGACCACGGACGGCACCCCCGACCTCGAAGGAAGGCGGCAAGCATCTGTCCTTCGCAGGGATTTCCGCCTCGGACAAGCCCAAACATTGCCAAGGTTCGCATGGAGCAGCAAGGATGCACGGTGCATGAGGTCTCGAAGATGTCCGCCCTGCCGGGCAGCGGGCCCGGCTCCAGCAGTGAGGGCGGCCGCGCCGCCGGGCGAGCCCGTCGCGGGGCGGCAGTCATGCGCCCGCAGGGGTGCTCGCCGGGACCGACACCATCGGGCGCCACGAGTCGCGCGGTGGTCGAGGTCGCGCGGGTCGGTTATCGGGGGGCAGTGCGTTCCAGGACGGCCCTGCTCGCTCCGTCGGTCGTGGCCACCGCGCAATCCCGGAACGTTCGGGCTCGGGCCCATCCTGCGCCGACGAGGAGGAACTCGTGAGTGCTTCGAGGCAACGGACGGCTCGGCCCATCTCGGCAGAGGACGCCGCCGGTCTGGTGCGGTCCGGCGATTGGGTCGACTACGGGGCGGTGCTCTGTCAGCCCGACCTGTTCGACCATGCGCTGGCCGCCCGGGTGGGAGAACTGGAGAACGTCAACATTCGCGCCTGCCTCTCGGTCCGGCCCCGGGCCGTGCTCGAGGCCGATCCGCGGCGTGAGCACTTCCACTTCTTCAACTGGCACTTCGGCGGCTACGACCGCAAGCGCGGCGACGCAGGGCTGCAGAACTACATCCCGTGCAACCTCGGCGAGATTCCCGACTACTACCGCCGCTTCATCGACCCGCCGGAGGTCCTGGCCATCAAGACCCGTCCGCCCGACGCCAACGGTTTCTTCAACTTCGGGCCGGCCAACCTGTGGCACGGAGCGGTCACCGAGAGGGCCAGGACGGTCATCGTGGAGACCGACCCCGCGATCCCCCTCGTGCACGGCATCGACAACGGGCTGCATGCCGACCAGATCGACTACGTCATCGAGGGCGGGGGGCTGCCCCTGCCCGAGTTGCCGAATGCCGCGCCGAGCGAGATCGACCGTGCGGTGGCGGAACGCATCGGCGCCGAGATCGAGGACGGCACCTGCCTGCAGATCGGGATCGGTGCCATGCCCAACGCGGTGTGCTCGCTGCTCATCGATTCGGGTGTGCGCGATCTCGGCGTGCACACCGAGATGCTCACCGACGGCATCATCGATCTCCACCGGGCGGGGGTGGTGACCGGCGCGAGGAAGAACGTGAATCCGGGCAAGGTCGTGTACAGTTTCGGTCTCGGCTCCCAAAGGCTCTACGAGGCCATCGACGACAACCCCGACTTCTCATGCCAGCCGGTGGACATGACCAACCTGCCGCACATGATCATGCGGAACGACCGTCTGGTGACCATCAACAACACCACCCAGATGGACCTGCAGGGCCAGGCGTCGAGCGAGTCGAGCGGTCACCGCCACATCAGCGGCACGGGCGGACAGTTGCAGTTCGTGCGGGGTGGCTACGCCTCCCGGGGGGGGAAGTCGTTCATCTGCATGTCGTCGACCCACGAGCGCAACGGCGTCCGGAGCAGCCGGGTGGTGCTCCACTTGACCCCGGGCAATGTGGTGACCGCGCCGCGCAGCGACATCATGTACGTGGTCACCGAGTACGGCCTGGTCAACCTCAAGGGCAAGTCGATTCCCGAGCGGGCCAGGGCGATGATCTCCATCGCGCACCCCGACTTCCGCGAGGATCTCGAGCGCGACGCCCGCGCCAACGGCCTGATTCCCCGCGCATTCTTCTGATTCGACTCACCCGATGGCCCCGAGCCGGATCGACTCCGGCGACACGCCGAGCTCGTGGGCGATGCTGCGAACGCCGTCTCCGTGCCGACGACGCTCGACCGCGTAGCGGATCACCTCCGCCCCCCAGCGCCGGCCGTGCTGCGGCGCGCATCGCCGGCAGAGGGCCGCCGGACTTGCGCCGGAATCCCCGTCGGTGGCATCACGTCGGCGTGGCGCCCGGCGCCGTTCGGAGAACTCGCTCGTGATTTCGCCGGGTGGCAGGGGCGGTGGTCCGCGGGGCGAGGGCCGTCACCCCGCCGATGGTGGTCGAGTCGCCGGTCGCGGGCAAGGGGCCCGCGCATCATCGAGCCGAGTTGGTTGGTCGCGGGTGCGCGCGAACGTCACCGGACGCGGCGCGTCCCCCGGGGACCATCCGGGCGTGGGCCTCGGCGGCCCGCCACGGCGCACTCGCCCGCAGCCGCTACGCCGACGGCGCGAGCGTGTTGCACGTGGCCTCGATGGCGTCGTACTTCGGCATCACCGCGGTGCCGGGCTACGGCGCGGCGAAGGCGGGCGTCGTCCAACCGACGAAGACGCTCGTCGCGGCCCGGGCGAAGGACGGAATCCGCACGGACCCGGTCGCGCCGGCGGCGCTCTTCCTCGCCAGCCCCGCCGCCTCCTGCGTCACCGGGCAGACCCTCCCGATCGGAGGCGGCTGCAGCCGTACGTCGCTCGTGCCGCCCTGCTCCCGCCACAGGCGATCGCCGATCCCGCGGGTGCGGAGGTACGGCAGGTTCGCGGTGTTCGAGAGGAGGTCGGGGTCACCTGCTGCTCTTTCTCGCCTGGGTGGCGACGATCCTCGACGAGGCGAGCGCGGCCCGGTGAGGCGCGCGGCGGCGGGCTTCGCCGCCGCGCGGGCGCATCGCCGACTCAGCGCCCGACGGCCGGCGTCGGGCGCACCGCGAGACCGAGCACGACGCCGTACACGAGGTGGACGACGAGGCTCGGGGCGACGGTCGGCCAGCCGAGGGTCCACGGCGTCGGGTCGCCGAACGCGAAGGGCAGGGCGAGCGAGTTCAGCCCGACGTAGAGGCCGCCACCATAGAGCGCCCCGCCGAGCAGGCGGGTGCCGCGGCCGGGCAGACGGCGCAGGACGGGGACGGCCGGCAGGGCGAGGATCCAGCTGACGAGGAGGTGCTCGACGAAGGTGAGCACCTCGTGCAAGGGCGAGGGCACCGCGCCGACGACGAGTTCGAGGGTCTTGCGGCCGTATTCGTTGATCCGCAAGCCGCGGGCCCGGAACACCGCCGCGAACGGAATCATCGCGACCCCGGCCATGGTACCGGCGCGGATCGCCTCGACGAACGGCAACGCCCCCTGGGGTCGGTTCCTCGCGGGCACCATCTCGACGCCCCGTGTCGCATGGCCGGGCCGCGCTGTCACCCGACCGCGCCGTCCGGGCGCGGATTGCCCGCGCGCGGGGGCGGGTGGTGGCGCACTCGCCGCGTCCCGGGTGCCGATTCTTCCCGGTCTGTTCACCCTGCCCGCAACCACGCTCGGACCGCGCGACTCGCCGCCTGCGGCGATCGATCGGTCGGTTTTCGAGGTCGCCCCCCGGGACGTGCTCGACCAGGGCTCGAGTCGTGAGCCCGCGCACGATCAGCACCGTGGTCTGCACGCCGAGGGTGGCGGCGCGCAGGTGCGGCGGCTTGTCGCCGACCTCGTGAAGGGATGTCCGATTCAGCCTGGCTCCCCTGCTCCCCCTCGAGGCCCTCCACGTCGGACGAGGGCGGTGGCAGAGCGTTCTGTTTCACGGCAGCCGGCGTCGATCACGCGCGGCCCGCATCACGCGCGTTCGCCCAGGGCCCGGAGGATCGTGGCAACCAGCCTGACCTGCCGCCTGATGTAAGCCTCCGAGTGAACATCGACGCCATGGGCTCGCTCGATCGTCTCGGCGTCGAGGTAGGGAAAGTTGATCGCACCGAAGACGGTCGGGATGAGATGCTCGGGGCGCAGATGGGCCGGCAGAGTGCGCCCTGCGCCGATTGCCTTGCGGAGCAGCCGCGCGCCGAGCTCGTGCATCGGCAGCAGGTAGGTCGAGGTCAGCCAGGCGCCTCTGTCGGAACCCTGGCGGGTCTCGTCGATCACGATCCGGCCGAAGTGCGGGTGGCGGGCCACGAACCGGACGATCGCGAGCGCCAGCGCGTCGTTCCTGCCGGACGGATCCACGCTTTCCCATCGGGCGGCCGCAGCGGTCGCCTCTTCGCGGAATCGCTCGAACTCCTCGGAGACCGCCGCCTTCCACAACGCCTCCTTCGAAGCGTAGTGGTAGTGCACCAGCGGCCGCGCAACGCCGGCGTGGTCGGCGATCATCGCGATGCTCGCGCCCTTGAATCCATGCCGGGCAAAGACCGACAAGGCCGCCTCGCGGATCACCCGGCTGCCCTCCGGCGCGTCGAGCGGCGGACGACCGCGCACGCGTCGGGTCTTCTTCCCCGGTGATGTCCGTTTTCGCGTTTCGCGCATGCGCCGTTCGGAGTCCCACGGGTTCGTGCCGGCGCCGCATTCACGGCCCACGCGACCCGCTTGACCCCATTAATTGGATCAAATATTACAATAAATCCGGACCGAGGCAATCAGGCCAGGGCGACGGCAGCATGAAACCGCGAACCCCGTTTCGAACATTCGGCTACGCACTCGCGGCGGCAATCGTCGTCGGCCTGTGCGTGTTCCGGGCCCTCGGCGGCGCAGCCGGGCTTCAGCGCATGGCCATCGAGCGAACGCTCGAGCCGAAGCACGAGAGCCTGTTCGGCGACGGTCGCCTGCACGTCTTCACGCTCGGGACCGGTTCGCCGCAACCCGGAAGCGGTCGCATGCCGGCCGCGAACGCGATCATCGCCGGCAAGGAACTCCTCATCATCGATGCGGGCGAGGGCGTGAGCCGTACGATGGGAGATCTGTCACTACCGCTCGACCGAATCACGGCGGTGTTCATCACGCACTGGCATTCCGATCATTTCTCGGGGCTTGGCGAGTTGCTGAACGCCTCGTGGAACATGCGCCGCGGCCATCCGCTGAACGTCTACGGGCCGGCGGGCGTGGACCGGGTGATCTCCGGCCTCTCGCTCGTCTACGCCGACGACATCGGCTACCGCTCGTCGGGCAATGTCGAGAAGCTCGATCCGGCTCATGCGCTCGGCACGCCGGTCGAAGTCGACCCCGCGCAGAGCGGGAGTGCGATCGTCTTCGATCGAGACGGAGTCGTCGTGCGGGCGTTCCGCGTCGATCACGGCCATGTCAAGCCGGCGTTCGGCTATCGGATCGACTACAACGGCCGCTGCGTCACGTTCAGCGGCGACACCGTCGCGACTTCACTGGTCGCGAAAGCGGCGGCGGGTTGCGACGCACTCGTACACGAGGTCATCAACGCGAAGATGATTCGCAGCGCGGCCGCCGTGCTGCGCGAGACGGGAAATCCGGAGATGGCCGCGCGCGCCGAGCGGTTGATCGATTATCATGCCGACACCATCGCGACCGCCCGCGTCGCCGCCGAAGCTGGCGTCCGCACACTCATCCTCACTCACCTGATTCCATGGAGCCGCAGCCGTTTCTTTGGCCTGCTCTACACCTCCGGCATGTCCGAAGAGTTCGCCGGAACGATCATCGTCTCCGATGACGGCCAGAGGTTCGATATCTGAACTCGGTTCCACCGAGCGGCATGCGAACGGCACGTCGCGCTCGGCACGTACGGGATCGAGCGGGAGTCTCGCGATGGAAAAGTCACTGCTGATACCGAAAATCCTCCTCACGACGTGCGCGATGGAGTTCTTCGGCCCGATCGTACGCGATTCCGGCCACTCTCATCTGATCAACGTCGAGTGGGTCGGCCATGCGCGCGTTCACCTGGCGTGGCTGCTCGGATTCATGGGGTTGTCGGGCATCGTCAACCTCTGGTTCATCTGGCGGGACAGCGAGTCGAAAGTGCGAGACCTGCAGCTCTCCGCGCTCTGGCAAGGCTGCAATCTGTTCGGCTTCTGGATCGCGGTTGCCTTTGTCGGCGCCTACGAAGGCGCGATCATCGACCCGAAGCATCACCACCTGATCTTCGGCATCGACGAGAACATCTTCGCGTTCAGTCTTCTGACCTCGGCCTGGGCTGCCGCGGTGCTTTCGCTGAAGAAGCACGGCGGATCCGGACTCGCGATCTGACCGGTGGTGTCGGGCGTCGAGAGACAGAGCGCCGACGTGCTCATCGTCGGCGCCGGCCCCACCGGCATGGTCATGGCGCTTTGCCTGGCCAAGCGTGGAGTGCGTTCGGTCGTGATCGAACGTCATGCCGGCATCAACGAACACCCCAAGGCGCACGAACTGAACGCCCGCTCGATCGAGATCCTCGACGCGATCGGCATCTCCCTTGAAATGCTCGAGGTCGAGGCCTCTCCACGCGAGGACGGGTGCCGGATCGCCTTCTGCCAGACGATCAACGAGGAGTTCGGCGAGATCGACCTCTACCGCAACATCGACGACCCCGGAAAGTACCGGCGACACCTCGCCGCCGCGGTGCCTTACCTGAACATCTCACAGACCGAGGTCGAGCGTCTCCTTCACGGGGCAGCGACTGCGAACTCCGCGATCGATCTGCGGATGGGGCATCAGTGGCAGTCGCTGGCCCAGGACGAAGACGGCGTGACGTGTCGCATCCTCGATCGCGATGCACGGACCGAATACGAACTGCGGTGCCGCTGGATGGTCGCCGCCGACGGTGCAGGCAGTCGCGTTCGCGACGCCCTCGGCATCGGGATGGACGGACCGGAAAGCCTTCAGGACGTCGTCAACGCGTACTTCGAGCTCGGCCTGCGAGACCACGTGGCGCGACCGGCCAAGCTGTACTGGATCCTCGAACCTTCGTGCGCCGGAGCCTTCATCGCGCATCACATCGATCGTCGCTGGGTCTACAACGTGCCGATCGCGACGCCGTGGGAGCGACCGGAGGATTTCACCGACGAGGTGCTGGCGACGCGGATCCGGCGCGCGCTCGGCTCCGAGGCCTTTGACATCCGCATCAAGTCCACGAGCGTCTGGCGCATGACCGCGCAGATCGCGAAGCGCTGGAGCGAGGGCCGAGTGTTTCTCGCCGGCGATGCCGCGCACCGGTTTCCACCCACCGGCGGACTCGGCATGAACACCGGCATCGGCGATTCGCACAACCTGGCATGGAAGATCGCCGCGGTCCTGAACGACGAGGCCCCACCGACGTTGCTCGAGACGTATGAGAGCGAACGGCGACCGACCTCCGAACGCAACGCGGCCGAGAGTCATCGCAACTTCGAAGGCATCTTCGACGTGATCGAGGCGGTCGGCCTGCCGCGCGACGGTGCCGATCGGCTCGCGCGAATGAGCAGGGCCGCCCCGATGAAATGGCTGCCCAGGTCGTGGCGGAGGGGTCTCGTCGACCGGTTGCTCGGCAGGGTCAGCAGGCAACTCGCGAAACTTCGCGCAGACGATCGGCGCCTCGAGAAGGTCCGCGCCGTCATCCGCGATCAGACGGGCCACTTCGACCGGATCGGCCTCGACATCGGCTACATCTACGAGACCGGAGCGTTGCTCGATGACGGCTCCGAGCTGCGACTGCCCGAAGTGACCGCGTACGTACCCTCGACGCGGCCCGGTGCACGCCTTCCGCACGTGTGGCTCGTCCCCGAGCGATGCGAGCGGTCGTCGCACGTCCTGATCGACTACGGCGAGTGGACCCTGATCGTGCCGACGCAGTCCGCAGCGTGGGCCCGGACGCTCGCCGCGAAGAAGACCCGAACGCGGATTCGGCTGGTCCCCCTCGACGAGCTCGACGCCTCCGAGGCCGGACGCCAGGCGCTGGGCCGTCTGTTGGATCTCGGCAGCGAAGGGGCGCTGCTGCTGCGCCCGGACGGACACGTCGCATGGCGGACCCGGGACGCCGCGGGCGATCGGGACGATCTCTTCAGCCGCGCACTGGAGGCGTGTTGCATCCAATGAGGAAAGCGAAGAAGGGGCTGATCGCAACTTTCGTTGTCGTGCTGACGGGGCTCGGCCTGCTGCTCGGGTACCTGTTTCGCCCGCTCGCCCACAAGCCGGTGCCCGCCGGGTTCACCTGCCTCGACCTGGAGTCGGGGACCTTCGGCCCCCTGCCCGCTCTTTCCGGACGCGTTTACGGTGTCGGGCTGTCGTATGCCGGACACATCGAGGAGACCGCCTCCGAGTTCACGCCGGGCGCCGCACCGCCGCTGTTCATCAAGGCGGCCGGCAGCATCCGCATCGGCGGCGGCGAGGTCGCGGTACCAGGCAGCGAGCAGATCCTCGCTGCGCTCGATTCGCTCGAACCCGGCCTCGAAGCCGAGATCACTTCGCGTCACGACCGCATGCCCGCGATGCTCGACTACGAGGCCGAGCTGGCACTGGTGCTGCTCGAAGACATCGAGGGCGAAGCCCTCGAACAAGAGACATTCGCCCCACGACTCGGCTTCACGGTCATCAACGACCTGTCGGCCCGTTCGCTCGCCATTCTCGGTGAGGGCCGCGAGAATCAATTCGATTACTGGGGGTTGTCGAAGAGCTTCGACGGCTTCAGCCCGCTCGGTGAGCGGATGTGGACACCGTCCGCGCATGCCGCTGATGCAATCCCGTGCGTGACGATCCAGACCACGGTGAACGGTGAGCTGCGCCAGCGCGGGTCCACCGCGGACATGATCTACACGCCGGCAGACATGCTGCGGTTCATTGCGACCGCCTACCCGCAGGCGCGGCTGAAACGCGGCGACGTGATCGCGACCGGGACGCCTGGAGGCGTCGTCATGAGCACGCCCAGGCACCTGGTAAGGGCAGCCAACCTGCTCGGCGTCGACCGCTTCACCAAGCTGTCGATGGTCATCGATCGCGAAGGTTTCCTCGGCCCCGGCGACGTCGTCGTCACTACGGCCGAGGGACTCGCAAGCGTCACGGTGAAGCTCACCACCTCGGACTGACGCCGGCGCGGATGTGCGGCGACGTGCACCGCTGCCGTGGCCCAGACAGACATCGACGAGCTGCGGCCGTTGACACGACGTCATTGGTCCGGGAAAAATGATGACACGGTGTAGGGCTCCCGCGACATCGAGTTGAGTCGTCGAGCCCGTTCCTGCCGTGGGCTGCGGCAGCCGAGAGCCCGGTGCGGTCGCCCGGCGTTGTACCAGCACGTCTCGCATTTCAGGATGCTCGGGACCAGGGCTGCACGGCGCCTGGCCGTCCACCTCTGCAGGGCCTCGGGTGGGCCTTCCGACATGCTTCCCACCTCCCCGTGCTCCCTTTCAGCACGGTCTTATCGGTGGACTCAATCTCGAGG
>JAFMJW010000346.1 GCA_017853315.1 Alphaproteobacteria bacterium
TCACGCCCGGAGGAGGCCCCATGCACTGGATCGCGATCGTCACGCTGCTCGCCCTCGTCGAGTACCTCGTCATCATGGGCATGGTCGGACGGGCCCGCGGTCGCTTCGGCGTGAAGGCGCCCGCGACCACCGGACACGAAATCTTCGAGCGCAGCTTCCGGGTTCACCAGAACACGCTCGAGCAACTGGTCGTGTTCCTTCCTTCGCTGTGGCTCTTCGGCCACTACGCGAGCCCGCGCTGGGGAGCCCTCCTCGGAATGCTCTTCATCGTCGGCCGGGCGCTCTACGCGCGCGGCTACGTCGAGAACCCGGAGAACCGCGAGCTCGGCTTCGGGCTCGGCATGGTCGCGATCGCGGTCCTGCTGCTCGGTGGGCTGCTCGGCGCCATGCGCTCGGCCCTCTGAGATCCCGAGCGCCCGCGCGCGGCCCCTCCGCTCGATGCGGGAGGGGAGCACGTCCGCGACGCGGTTGTTTCGGCACTCGTACTGCAATAGGAAGCGGTCTCCGGCATCTCCGCCGGCCCCGACCGGGAGGCGCCCATGAAGATCGCCGAGACCTGCCGACGCACGGCTGCCCTGCTCTCGATCGCGGCGACGATGTCCGGTTGCGACCGCTTCGTCGAGCGCCAGGTCCAGAAGAACCTCGAGCGGATCGACACGGCCGTGCTGCAGGACCCGGGGCTGACGGTGGTCCTGTGCGGAACGGGCTCGCCGCTGCCCGACCACGAGCGCGCGGGCTCGTGCACGGCCGTGATCGCGGGCGGCGAGATCTTCCTCGTCGACGTCGGGCCGGGCTCCTGGGAGACCGTCGACCTCTCGAACCTTCCCACCTCCGCCGTGGGCACCGTGCTCCTGACCCACCTGCACTCCGACCACATCGGCGACCTCGGCGAGACGATGACGCAGAGCTGGATCGCCGGGCGCCCCGAGCCGCTCGAGGTCTACGGACCCGCCGGCACGGCACAGGTCGTCGAGGGCTTCGCGCAGGCCTACGCGCACGACGTCGACTACCGCGTGACCCACCACCAGGACGCCTTCATGCCGCGCTCGGCGGCCAAGGCGATCGTCCACGAGATCGCCACGCCCGCCGACCCGACCGGCTCGGTCGTGGTGCTCGACCGCGGCGGACTCGTGGTGACGGCCTTCCCCGTCGACCACCGCCCCGTCGAGCCGGCCCTCGGGTACCGCTTCGACTGGCACGGCCGCTCGGTCGTCGTCTCGGGCGACACGAAGAAGAGCGCGTCGGTCGTGCGCAACGCGAAGGACGCGGACCTGCTGATCCACGAGGCGCTCGTGCCGGAGCTCATCCTGCGCGCGGCCGACGTCGCCGAGAAGACCGGGCGCACGCGGCTCGCGAAACTGGCGCGGGACCTGCCCGGCTACCACACCTCGCCCGTCGAGGCGGCGGAGGTCGCGCGCGATGCCGGCGCGAAGAAGCTCGTCTTCACGCACCTCGTGCCGTCGCCGCCCAACGCCCTCGCGCGGCGCATGTTCACCTCGGGGCTCTCGGGGATCTACCCGGGCCCGGTCGTGCTGGGCGAGGACCGCATGCGCTTCAACCTGCCGCCCGCCTCCTGAGAACGCGGCCGGTCAGCGGTCGAGCCGTCGATCGAACACGATCGGCCCCGACTGGAAGCCGCCGCGCAGGCGCACGCGCGTGATTCCCGCGAGCGTCGCTTCGGGGCGGAGCCGCGCGAGATCGGCCTCCGGGTCGGCGACGAGGATGCGCGCCGACGCGGGATCGGCGTCGGCCGCGGGCGCCGGCAGCGGCATGATCGCCTCGCGCCCCGAGACCAGCTTCTCCTCGCTCGCGGCGTCGTCGTAGACGATCCGGAACGCCGTGCGGTCGGCGAGCTCGAGGACCAGGTCGAGCGCGAAGGCGTCGCGGCCACCGACCTCGGCGGTGATTCGGCCGTAGGGTGCGACCAGCCTGCGGCTCGCCTCGGACGGGAAGGACAACTGCGGGAGCCCCTCGGCCGAGCGCGCCGCGAGCAGGGTCGGGCCGTCGAACGACGGGTCCGCGAAGCCCTGCTGGGCGCTGCCCGTTCCGTTCCAGGCCCAGCCCTGCGAGGGCAGCTCCAGTGTCTCGCCGGGCCGTCGCGGGAGCGAGGGATCCGGCGAGCGCGACAGCCCGATCCGCTTCACGCTCATGCGACCGAACAGCGCGACCTGCTCGACGGTCGCGAGCTCGCGCCCCGTGGCCGCGGCGAGGTCCGCGGCGACGTCGCGCTCGACGAGCACGAAATCCGGGCTGCGCAGGGCGCGGTCGATCGGAAAGTCGACGCTGCGACCTCGACGCGTCGGGACGAACGAGCCGGTCGCGTAGACGAGGCGGCACAGGGTGCCCTCGACGTCGCGGACGACGACGCGGAACGCGTAGCTCTCGGTCGCCTGCAGCACGACCGACAGGATCCGTCCGCCCGCGCCGAGCGACGGCGTCGGCGGCCACGCGATGCCGAAGGTCTTCGCCGGGACGCTGCCGGTGTCGGTCTGCAGCACGCGGATCGGCGTCGTGCCGTCGTCGTCGAGGATGCGGTAGACGCCCCAGGTGCCGTCGCCCGCCGCGAGCGTCCAGCCGCGAAGCGGCAGGTCGAGGCTCTCGCGACAGGTGCAGTCCTGCGCGCAGAAGCCCGGGCACGCGGCGTCGGCCGTGCCGTCGCAGGCCTCGTCCCGCCCGACCTCGCCGTCGCCGCAGGTGGAAGCGACCGGCGTCGGCGAGGGCGTGGGCTCGGGCGTCGGGGTCCCGGCGGGCGTCGGACCGCCGTCGGGGGTCGGCGACGACGCGGGCGTGGGCGTGGGCGCCACCGCGAGAACCTCCTCCCGCGAGAGGCCGAGCGGGTTCGACCGCGGCCCCTCGGTGCCCCGCAGGTCGTAGGCCGTGATCGTGAACACGTTGCGGTTCGAGAGCGGCAGACCCTCGACCTCGGTCTCGAGACCGACGCCCTCGACGCGGCGGCCGGGACCGACGTCGCGCCCCGCGTCCCAGCCGCTCGCCCCGGAGCGGAGGTAGACCCGGTAGCCCACGGCTCCCGGGACCGGCGCCCATCGCAGGCGGACGGAGAACCCGGGGGCCGCCGCGGCCCCCCCGACCGGAAGCAGCACCGCGAGCGCGAACGCGAGCACGAGCGCCC
>JAFMJW010000347.1 GCA_017853315.1 Alphaproteobacteria bacterium
CGACGGCCTGGTGGTGCGCGGAGGAGATGGTGCGCCTGCACGAGGGCGAACACGTGCTCGTCCAGGCTGCCGCGGGCGGCGTCGGGACCTACCTGGTCCAGATCGCGAAACGACGCGGATGCGTCGTCTACGGCACCGCGGGTTCGGCGGCGAAGCTCGACTACCTGCGCGCGCTCGGGGTCGACCACGGCATCGACTACCGCCGCGAGGACTTCGCCGATGCCGTCCGCCGCCTGCGCGGAGCCGACGGACTCGACGTCGTGTTCGACTCGCTCGGCGGCTCCGCCGTCCGCAAGGGCCTCTCGCTGCTCGGCCCCGGCGGCCGCATCGTCTGCTTCGGCGCGGCCGAACGGGAGGCCGGCCCCCTCCAGCCGCTGCGCGACCTGCGCTTCGCCACCTCGTTCGGCTTCGTCCACCCGATTCCGCTGCTCACCTCGAGCCGTTCGATCCTCGGCGTGAACATGCTCCGGATCGCCGACGGGCGCCCCGACGCGCTCGGGCGCACGCTCCGCGCGGTCGCGAAGGCGACCATCGACGGCGAGCTCCGGCCGACCGTCGGGGGGCGCTTTCACGTCGATCGCATCGCCGAGGCGCACGAACTGCTCGCCGGCCGCGGCTCGACCGGCAAGATCGTCGTCAGCTGGTAGGCGGAGGACCCAGGGCGGAAGGGACGTCGGGCGGCGTGCCGTCGGGGACGATGGCGCCGTCCGCGTAGACGTAGCTCACGTCGAGGTTCAGCCGGTCGAAGTGATCGACCCGGCGCGCGATCTCCGCGCGCGCGCGCTCCGCCGCGGCGCCCGCACGCAGCGCGCGTCCGATCACCCGGCGCACCGGGGCGGCGGCCGCCTTCACGAGCGCGCGGCGGACGCCCGGGGGACCCACGTCGGGTGGAAGACGTGGCTGTCGGAGAAGTCGCGGACCCACGGACCGAAGAACTCGATCGCGCAGATCTTGAGCAGAACCCGCAGCAGCACGAGACCTCGCGTGCCGGGGCGGATCGAATCGTCGGCTTCCGTCATCCGTGACCTCCCGTCGATCCGCGGGACGTGCCCCGGGACCGACGGCTTCGTCTCGGCGAAAGACCCGCGAGCGCCCCCGGGCGTTGGGCCGCGCAAGCGCCGCCCCCGGGCGACGCCCCCGCCCGGGCCGCCTGCCCGCCCTTGACGATACGAGCATTCACTCTAAGAGTCGGGGCATGGAATATTCCGTCCTCGATCTCGGACGGGCCACCGGCACGAGCGTCGACACGATCCGGTACTACCAGGCGCTCGGGCTCCTGCCGGCCCCTCGCCGCGTCGGCCGCAACGCGGTCTACGACGACGCCCACGTCGAGCGCCTCGGGCGCATCCAGGACTTCTCCAGCCGCGGCTTCTCGCTGAAGGCGATCCGGGCGGTGCTCGACGCCGGAGACGGCCCGCCTTCGGACCGGGCGCTGCTCGGCGCGATCGCCGACAGCTCGGCCGAGCCTCACTTCTCCGGCACCGACCTCGCCGAGCAGCTCGACCTCCCTCGCTCGGTCGTCGCCATGATCGAGAAGTCCGGGCTGGTCGACGACAGCCTCGCCGAGGAGCCCGGCAAGCGCTTCTCGAAGAGCGATCTCGAGGTCGCCCGCGGGGCGATGCGCCTGCTGCGCTACGGGTTCCCCGTCACGCGCCTGCTCGGGCTGGCCGTGAAGCACGATCGCGCCGTCCGCCGGACGGTCGACGACGCGATCGACCTGTTCGACGAGCACGTGCGAAAGGCCGCCGGGGGAGACGAAGATCCGGAGGCCGTCGCCGAGGCCTTCCGCGAGCTGCTTCCCGTCGTCACCGCGCTGGTGGCGCACCATTTCCAGCGCACGCTCGTGAACCGTGCCATCAAGCGCCTGAAGAAGAGCGGCGACAAGGGGACGCTCGCGACCGCCGTCCGCGAGAGCAAGCGGACGCGGATCGGGTTCCGGTGGCGATGAGCCTGCCCGCGCCGGAGGCCAAGCGCGAGTTCGTCGAGCGGATGTTCGACGAGATCGCCCCGCGCTACGACCTCGTGAACCGCCTGATGACCCTCGGCATCGACCGTGCGTGGCGACGCAGGGCCGTCCGGGCGCTGCACGTGGGTCCCGGAGCCCGCGTGGTCGACCTCGGCTGCGGAACGGGGGACCTGATCGCCGAAGTCGAGCGCACGGGCGCCGGCGTCGTCGGGATCGACCTGTCCGCCGAGATGATCGCGTTCGGCCGCAAGCGTCTTGCCGGACGCTCGTTCGTCCGGGGCGATGCACAGTGCCTGCCCTTCCCCGACGCGAGCTTCGACGGGGCCGTGTCGGGCTTCGCGCTCCGCAACTTCACCTCGATCCCGACGTCGATGCGCGAGGCGGCGCGGGTCCTCAAGCCCGGCGGCCGATTCGCCCTCCTCGAGGTGAACGTCCCCTCGTCGGGGCTTCGACGCAGGCTGTTCGAGCTCCACTTCACCCGCGTCGTGCCGCTGATCGGCGGGCTCCTCTCTCGGGGCTTCGCCTACAGCTATCTCGCGGAGTCCGTCGAGTACCTTCCCGAGTTCGGCCGCTTTCGCGCCATCCTCGAGGAGGCGGGCTTCGTCGACGTCGAGCGCCGCTTGCTTCTCGGCGGTGCGGCCCAGTTGGTGACGGCCCGGCGCGCACCGGCCGGGCGGATCGCGTCCCTCCCGGGTCTCGCGAAGGCGCGATGAACTCCCGGACGGTCGATCCCGCGCCGCGCTCGAGCCTGCGCCACGAGACCTTCGACGACGCCGTCGACCTGCTCGACGGCGTCGACGGCGCCCGCCTCGACGACGAGCGCGACGGCCTCGCGTTCTTCTGGCACGACCCGGGTGCCGATCGCACCTTCCTCGGCGTCGGAGCCGTCCGGCATTTCGTCGCCGACGGCCCGAGCCACCTCGCCCGGGTGGCGAGCGAGGCCCGCGACGCCCTGGGCGAACTCGGTGGAATCGACCCCGGCCTGCTCTCGATCGTCGGCGGCTTCGCCTTCGCCGACGGTTCCGCGGGCGAGACCGGCCCCCTGCCGGGCTGCTGGTTCCTTCTCCCGAAGCGCTCGTGGAGGCGGGAGGGCGGCACGACCCACTTCGTCGAGGTCGACGCGCCGGACGCGCCGCCGCCGTCTTCGACCTCCGTCCC
>JAFMJW010000083.1 GCA_017853315.1 Alphaproteobacteria bacterium
ACGGCTACGGCAGCTTCTGGCCGGCGGGCTGGCTCGAGCGCATGACGCTCGCTCGACGAGCGCCTGCGCCCGGCGTGATCGGCCGGCTCGCCGAGGAGACGGGACTCGCCCACGTGCTCGTGCATGCGCGTGGCCTGTCGGCGGACGATCGCGCCCGGTGGCTCGCGAGCCCCGAGCTCAGGCTCTCCGCGACCGAGGGCGACGACCTGCTCTTCGACGTCGTCGCTCCGGCGGCACCCGCGGATTCTCCCGGACTGCCGTCGCCCGTGGCCTCGCCCGCCTCGCCCTGAGGCGACTCGACCGGCGACGTCTTCAGGCGAGGATGTCGGCCAGCGGCCGGTCGGTGCGCATCGAGCCCGTGCCGAAACTCTCGGCCGCAACGCCGAGTGCCTGCTGCACGGTGAGGCCGACGCGCGTGACCGGCTCGCCGTCGCCCCGGACGTGGAGCCCGCTGCGGACGCGGCCCCCGGCGGTCCCGGCGAGCATGACCGGCAGCCCGGCCACCGAGTGCGACTTCGCGAACGAGCTCTCCGAGTGGCCGAGCACGAGGCAGTGGTCGAGCAGCGAGCCCGCGCCCTCCGGGGTCTCGGCGAGTCGGCGCACGAACCAGGCCCACTCGGCGACCGAGGCCTGCGAGTACTCGGTCGCCCGCGGCTGGTAACCGAGCTCCTTGTCGACGACTTCGTCGTGCGTGAGCTGGTGGTGGGCGGTGTCGGTGCCCTGCCTGCGCAGCTCGGAGGTGCCCCACGAGAAGACCATGTTGAAGACCCGCGCCTGGTCGCAGAGCATGGCCGCGATCGCGACGTCGGCGAGCAGGCGGTGCGTGGCGGTGGCGCGTTCGAGGTCGCTGCCGACGTCCTCGCCCGCGGGGGCCTCGGGCTTCCGGCAGGCGGCGAGGTCGGGCGGCCGCAGCGAAACCTCGATCTGCTGCTCGAGCTGCCGAAGCGAGGTCAGGTACTGGTCGAGCCTGCGGCGGTCGTGGCTCCCGAGCCGGGCCGCGAGCCGGTTCGCGTCCTCGCGCACGGCAGACAGCGCGCTGCGGCGCAGCAGCGTGCGCGGGTCGGGCTGGAAGGACGCGTCGCCGGGGTCGGCGAAGCCGGGCCCGAAGATGCGGGCGTAGAGTTCGAGCGGCGAAACCGCGGCCGAGTTCACGAGGCTCGTTCCCTCGCGGCTGTAGCTCTGCCCGGGGATGCCCGTCGCCGACATCTCGATCGAGCGGAAGCGCGTCGCCGAGCCGATCGCCTTCGAGACGATGGTGTCGAGCGTCGGGGCGTCGACGTCGCCGTCGCGGCGCGGCACCGAGCCGGTGAGCGTCGCCATGACGCCGGTCCAGTGCGGGAGGTTCGGGCGCCCGTCGAGGGTCACTCCGAAGCCCGAGAGCACGCTCACGCGGTCGGAGAGTCCGGCGAGCGGCGCGAGCTCGACCGGCAGGTCGTAGCCCGCGCCGACGCGCTCGGGCGTCCACCGATCGGGGTTCATGCCGCAGCCCCAGAACCAGGTGCCGAAGCGGACCGGCAGCGCGCCGCCGTCGGCGAGCGCGGTGCCGTGGTCGTCGAGGAAGATCTCGAGCAGCGGCAGCCCGATCGAGACGGCGGCGCCGCCCAGCAGTCCCCGCAGGACGGTGCGACGGTCGAGCCTCGAGCGTCTCATCGGGAGCCCTCCGCCCCGACGGCGTCCGCGTCGTCCGGGTGCGCGTTCGCGGTCGTGGCGGTCGAGGCTTCCCGCGGACCCGACGCCCGGCGGAACGCGTCGCTCGTCACGATCGTGCGCAGGAGCGGTCGCAGCCGGAAGCCCGAGTCCGCGAAGCGCTCCTGCGCCCACTCGAGCCAGTCGCGTTCGCCGGCGACCGGATTGCGACCGACCGAGTAGCGGAACGCCGTCTCCACGAAACAGGGACCGAGCTGCGGGTGGCGGGCGAGCGCGGCGCCGAGTCCGGGCGCATCCGCGTAGGCGTCGCCGTCGAGCGCGCCCGAGGCGTCGATCGCGGCGCCGTTCTCGGTGTCGCGCTCGACGCCGATGCCGTCGAAGTTCTCGAGCGCGAGCCCGATCGGGTCCATGAGCGCGTGGCAGCCGGCGCAGGCCGGGTTCGACACGTGCGCTTCGAGGCGCTCGCGCGCCGTCGTCTTCTTCTGGTTCGCGTCGTCGGCGAACATCGAGAAGTCGACGTTGCCCGGCGGCGGCGGGACGTCCTGGCAGAGGAACGCCTCGCGCACGAACTTCCCGCGCAGCGTCGGCGAGCTTCGCCCCGGATGCGAGCGGAGCGCGAGCAGGCTCGCGTGGGTGAGCACGCCGACGCGGCGGTCGTCGTCCGCGAACAGCCACTCCTCCCACCCCTCGGGGCTCCGGACCGGGACGCGGTAGAGGATGCCGAGCGGACGCGTCATGAACGACCGGCGGGTGGTGAAGAGCTCGCGGTAGTCGCCGTCTCGCGCGAGCAACTGGTCGACGACGACCCGCAGCGTCTGCTCCTCGGCGTCGCGGATCGCCTCCTGCGAGAAGGCCGGGAAGATCTCTGGGTCCTTGCGCACGAGCCCCTGCTCGATCGCGTCGAAGCCCCAGGCGTCGGCGAACAGCTGGCGCACCGAGGTGTCGAGCCGGTCGGACTCCAGCAGCCGGTCGACCTGCGAGGCGAGTCCCGCCGGGTCGACCAGCTCGCCGCGCTCGCCGGCCGCGAGCAGTTCCTCGTCGGGCGTCGAGTTCCACAGCAGGTAGGAGAGCCGGTGCGCCATCGAGAGACTCGTGAAGCGCTCGCCGCCGCGCTCGGGGTCGATCTCGGTCTCGTCGATGCGGAACAGGAACTCCGGGGAGACCAGCAGCGCGGAGAGCGCGACTTCGAGCCCGGCGTGGAAGTCGCCGAGGTCCGAGGCGGCCTCGCGGGCGATCGCGGTCCAGGCCGAGACTTCGTCGTCCGCGACCGGGCGGCGCAGGAGCCGGCGCGCGGTCGCGCGAAGGAAGGCCGAGGCGCAGGCGTCGTCGACCGTGGACTGAGGCGAGCAGGAGACGACCGCGTCCCGGTGGTCGGGGTCGAGAGCGCGGCGGGCGACCTCGCGCGCCATCGCGTCGTACTGCTCGAGCCCCGACGGCGAGACGCTCACGTCGGCGGAGCCCACGGCGAGCAGACCCGACACGCGCTGGTCGGGCTCGAAGCGTCCCGGGGCGACCGCGTCCTCGCCGAGGACGTCGGCGATCGTCGCCCGGTACTGCGGGGCCGTCAGGCGGCGCATCGCGGCGGGCCCGGCCTTCGTCGACGGCGGCGCGGGTGTCGGCCCGGGCGTCGCGGTCGCCGACGGGGCCGGCGTGGGCGTGGTGCGCGGGCCGCCGCCCGCGCCGCCCGAACTCCCGCAGGCGGGCAGCGCGAGCGCCGCGAGGAGCGCGCCGACGAGGATCCTCGAGCCCGCCATCGCGCCGCCCCTATCACCTCGCGACGAAGGCGGGAACCGCGCCGATCCGCCAGCTCGACGAGATCGACCGGCAGGATCCGGAGGCCGGGTCCCGGTCGCCGTCGGCCTGTTCGTCGAGCAGGCGACGCAGTCCCGAGCAGAGGTAGCCGATCGCCTCCTTGCCGCCGATCGCGCCCGCCTGCCGACCGAACAGGTCGTACAGCCCGTCCACCGGCGCGTAGCCGTGGAGTCCGCCGGTCGCGGCGCCGCCGCTGCCGATCGCGAGCCGGAGCCGGGCGCCGCGGAACGAGAGCTCGCCCTCGACGATCTGGATGTTGAGTCGCAGCCGGACGTCCATCGGCCCGGCCTCGAGCACGCCGTCGACGATGCGGCCGTGGGCCTCCGAGCCATGGAAGCGGGGATCGGGATCGATCGCGAGGGTTCCCCAGGGCAGCACGCTGCCGTCGCCGCCGGAAGGCGGCGTCTCGCGGCTCGCAAAGACCTGCACGGTGACATCGTCGTCGTTGCGCGGGTCGTCCACGTCGCGCACGTCGACCAGGATCGTCATCGAACCGTCGCGCACGGCTGCATCCACGACACCGCCCACGATGTCGCCCTCCTGGAAGCCGCGGATGCAGCCGATCGCGCGCCAGAGCTGGTCGTCGATCCCGGCCGACCCGTCGGGGCCCGTGAACCCCTCGTGCGTGCAGCCGGCGGCGCCGCCGGCGTCGAGGTCGAAGCCGTCGAGCGAGCCCGGGGCGAGCATCGCCGGGAAGCCGGGCGGGGGCGCAGACAGGGGATCGCCGCAGTCGTCGGGCGGCACGGCGAGACCGGCCGCGGCATACTCGACCGGGCCCATCGCGAGCCCGGCAGGACAGGCCTCGCCCGCGACCTCCGGAAACAGGAGCCCGAACGAGGAGACGACGAAGCCGAGCGAGCGCTCGAAGCCGGGAGTCGGCGTGGGCGTCGGGGACGATCCCGGGCCGCCCCCGCTGCCGCCGCCGCCCGACCCGCCGCAGGCGGCGAGCAGGAGCGCGGCCACGGCGACGAACCCGCGCGCCGGGAGACTACGCGCGCCGGGACGTCCTCCCTCTCTCGCGCGGCTCCCCGCGCACAGCACTCGCCGCGGCGTCACGCGCGACTCTCGCCGACGGCGGCGCCGTCGCTTCCGCGCGCGACCAGCACCGGGCGATCGGCGACGCTCGCGTAGGCCCGCTCGTGGTCCGCCGGCAGCGTGCCGAGCAGTCGGTCGAAGAACCGCGTCGTCACGCCGTGGTACTTCGACGGGTCGCAGTGGTGGTGGGCGAGGTGATGCAGGCGGCGCAGCCGATCGCGAGCGGTCGCGGGTTCCCGGAAGTGAATCGCCCAGTGGACCCGTTCGTAACGCTGGAAGCCGACCAGGAGACCGGCGACGAACGAACCCGCGGCCGCGGCCCCGATCGCCGCGGAGAGAGCGACCCACAGGAAGATCGCGGCCGGGATCCAGGCCGTCGCCGAGGTGAACACCGCGTGCTCGTCCTCGTGGTGCACCCAGTGCATCGGCGAGACGAAGGTCCGAAGCCGGTGCGAGAGGATGCCGTGGACGAGGTACTCCATCGCCGGCCAGGAGGCGAAGCCCGCGATCGCCCACGCGGCGAGCCCGAGGCTCACGGGCACGCCCCCGGCCGGAGCCTGGCGGCTCCCGCCACGTGCCTCTCCCGGTCTCGGGCGCTCGCTCCGGCTGGTGCGGTCACGCCCGATCCATAGGGCGAATCCGCCTTTGCCGGCAACCGCGAATCGAGCCCCCCGAAGCCGGTGGCTCCCCCGCCGCGCCTTCCCCGGGAGGGGGCCCTTCAGGGCACCGGGCCCGCCGGGGAGTGGACGCCGACGAGCGGGTTCCCGAACAGCGCCTGGAAGAGAAACGCCCGCTCGTCGAGGTCGACTTGCGAATAGTACGCGAGCGTCGCCGTGCAGAGCATCCATCCGAGCAGCAGGGCGCGGGTCCGCTCGGCGCCGACCGGCGCGAGCCCGCGTGCCGCCACGATCGCCAGGGCGGGATAGATCGGAAGGAAGTATCGGTTGTCGGGCAGCGTCGCGAGGAGCGGCACCGAGACGAGGAGGGGCCAGGCCGCGAGGAGCCGCGCGGTCGCCCCGCCCGCGCGGGCGAAGGCGACGGCACCGCCGGCGAGGAACGGCAGGAGGTAGACGCCGAGTCCCGACGGCAGCTTCGTCACCAACGCGTCGAGCGCGAAGCGCAGCCCGTGCCAGTCGCCGGTGGTGGTCCTCGCCATCTCGTCGAGCCAGGCGCCCTGGCCCTCGAAGACGCCGATGCGCCGGGCGAGCAGGATCCAGGCGCCGAAGACCGCGGCGGCGATGGCCACGGAGACGGCCCATTCGCGCCAGCGGCGCAGGAGCGTCCCCTCGTGGAGGGCGACGGCTGCGAGCACCGGGCAGGCGACCGCCATCGTGTACTTCGAGACCGCGCCGCAGCCGACGCACAGGCCGAGCAGCACCGTGGCGGCGGCCGTCGGCGCGCGCGAGATCCGGAACACCAGCTCCATCGCCGCCATGAAGAAGCCGGTCACGAAGACGTCGTTCATCGCCGCCGACTCCATCCGGACGAAGAGCGGCGAGGCGAGCAGCAGCAGGACCGAGAACAGCGCCGTCACGGGCTCGACCAGGCGTCGCGCGACGGCGAGCGAGACGACCAGCGTCGCGGTGCCCAGCAGCACGGTCGCCACCCGCAGCCCGCCGAGGTCGCAGCCGGTCGCCCGCCGGACCGCCGCGTAGAAGAGGATCGGGAGCGGAGGGTGCTGTCGGCCGAGCCACTCGAGTCCGGCGTAGCGTTCGAAGAACGCACCGAGCCCCTCGTCGGCGGCGACCCGGACGGCCGGCATCACGAAACGCTCGTCCCAGCTCGGCTGCTGCTGCAGGGCGGCGCCGCCGAGTCCGATCACGAGGCTCGCCGCGACGACGAGCGCCGCGGCGCCGCGCCGGTCGTCCGCGAGCGAGCCGAGCGCGCGGTCGAGCCGCTCGATCGCGCGGCCGGGCACCGATGCGGCGAGGGCGCCCGCGAGCACCGAGAGCGCGACGCCGAGCGCGGCGGGCGGATCGACCGCGTGGGACACGATCCCCGACCGCACGAGGAACCAGGCGGTCTGGAGCAGGACCATCGCCGACGCGAGGCCGCTCCCGGCGTGGAAGGCGCGCACGGCGGGTCCTATGCCAAACCCGGTCGACCGCGGACAAGCGAGGCCCGATCGGCTGGCGCGGGCGGGGGCCTTCGTGGTTTAGGTGGAGGGTGGTGAACGAGACGAAGACCTGCATGGTGACGGGCGCCAACTCCGGCGTCGGGCTGGTGAGCGCCCGCGAGCTCGCGAAGCAGGGCTGGTCGGTCCTGATGGTGTGCCGGGACCGGGCCCGCGGAGAGGAGGCGCTCGCGTCGGTTCGCGCGGCCGCCTCGGGGCCGGCGCCCGAGCTCCTGCTCGCGGACTTCGCCTCGCTCGCCGAGGTGCGCCGCCTCGCCTCGGAGGTCTCGGGGCGTCGCATCGACGTCCTGATGAACAACGCGGGCCTGATGCTCACCGAGCGCCGCGCGACCCGCGACGGCTTCGAGACGACCTTCGGCGTGAACCACCTCGCGCCCTTCCTGCTGACCAACCTGCTGCTCGACGGCCTGCGCGCGAATGCGCCGTCGCGGATCGTGAACGTCTCGTCGCGCGCGCACACGCGCAGCACGCTCGACTTCGACGACCTGAACGCGGAGAAGAACTTCGACGGATGGCAGGCCTACTGCCGCTCGAAGCTCTGCAACGTGCTGTTCACCCAGGAACTCGCCCGTCGACTCGAGGGTTCGGGCGTGACGGTGAACGCGCTCCATCCCGGCATGGTCGCGACCGGGTTCGGGCGCGAGACCTCGGGCCTGTGGGGCGCCCTGCTGAAGATCGGGCGCTTCGTCATGACGACGCCGGAGCAGGGCGCACGGACCCAGGTCTGGCTCGCGACCTCGCCGGAGGTCGCGGGCGTGAGCGGGCGGTACTTCATCGACTGCAAGCCCGTCGCCACGTCGCGTGCGGGTGCGGACCCGGTCGCGGCCGCCCGCCTCTGGGAGACGAGCGCCCGGATGGTCGGGCTCGCGGCCTGACGTCGCGCGCGGTCGTGGGGGAGGCGCAGGGCGAGGGGCGAGCCCGCCCGAAGCAGCCGGGCGCCGCGCCCGACGCGTGGGCGGACGTCCTGCCGGCGTGGGCCGCATCGCGTCTCGTGGTGCTCGTCGCGGCGCTCGTCGCAGTGCCGCCCGGCCCCGGCCGCCTCGCGCACGCGCTCTGCGGCTGGGACGGCGACTGGTACTCCGACGTCGCGCGCGAAGGCTACGGCTTCGAGCACGAAGGGCAGACGCCGTATCCCTTCTTCCCGCTGCTTCCGCTCGCGCTCCGGGTCGGGGCCGCCGCGGGCCTGCCGCCGTGGCTCGCGGGGGCGGCGCTCTCGCACGCGGCGCTTCTCCTCGGTCTCGCCGGCCTCCACCGTCTCGTCGCCCGTCGCTTCGGCACCCCGGTCGCCCGCCGCGCGACCTGGGCTCTCGCCTTCTTCCCGGGTGCGGCTCCGCTCTCGATGGTGTACCCGGAGTCGTCGATGCTCGCGCTCGCGACCTGGAGCTTCGCGTTGGCCGAGGACGGGCGCGTGTCGGCGGCCGGCTTCCTCGCCGCGGCCGCGTCGCTGCTGCGGCCCAACGGCGCGGCGGTCGCGATCGCGCTCGGCTTCGGCGCGGTCCTCGCCCGCGACCTCGCGGGAGCCGTCCGGCTCGCTCTCCCCGCAGCACTCGCCGTCGCGGCCTGGATGACGTTCCTCGCGCGCACGACGGGCGACCCGCTGGTCTTCGTCCATGCGAAGGCGGCCTGGGCCGAGACGACCCTCGGCGGCGTGCTCGCGGGGCGCGACGTGTTCCCGAAGCTCGACCTCGGCGTCTTCGCCTCGGCGTGCGCGGTCCTGCTCGCGACGGCGCGGCGGCTCCCGGCGTCCTGGCTCGCGTTCGCCGCCCTCTGGATCGTGCCGTCGCTCTTCCTCGGCATCCTCGGTATGCCGCGCTACGTCTCGATCTGCTTTCCCGTGTTCGCCGCCGCCGGACTGCTTCTCGGGCGTGTCCCGCGGGCCGCGTCCGGCGCGCTGCTCGGCATCGGTGCCGCGGGCCTCGCCTTCCTCGCCTGGCGGATCGCGAGCGGCCGGATGATGCCGTGAGCGAGACCGTCGCATCGGTCGCGGGGACGGCGCGCGGGGCCGGAGCCTCCGGCGCCTCGGCGCGAAGCGCGGCCTTCGCCGGCCGTCGCTGCGTGGTCACCGGCGGCATGGGCTTCATCGGCTCGAACCTGGCGCTCGAACTCGCCGGCGCGGGAGCCCGGGTTCGGGTGGTCGACGCGATGGTCCCCGGGCACGGCGGCAACCCGCACAACCTCGACGGCGCGACCGGGTCGATCGACGTGACGGTCGCCGACGTCGGCGACGATGCGCGCGTCGCCCCGGTCGTCGCCGACGCGGAGTTCGTGTTCAACCTCGCCGGGCAGATCAGCCACCTCGACTCGATGGAGGATCCGCTCACCGACTTCGACCTGAACGCGCGCAGCCACCTCTCGTTCCTCGAGACGCTGCGCCGCCTGTCGTCTCCCGCGGTCGTGGTCTACACCTCGACGCGGCAGATCTACGGCCGGCCGCGCCGCCTGCCCGTCGACGAGACGCACCCGATCGAGCCGGTCGACGTGAACGGGATCTCGCAGCACGCGGCCGAGCAGCTCCATCTCCTCTACGCGCGCGTCTACGGCATGCGGGCCTGCTCGCTGCGGCTCACCAACGTCTACGGACCGCGCCTGCGTCTCGCGGACAGTCGCCAGGGCGTGCTCGGCGTCTTCCTGCGTCTCGCGCTCGACGGCGAGACGCTGCGCCTCTACGGGGACGGGTCGCAGCTGCGCGACTTCCTCCACGTCGACGACGTCGTCGACGCGCTGCTCGCGGCGGCGCTCGAGCCCGGTGCCACCGGGGAGGCCTTCAACGTGAGCCACGACGAGGTGCTCTCGCTGCGCGCGGCCGCGGAGGAGATCGTCGCGGCGACCGGCAGCGGCCGGGTCGAGCTCGTGCCCTGGCCGCGCGACCGCGAGGCGATCGACATCGGCGACTTCGTCGGCGACTCGGCGAAGGCGCGCCGCGTGCTGGGCTGGGCGCCGCGCGTCGGGTTCGCCGACGGCGTCCGCTCGACCGTGACCTTCTACCGGGGGAGGCGCGCTTGGTACCTCTGATGGACCTGCGCCGCCGGGTGGCGGCCTGCGAGCCCGAGATGGGCGAGGCGGTGGCGCGGGTGCTCGCGTCGGGTCGGCTGCTGCTCGGTCCGGAGCTCTGGGCCTTCGAGGCGGAGTTCGCGTCCTTCGTCGGCCGCCGCTTCGCGGTCGGGGTCGCGTCGGGCACCGACGCGATCACGCTCGTGCTCCGCGCGCTCGGGATCGGCCCCGGCGACGAGGTGGTGGTCCCGGCGTTCACCGCCGTGCCGACGCTCGCCGCGGTCTGCGCCGCGGGCGCGGTCCCGGTGCCGGTCGACGTCGACGAGCGGACCGGCGCGATCGATCCCGCGGCGGCGCGCGCCGCGATCGGCGCCCGCACGCGCGCGATCGTGCCCGTCCACCTCTACGGGCTGCCCTCGGACGAGGTCGTGGAGGACCTGCTCGCGACCGGCCTGCCGGTCGTCGAGGACGCGGCGCACGCGCACGGCGCACTCGTCGGGGGGCGCACCGCGGCCGCGGCCTACAGCTTCTACCCGACCAAGAACCTGGGCGGGATCGGCGACGGCGGCGCGGTCGTGACCGACGACGAGGCGCTCGCGGACCGGGTGCGGCTGCTGCGCCACCACGGCATGCGCGAGCTCTACCTCCACGAGGAGATCGCGACGAACGCCCGCATGTCCGAGATCGAGGCCGCGGGCCTGCGCGTCGGCCTCGCCCGGCTCGCCGACGGCAACCGTCGGCGCCGGGAGATCGCCGAACGGTACCGCGCGGCGGCCCCCGGCCTGCACTGGCACCCGGCGCACCCGCGCCACGTGCACCACCTCTGCGTCGTCCGGGTGCCCGACCGCGAGGCCTTCCGCGCCCGCGTCGGCTTCGAGACCGGCGTGCACTACCCGCGGGCCGCGACACGGCAGCCTGCCTACCTGGGCTTCGCCCGCTTCGCCTGTCCCCGGGCCGAGGCGTGGGCGGCCGAGTGCGTGAGCCTGCCGTGCTTTCCCGAGCTCCGCGACGAGGAGGTCGGGGAGGTGTGCCGGGCGCTCGCCGCCGAGGCGGGGCGAGGGGAGACCCGGTCGTGAGCGTCGCGCCGAAGGTGAGCGCCTTCTTCCCCTGCTACGACGACGCGCCGACGATCGTCGGGCTCGTCGAACGCGTGTCGGCGACGCTGGGCGAACTCGGCCTCGACCACGAGGTGATCGTGGTCGACGACGGATCGAGCGACGACTCCGTCGAGCGGCTCGAGCGGCTGCAGGCCCGCATGCCGGTGCTCCGCGTCGTGCGCCACCCGGAGAATCGCGGCTACGGCGGCGCGCTGCTCTCGGGCTTCGCGGCGGCGACCGGCGAGTGGGTGTTCTACACCGACGGCGACGGGCAGTACGACCCGGCCGAGGTGCGTGACCTGGTCGCCCGCATCTCGCCGGAGGTGGACGTCGTGCAGGGCTGGAAGATCCGCCGGCAGGACCCGTGGCCGCGGCGCGTGATCGGGCGGCTGTACCACCACGCGGTCCGCACCGCCTTCGGCCTGCCGGTGCGCGACACCGACTGCGACTTCCGCCTGATCCGGCGCTCGCTGCTCGGTCGCGTGCGACTCGAGCACACGAGCGGCGTCATCTGCGTCGAGATGCTGCGGAAGTTCTCGGCGGCCGGCGCCCGCTTCGTCGAGGTGCCGGTGCACCACTACCCGCGGCTGCACGGGCGCTCGCAGTTCTTCCGGCTCTCGCGCGTCGCGCGCTCGCTGGCCGACCTGGGCGGCCTCTGGGTGTCGCTCGTGCTTCTTCGCGGCGGGCCGCGCAGTTCGAGTGAGGGAACCGGGGGGGGGCCGCCTGGAGCCGGCTGAGTACCGCCGCATGGCGGAGGCCGAGGAGCGGCACTGGTGGTACCCGGCGACGCGCGCGCTGTTGCGCGAGGCCCTCGCCCCGCACCTGCCCGCGGGCGCCCGCGTGCTCGACGCCGGCTGTGGAACGGGGGCCGCCGGGGGATGGCTCGGCGATCGGCACCGGGTGGTCGGACTCGACCCCGAACCGCTCGCGCTCGGCCTCTACCGCGAGCGTCGGCCCGCGGCGCGGCTCGTGCGCGGCGGGATCGAGTCGCCGCCGTTCGCGAGCGAATGCTTCGAGGCGGCGCTGGTCGTGACCGTGCTCTACCACGAGGCGGTCGCCGACCCGCGCGCGGCGGTCGCCTCGCTCGCCCGGGTGCTGCGCCCCGGCGGAGTCCTCTGTCTTCTCGAACCGGGCCTGCCCTCGCTGCGCCGGGGGCACGACCGCGTGACCCGGACCGCTCGCCGTTTCTCGGTGCGCGGCCTGCGCGAGATCGTCGCGTCGAACGGGCTGGATCCGCTGCGCGCGACCGGCGCCTACACCTTCCTCGTGCCGCCGGCGGTCGCGAAGGCCTTCCTCGAACGTGGACGCTCGACGAGCGACCTCGAGGGCGACGGCGGCGCGGCCGGGCGACTGCTCGCGCGACTGGCCGCGATCGAGCGCCGCGTGCTCGCCCGTCGCGACCTGCCGACCGGGCTCTCGGTGCTGGTCGTCGCCCGCAAGCCCGCCTGAGCGCGGAGCGTCGCCCGACCGCGAGCGAAATCGCACGCCGGAGTGCGTGCGAGCCCGGGCGCGAGCGAAGGCCCGCGGAGCGGCCGTCAGGCGCGGAGCGCCGAGCCCCAGGTCGTGAAGGTCATCGGGCGCGGCCCGGGCAGGTACATCGCCTGCAGATCCTCGGGCTCGAAGCCGCCGCGCCGCACCATCTCCTCCACCGGCCGGTTCAGGTTGCAGCCGCCCCCGATCCGCTTCCACAGCGGGTTCAGCCGGTCCTGCCAGCGGCGCACGCCTTCGTCGGGCGCGCGTCCGTGCTCGGAGAAGAGGAGGCGGCCTCCGGGCCGGAGCACGCGCCGCATCTCGCCGAGCGCGCGCTCGACGCCGGGAATCGTGCAGAGCGTGTAGGTGGTGAGCACGGTGTCGACCGACGCGTCGTCGAGCGGGATGCTCTCCCCGCCGAGCGGGATCCACTCGACGTCGAGGCCGGCCTCGCGGGCGCGGCGCTCGGCCATCGCGCGGAGTTCGGGCGACGGGTCGAGCCCGACGACGGACTCGACCTTCGTGCGGTCGTAGAAGGACAGGTTCAGGCCCGAGCCGATGCCGATCTCCAGCACGCGCCCCGACGCGCGCGGCACGACCTTCGCCCGCTGCCGCATGATCGGCTCCTGGCGCATGACGAAGTCGAGCATCCGGGGCAGGACGTGGCGCTCGTAGAGGGAAGGCATCGCCCGGAGTCTCCCCGGCCGGGGAACCCGACGCAAGCCTCGTCGGGCATCGGAGGGCGTCCCCGCGGTCGCTCGCGCGGTTGACCCTGCGACCGGCCCTTGCGTAGGACAGTCGCGTGAACCTGCGTTCGGCGACCGTCCTCGCGACCGCGATCCTCGCCGTCGGCTGCTCGCGCGGGGGAGGCACGCCGGGAGCCGACGACGTGCGCGGCTGGACGGCGGTGCTCACGAGCTCGGACGTCTACGGCCAGAAGCGGGCCGTCGAGGCGCTCGTCCGGATCGGCGAGCCCGCGATCCCCGGCCTGCGAGGCGCGCTCGCCGACCCCGGACTCGACACCCGCCTCGCCGCGGTGCGCGCGCTCGCGAGGCTCGGGGCCCCGGCGGGGCCCGCGCTCGGACTCGCGCTGCGCGACGTGGATCCGGTCGTCCGGCGCGAGGCCTGCGACGCGCTGGTCGCGATCGGGCCGTCGGCCGCCGACGAGATGCGAGGCGCGCTCGACGCCCCGAACCACGCGATGCGGGAGAACGCGGTCCTGTGCGCGGCCCGGCTGGGCGCGGCCGGCGTGTCGGTTCTGCCCGGGGCGCTCGCCGATCCCGACGGCCGCGTGCTCGACCGCGGGGTCGAGGCCGCGATCGCGATCGGCCCGGCGTCGCTGCCCGCGCTCGAGGAGGCTCGCGCGAAGCTCCAGGGCACCGGGCGCGCGGCGGTCGACCGGGCGATCGAGGAGATCCGTCGCCGTGACGGCTCGAAGCCGCCCGCCTGAGGGAAAGGCGGCCGGGCGCGTCGGCGGCGTGGGCGATCCAGCCTCGCGTGCGGAGCGGCTCGCCCGCGCGATCCACCACCACAACTGGCGCTACCACGTCCAGGACGACCCGGAGATCTCCGACGCGGAGTTCGACGCGCTCGTCCGCG
>JAFMJW010000084.1 GCA_017853315.1 Alphaproteobacteria bacterium
CCGGCTGATGCCGGTCCTCTACGACGCCGAGGTCCAGCAGGCGCAGGCCGAGGCGGCGAAGGCCAGGATCGAGTACGACAACACGAAGATCCTGGCGGACAAGAACGTGGTCTCCGCCCAGGAGCTCGCGCTCTCGAAGGCGGCGCTCGCCAAGGCCGAGGCGACCCTTGCGCTCGCGGCGACGCACAAGGGCCTGACGGAGATCCGGGCACCCTTCTCCGGCATCATGACGTCGTCAACCAACTCGCCCGCTACCAGAACCTCACCCGTTCCTACGGCCAGCAGGCCGAGCGGGTGGACGTCCTCGACCGCGCCATCGACGTCTCGAACACGCTGTTCCAGGCGGCCCGGGCGGACTACTCCGAGGTTCTCCTGGTCCGCCGCGAGTCGCTCGACGCGCAGACGGAACTGATCGAGACGAAGAAGCGACTGCTGCTGGCGACGGTCGATCTCTACGTCGCGCTCGGGGGCGGATGGCGCGGCGACGAGGAGAGTCCGGCCCCGTCCTGAGGACGCGACCGGGGCACCGCCCGACGGTGGCGCGCCGCAGGCCGCGCGGCTTGCTCGACCGCGTCTTGCCGACCCCGCCAGAGGCATGCGATTCGTCGAGGTCCGCATGGATTCGCGAATGCCTCCGAGGAGACGGAGGGCGGCACTCCTCGCCGCCCTGCTCGGCCTGTTCGCCTCGGGCCTGGCGACGGGCGCCGAGGGGCGGGAGGCCGCCGACGGGGGCGACGTCGTCCCGGACCGGCGCGTGCTCGGCTCGGACCCGAGCGAGATCGTCTCGCGGCTGGAGGTCCGCAACGAGTACCTGCGCGACGCCGAGGGGCGCGCGGACACGACGATCTTCCGGGGCGACTGGGCGCCCGCCGACTGGATCCTCGGCCGCGTCGAGATCCCGCTCGTCTCGGCGAAGAGCGAGGAACTCGGCAGCGCGACCGGACTCGGCGACGTGCTGGTCGGGCTCCGGGGAAAGATGCGACTGGGGGAGAAGTGGTCGGCGCTCGCCGAGATGGCGGCGTACCTCGACACCGCGACGGCCGACGAACTCGGCGCCGGCCTGAGCGTGCTCGCACCCCAGGGTGTCGTCGTGTGGAAGCCCTCCCCTCCCTGGATCCTCGGGCTTCAGTACCAGTGGTTCGGCTCGGTGGGCGGCGGAGACGGGCTCGAGACGATCCGCGAGTCGGCGTTCCGGCCGCAGGTGCTGTGGCACCTCCCCCGGGGCTTCTGGCTCCTGGCCGACCCCCGCATCTACGTGAACCACGTCGAGGGAACCCAGGTGGCGTTCTTCCCGACGGGCGAGTTCGGCAACGTGGTGGCCGAGCACGTCGAGGTGTGGATCCGCGGCGGCGGAAACGCGACGGGTGGCGGGCGGCTGGAGCGCACGGGCTGGGGCGCCGAGGCCGGGGTGCGCTATCTCTTCGACTGAACCGGCGGCTCCGCTCCCGATGCGCGCCGCCTCGAAGGCGTCTCCGCCGTCAGCGCTGGGTCGGCCAGAGGCTCTCGGGCTCGCCGCCCCTCGCCGCCGCGGAGGGACCGGCGGGCGCCGCGGGCTCGTCGTCGCCGAACAGGCTCCCGATCCCGGTGACGAGCAGCAGCACGGCGAAGAGTGCTGCGAGCGCTCCCATCGCGAGCAGGATTCCCTTGCCGATGATCGGCCAGCTCTGCAGGTATCCGTAGAAGACGAAGTGCCAGATGGCCATCGCGGTGAGCGCCGTCTCCGCGATCGCCGACACGACCGCGCCGCGCAGGGCCCGCGGGTCGATCACGCCCCAGATCTGCGTGACGACCAGCGCGACGAGTGCCGCGCCGAGCAGCCGGATGAACACCATCGACACCTTGTCGTACTCCGGGATCTGGATGTCGGGAAAGGCGCTCAGCGGCAGGAAGACGAGCGGCAGGAGGAACAGGATGGAGAAGGGAATCTTCCAGGCGAGAACGCGGCGGACCGTGGGCATGCAGGGACGCTAGGCCAAACGGGCGCCGCCCGGCAAGCGGGAGTTGACCCCCGGAGCGGCGGGGCCTAGGTAGCCTCCCGTGAACACGATCCTCGTCCTCCACGGCCCGAACCTGAACCTGCTCGGCGAGCGGGAGCCCGAGGTGTACGGCCGCACGACGCTCGCCGAGATCGACGGACGACTCGCGGCGCTCGCGACCGAGCTCGGCGTGACGGTGGAGACCTTCCAGTCGAACCACGAGGGAGAGCTCATCGACCGCATCCAGGCCGGGCGAGGACACGTGGGGGCGATCGTGGTCAACGCGGGTGGCTTCACCCACACGAGCGTCGCGCTGCGGGACGCGCTCGCATCGGCCGACGTCCCGGTCGTCGAGGTCCACCTGAGCAACATCCACCGCCGCGAGGACTTCCGTCACGTCTCGCTGGTCGCCGGCGTCTCGGTCGGCCAGATCTGCGGCTTCGGCCCGCAGAGCTACCTGCTCGGACTGCGCGCCGCGGTGCTCGCCATGCGCGGCCGCGTCGGCGCCTGAGCGCGCTCCGCCCGATGGAGCACGAGGAGATCCGACGACTCGCCCGGCTCATGGAGGAGCTGGGACTCGCCGAGCTCGAGCTCGAGGACGAGACCTCCCGGGTGAAGCTCGTTCGCGCGGTCGCGGGAGCGGCCGGGCGACCCGCCCCCGGCGCGATCGCGCCGCGGGAGGCGGGCGGGGGCTCCGATCCCGCCGACGCGGAGGACGAGATCCCCCCGGGACTCGGCGCGATCCGCTCGCCGATGGTCGGGACGTTCTGGCGCGCGCCGTCGCCCGACGCGCCGCCGTTCGTGTCGCCCGGGGACGTCGTCGAGCCGGGCGCGGTGCTCGGTCTCGTCGAGGCGATGAAGACGATGAACGAGGTCGTCGCCGAGACGTCCGGGCGCATCGTCAGCGTTCGCCCGGAGAACGGCGCGCCGGTCGAGTACGGCACCGTTCTCTTCCTGGTCGAACCGGTCGGCTGAGCGAGCGAGTCGCCTGCCGCGGCGGCCCGGTGGTCCCGTGCTCCGGGACCGGCGCGAGACGGGTGGCGGAGAACGTCGCCGGGGCCGGAGCCCCGCGGCTTTCTCTCGTTCCGGGACGCCCCGGGGCGCGGGAGAACCCCTCCCGCGCCCCGGGGGCCTCAGGGCGGCGGTTCCTTGGAAGGGAAGGTCAGGACGGTCGTGCGGACCAGCGTCGTCCCCAGGACCGAGACGCGCACGGTGACCTTGGTTCCCACGAGCGAGCTGGGAAAGATCAGGCAAGAGAGCGCCGTGCCCGGCTGGGGTGTGACCGTGACTCCGGCCTCGCTCTCGAAGGGTCCGAGGTCGCAGCTCGGCAACTCGTTGGTCTTGGTCGGGCTCACCACGTTCGCGGACAGCGGGTCGAGGATGCTCCAGGCCACCGAGACGCCGTCGGCGACCGGGTTTCCGTTCCCGTCGGTCACGAGTGCGGAGAGGACCGTCACGTAGGTGCCGTCGCCGTTGTCCCCTGCCTGCGGGTAGTAGAGCGCCGAGGTCAGGTTGGCAGGTGGGCCTGGCGGGTTCAGGTTGCGCGAGACCACGGCGACTTGACCGCTACCGGAGACGCCGCGCGCGGTTGCCGTCACGACGATGTACTGAGGCGGCGTACCGGGGGGTACGGAAAGCGTCGTGGTCGCGATGCCTGCGGAGTCCGTCGTCGCGGTCAGCGGGTCGACCGAGGGAATCTGGACGGGATCTCCAACGAGGTCCCTCAGCGTGAACAACACCACGACGCCGGGGATGGGCTGGTTGAACTCGTCCAGTACGTTCGCCGAGATCGTGGTCGTCCCGCCGAGTACCCCGTCCACGCTCGATGGGTTCGAGCGCACGATGATCGTCTCGACGGGAACGACCACCGGGGTCCCGGAGGGAGTCGGAACCGGAGTCGGCTCCGGGTTGACCGTGACGGTCGCCGTCGCCACCTGGCCGGCGGCGTCGGTGCACAGGATCGTCGCGGTGATCGAGCCCGAGACCGGCGCCGCGGTGAATACGGTCGTGCCGCCGCGCTCGGCGATCGTCCTCGGGTTCAGGACGCCCCCGTTCGCCGTGCACTCGTAGGGCGGCTGGCCCTCCGAGACGGCGAAGACCTGCGACTGCCCGCCGAACATCGTGACGCTCGGCGGCACGATCTTCGGCGCGGTGGTCGTGACGTTGATCGTCGCCGTCGCGACCTGGCCGGCGGAGTCGCTGCAAACGAGCGTGCCGGACACCGGGGCCGCCACTAGATCGGCGGTGAACTGCGTCGTCCCGCCGGAGGCGTCGATCGTCGCCGGGGAAAGACTGCCGAGCGACGTCTGGCAGCGATAGGGCGGCAGGCCGCCGGACACCGCGAAGACCTGGCTGCCACCCCCTGGCAGGGTCGCCTGGGACGGTTCGACGACGAGTTCCGAGGCCCCGATCTCCACGGTCGCGGTGACGACCTGCCCGCTCTCGTCCCGGCACAGGATCGTTCCCTCGGTCACCGAGCCGTTGCGGTCCGCCGTGAAGACGAACGTCCCGCCGGGCCGGTCGACCGTGGTCGGCGCGATCGAGCCGCCGGTCGCCTGGCACTCGTAGGGCGCAGAGCCCCCGGAGATCGCGAAGATCTGCCTCGCCCCCGGGGCGACGGTGGCGCGACTCGGCTCGATCTTCAACGCGTTCGTCGTGATCGTGACGAGCGCCGACACCACCTTGCCGTTCGCGTCCGTGCAGACGACGGTGCCCTGCACCGGGATGGCCGTCTGGACCGCCGTGAAGGTGAAGGTCCCCCCGGCGATCGGGACGGTGCTCGGCGACAGGCTGCCGCCCGTCGCCGTGCAGGAATAGGGCGCCGCGCCACCGGTGATCGCGAACACCTGGCGGCCACCCGACGAGACGGTCGCCGCGTTCGGCTGGAGGACCGGCGACTCGGCCGTCACGGCGACGGTGGCCGTCGCGACCTGGCCGGTCGCGTCCCGGCAGAGGATCGTCGCCGTGTAGTCGGTCGACGACGGGTTTGCCGTGAAGGTGAAGGTGCCACCGCTCTGCGTGACGGTCGTGGGCGAGACCGAGCCGCCGGTCGCCGAACACTGGTAGGGCGCCGTGCCGCTCGTGATCGCGAAGGTCTGGCTCCCGCCGGGCGGGAGCGTCGCCTGGGCCGGCTGGATCTCGGGGGTGAGCGAGTTGATCGAGATCGTGGCGGTGACGACGGCCCCCCCGGCGTCGACGCAGGTGAGGCTGCCGTTCGTCGCGATCGCCGTGGGCGTGGCGGTGAAGACGATGGAGCCGCCGGCGACGGGGACCACGCTCGTCGAGAGCGTACCCCCGGTCGCCTCGCAGCGATACGGCGGCGCTCCGCCTCCGACCACGAAGGTCTGGCTCTGGCCTCCGGAGAGCGAAGCACTCGGGGGCTGCAGGAAGACCGCGGGCACGTTCACCGAGACCTGCGCCGTGGCGGACTGGCCCGAGACGTCGGTGCAGACGATCGTCACGTCCGTCGTCGTCACGATGCCCTTCGAATCGAAGGTGAGGGTGCCACCCCGCTCGACCGTGGCAGGGTAGATCGAGCCGGCGGTGGCCCGGCACTGGTACGGCGCCACGCCTCCCGTGAGCGCGAACACCTGCTGTCCGCCCGCGACGAGGTTCGCCGAGGCAGGGTTGATCACCAGGTCGCTCACGCCGACGACGACCGTGCCGCTCGCGATCTTTCCGGTCGCGTCGACGACGTTGAAGACGTGCGTGCCGGCGGCCTTGCCGGAGACCGTGTACCGGATCGTCACCGGGAAGGTCCCCTGGTCGACCAGCACCGCGGTGCCGATGGCGCTGGTGCCGTTCTGCAGCCGGTAGGGAGCCGCGGGCGGGGTGAACGGAGTGCCGCCCGTCGCGAGGAACTCGAGCACGGTCCCGGGCTTCGGGTCCTCGATCTCGATCTCCGCGGGAAGGACCTGGAGATCCCCCGAGACGAAGCCGACGTCGGTCAGGTCGAGGAAGACGACGCCGCCCAGGTCGAGGTTCAGGTTCGTGGTGAAGGCCTGGATCGCGAGCCGCCCCGCGGTCGCCCCGGCCTGCACCGTGACGACCGCGATGCCGGCCCCGTCGGTCACGGCCGTGGCCGCCGGCAGGCCGTCGTTCACGTCGGCGGGAGCCCCGTCGACGAAGGTCACGTCGTCCATCGAGGCGTGGAAGGTCACGCCGATGCCGCCGATCGGGCGGCCGGTCGGGTCGAGCACCTGCGCGGTCACGCGAACGCGGTCGGCCTGGTTCGCGTCGATGCTGCGACGGTCGACGCCGACGATCATGACGCCGGCGGCACTCGAACTGCCGACCGGCTTCAGGACGAACTGCGGCGTCCGGCTCGACGAGCCTCCGCCCGTCCCGCCGCCACAGCCGGAAAGAAACAGGGCGAGCGCGAGCGCACCCCGCAGAACGCCACCCAGTCGACGTAGGTCCATCACCCGCTCCTCGTCCCGTCCGCGCCGGGTCACTGGACCATCGTCAGCTGGTAGCCGATCTGGTTGCTCTCGTAGTTCGTCCCGTCGTCCGACTGGCCGCGCGCGACGAGGAAGACGTTCATCAGGTAGGGCGTCGCGGGCAGGCGGTTCGCGTTCACGTTCAGGAAGACGATCAGGTTGCGCGGGACGATCTGCCCCTGCAACTGGCTGTAGACGAGGTTCGGCTGACCGCTCTGGGTCTCCTGGTCCGAGGTCGCGGGCAGGATCGTCTGGCCGAAGGTCACCGAGGTCGGCGGAATCGCGACCGTCGCGCCCGGGATCTCGTAGGTGATCGAGATCTCCTGCACGTTGATCGACTGCTCGTCGAGGTTGTTCTGCAGCCCGATGAAGCCGCCACAGGGATTCGCGATGACCTGTGCGCGGTTGGGGAACGCGATGACCTGGCTCAGCGACAGGTCGTACGAGGCGTCGACGAGCGCGTCGGAGACGTTCGGGATGGTGCAGGTGATGCGCCCCTGGTCGATCTGCTCGCGGCCGCGGAACATGCCGGTCGCCCGGAACACGACCCCCTGGTCGTTGTTCCCGCCGCCGCCGCCGCAGCCCGCGAGGGAGAGAAGAAGCAGGGCTGCCGCCCCCGCCGGAGCCTGGAAACGGCCGTGTCGCCTCATGGTACGCATACCCCTCCCCCCCTCACGGCCTCCCTTCTGCGCCGGGCAGAAGGGAGCCGTCAACCGACGTTTTTCCCCAGATGCTCCGACACCAGACCCTCCAGGTCCGCCGTCGAGAGCGCCTCGAACCTCGTTCTGCCCAGGTCCTCCAGGCAGACGAACCGTACCCGCCCCGCCGCCCGCTTCTTGTCCGCCTCCATCGCGCGGGCGAGCGCCGCCGCCGCGAGCCCCGCGGGCACCTCGGTCGGGAGACCGAACCGGCGCAGCAGGTCGCGCACCCGCCGGCCGGTGGAAGGCCGCAGGAAGCCCCTGCCCTCGGACATTCCGGTCGCGAAGGCCATGCCGATCGAGACCGCCTCGCCGTGGAGGATCCCCTCGTAGCCCTGCAGCGCCTCGACCGCGTGGCCGAGCGTGTGGCCGAAATTCAGGATCGCGCGCCCGTCGCCCTCGGTCTCGTCGGCGGAAACGACCGTCGCCTTCAGGCGGGAGCACTCGTGGACGACGTCCAGGAGAAGGTCCGGATCGCGCGCCAGGACGCGCCCGGACTCGGTCTCTAGCCGCTCGAAGAGCCCGGCCGAGAGGATCGCACCCGTCTTCACGACCTCCGCGAGCCCCGCCCGGTACTCGCGCTCGGGGAGAGAGTCCAGCACCTCGACGTCGGAAAGCACGAAACCCGGCTGGTGGAACGCGCCGACGAGGTTCTTGCCCGCCGGCAGGTCGATCGCGGTCTTGCCTCCGATCGCCGCGTCGATCTGCGCGACGAGCGTCGTGGGGACCTGCGCGAAGGCGACGCCGCGCAGCCAGGTCGCGGCGGCGAACCCGGTCACGTCTCCCACCACGCCGCCGCCCAGCGCCAGCAGCAGGCCGCCGCGCTCGATGCGCGCCTCGGCGAGCCGCCCCCAGAGGGAGGCGAGCGTGGCCACGTTCTTGTGGCGTTCCCCGTCGGGGATCTCGATCGTCGTCGCCGCGACGCCGGCCTCCGCGAGGGAGGCGCGGACGCGATCCCCCCACAGGGCGTCGACCGTCGGGTTGGTCACGAGCGCGACGGGCGCCCCGGCGGCCGCCGCGCGCGTGCGCGCACCGACCGTGCCGAGATTTCCCCGGCCGACGTGGACCGCGTAGGAGCGGGCGCCGAGTTCGACGCGGATCGGCTCGAGCTCGTTCAACGCTCGCCTCCCGCGGGCGCGGATGCGGCTTCCGGCCGCCGCGCCGCGCCGCGCATCGAGTGCTCGAGCGCCGCGATCACCTCGTCGGACACCTGCTCGATGCTCCGCCTCCCGGTCTCGATCCGCAGAGGGATCCGGGCGTAGACGTGGGCGCGCTCGTCGAGCAGCTCGCGGATGCGCGTGACGAGACTCGCACCGCCTCGCAGGAGCGGGCGCTCGGTCGCGGACGCCCGCACGCGTCGCGCGATCGTCCTGGGGTCGGCGACCAGGCACACGAGAAGACCGTCCCGCGAGAGCGCCCCGACGTTGCGCTCGTCGAGGAGCGCCCCGCCACCGGTCGCGACGACCGCATCGCCGAGCGCGCAGGCGCGCTCGACCGCCGTGCGCTCGAGTTCGCGGAAGCGCGCCTCGCCGTCCTCGGCGAAGATCCGCTGGACGCTCTTGCCGGCGAGGCCCTCGACCAGCGCGTCGGTGTCGACGAACGTGCGCCCGAGGCGCTGCGCCACGCGCTGGCCGACGGCCGTCTTGCCGGTGCCCATGAAGCCGGTCAGGACGACGCGCATCCTGCCCCCTAGGCCTCGCGGACCTGCTGCAGGTAGCCGTCGCGGTTGCGCAGGATCTCGCGCAGGGAGTCGCCGCCGAACTTCTCGAGCGCGAAGCCGGCGAGCTCGAAGGCGACCACCGCCTCGGCGATGACCGCCGCGGCGGGGATCGCCATGACGTCGGACCGCTCGATGACCGCCCTGGTTTCCTCCTTGCTCGCGATGTCGACCGAGCCGAGCGGCTTCATGAGCGTGGAGATCGGCTTGAAGGCGACCCGGACCACGAGCGGCGACCCGTTGGTCATCCCGCCCTCGGTGCCGCCGGCGTGGTTCGAGGAACGGCGGTAGGCGCGCGCCGCCTCGTCCCACGAGATCTCGTCCTGCACCTGCGAGCCGCGGCGCCGCGCCGCCTCGAACCCGAGCCCGATCTCGACGCCCTTGGCGGCCTGCAGGGAGAGAAGCGCGCCGCCGAGCCGGCCGTCGAGCTTGCGATCCCAGTGGACGTGGCTGCCGAGGCCGGGCGGCAGTCCGGTCGCGACCACCTCGACGACGCCGCCCAGGGTGTCGCCGGCCTTCTTGCACTCGTCGACCAGCGTCACGATCGCGCGCTCGGCCTCGGGGTCGGCGACGCGCACCGGGCTCCGCTCGGCGGCCGCGAAGATCTCCTCCGGCGGGAGCCCCTCGTGACGGGCCCGGATGCCGCCGACTTCGCTCACCCAGGCGCGCACCTCGATGCCGAGCGGGCGGAGCAGGCACTTCGCGAGCCCGCCCACGGCGACCCGCATCGTGGTCTCGCGGGCCGAGGCCCGCTCGAGGATGTCGCGCACGTCCTGGCGGTCGTACTTCTGCACGCCGGCCAGGTCGGCGTGTCCGGGCCGCGGTCGCGTCACCCTGACCTTCGGATCCCGGTCCTCGGCGAGTGCCGACATCTTGCGGGTCCAGTTCCGCCAGTCGAGGTTGTCGACGACCAGCGTGACCGGCGACCCGAGGCTCTCGCCGAATCGGATGCCGGAGCGCAGTTGGACCCGGTCGCGCTCGATCTTCATGCGTCCGCCCCGCCCGTAACCCTCCTGGCGGCGGGCCAGGTCGCGGTCGATGTCCTCCGGCCGCACCGGCACGCCGGCGGGGAAGCCCTCGACGATGGCCGTCAGGGCGGGACCGTGGGATTCTCCTGCAGTGAAGAAGCGCAGCATGAAACGTTCCTAGCCGACCGCGTCCGGGCGCTCTACCAACGCGGCCCGGCCGCGCCGGCGGGCGCGGTCGTCACGTCCATGCCCTGCGGGTAGGCGGTCGCCGAGCGGTTCGTCCACAGCTCCGCGGCGGTCGGGAGCGCACCGGGCGTCGCGGGGCGCCACACGACGCGCGGGGTGATGAAGACCAGCAGCTCCTGGCGGTTGTCGAAGTCGCGGGTCGTCTTGAAGAGCCAGCCGATGACCGGGATCTTCGCGAGCCAGGGAACCCCGCTCATCGCGTTGGCCGCGCGCTGCCGGTAGACGCCGCCGATCACGACCGTCTCGCCCTCGCGCACGAGCACCTGCGAGCTCGCCTGGCGGCTGATCTCGTTCGGGATGTCGTCGGTCTTCTGCTCGCTCGGCACGCTAGACTTCACGAACAGGTCCATCAGCACGTAGCCGTCCGCCGAGACCTGCGGGCGCACCTTCAGGATGATGCCGGTGTCGATCGGCTGGGTCGCGACGCTGTTCGAGCCCGCCGAGCCGTTCTGGCCGGTGTTGATCACGGTGCCGGTCGAGGGCAGCCGCACGTAGATGATCTCGAGGCTCTCGATCGAGGCCTCCGAGTTGTTGAGCGTGATGACCTTGGGCCGGGAGATGACCTTGCCCCTGCCGGCCTGCTCGAGCGCGGTGATCTGGGCGTCGATCGTCTCGGCGCCCGAGAGCGAGCCGAGCAGGAGGTTGAGCGTGCTTCCCGTGCCGGCCTCGACTCCGCTCGCGGGAAAGTCGACCATGATCGGGCTGCCGTCGGGCGCCGTGTTCGGGCCGGCGCCGCCGATGCCGACCCGGCCGGGGAAGTTCTTGCCGGTCGGGTTGCCGGTTCCCGGCCCGGCCTTGTAACTCGCGCCCCACCGGATCCCGAGGTCGATCTCGCTGCTCGTGTCGGCTTCGAAGATGAGCCCCTGGATCGCCACCTGCGGGGTCTGCACGTCGAGCTTCGAGACGAGTTCTCGGGCGTTCGCGATACCCTCGGAGATGTCGCGGATGATGAGCGTGTTGGTGACGTCGTTGACCTGCACGCTGCCGCGGTTGGAGAGCAGTCCGCGGAACTGTCCGGCGGCCGCCTCGGCCTGGAGGGTCATGTCGCCCTGGACCTGCTGGGTCTGCCCGGCCTGGTTCAGGCCGGAGCCGGGAGAGCCGGACAGCGACTGTCCGCGGAGGACCATCGCGAGGTCCGAGGCCTTCACGTAGTTGACGCGGATGTATTCGGTCCGGAGCGGCTCGAGTTCCCGGCCCGCGATCTGCGCGGCAAGCCGGGAGCGCCGCTCGGTCTCGATCCGCTTCGCGGTCGAGACGGTGATGACGTCGTCGTACTCGACCTTCTCGAGGCCGGTCGAGCGCAGCAGGATGTCGAGCGCCTGGTCCCAGGGCACCTCGCGCAGGACGATCGTCACGCGCCCGCCCACGTCGTCGGTCGCGACGATGTTCTTCTGCGCGACGTCGGCGATCACGCGCAGGACATTCAGGATGTCGGCGTCCTTGAACTCGAGCGAGACTTTCCGGCCCGCGTAGCGCCGTGGCGCCGGGCGTGCCGGCGCGGACATGGGGCGGGGGGGCTGCTCGCGCTCGGGTTCGACCGGCTCGGGCGCGGGCGGCGGCGGGAGCGGTCGCGGCGGCGGCCTCTGCGCGACGGCCTCCGCCGGCGACAGCGCCGGCCCGGCCTCGCGGGAGAGCAGCGCAGCGGCGTGGGCCGAAGCCCCTGCGGGCGGGGTGCTCCCGGTCCAGAGAAGGTCCTGCATGCCGGCCGCGGGGCGGCCGCCCACGCCGAAGACGATCGCGCTGCCGTCCGCTCTCGCCTGGCAGCCACCGGCGGCGGCGGACGCGAGTTCGAGGACCAGGCGGAGCTTGTCGGGGTAGCCGGCGACGGACAGCCGCGGCGCCTGCGGGTCGCGCGTCGCGACGACCTCCTTCGCGGAAGGTGCGCCGGGGCCGTCGGCGTCGACGACACAGCGTCGCGGCTTGTCGAGCTCGAACGTGCGAATCCCCTCGGGCGGACGCGAGAGCTGCGCGACGAGCCTCGTCCCGCTCGCGTCGGAGAGGCCTCGGACCTCGACGAGACGCAGCACCGGCTCCGGCTCCACCTCGGGCAACCCGTCGCTCGACGATCCTCGGCGCGCGGCACAGCCCGCGAGCAGGAGCAGCGCCGAAGCCACCATGGCCGACCGGGCCCTCATCCGCGCGGCTCCTGCCGGACCGGCTCGTCGGTCGGCATCTGCAGGACGTATTCCTTTCGATGTCTCTCGCCCACGATGTCGGTCTCCCACTCCACCACGGTGACCTGCCGCCCGCGGATCGCGGTCACCACCCCGCCGTTCGGACCGATCTCGGTCCCGAGCCCGATCACGTAGCCGTTGCGCTGGTCGTCTTCGACGATCGCGGTCGGCTTGCCGTCGTCGATCACGCCGACCAGCCGCAGCTGGCCGACCTGGTACTGCTGGAGCGGAGAGCCCTGGCCGGGCTGCTTCGCCTGTTCGCGCGCGAGTGCGAAGGGGCGAAACGGGTCGCGGTGCAGCGTGACCTCGCGCGCGCGCGGTTCGGAGGATCGTTGGAGGAGGGGCGGCGGGGTCGGGGCGGGAAGGGCTCCGCCGGCGGCCTCCTGTGCCGCGCCGGGATCTCCGCCACCGCCGGACGGCGCGCCGCCCCGGGGGGCGCCGTCCTGCGGGTGAGCGGGCCGTGCGACCAGGGCGGCCGCCAGCGCCGGTGCGACCAGCCACCGCGGCCTCACTTTGCATCCCCCTTGATCTTCTTCTCCTTGATGAGCCGCTGGCGCTCCTCGTCGGACAGGAAGCGGAAGGTCGTGATCTGGAGCGCGGCCTGCAGCACGATCGTGTCGTCGAGGACCTTCGGCTCCTTGATCGTGATGTCCGACGCGTTCACGATGCGGTCGAGCCGGCCGACGTCGTCCACGAAGCCGGTGAGCTGCGGGTAGGTCCCGCGGACGACCATGTCGACCGGCACCTCGGCGTAGAAGTCCTGGTAGGTCTCGGGCTTCTGGCGGAACGCGAGGATGTCGAGCCCGGCGTCGCGGGCGAGGTTCGAGATCGAGCTCAGGAGATCGGGGATCTCCTTCTGGTCCGGGAGGCGGGTGACCGCGAGCCGCAGCTGCGTGTCGAGGTCGTCGACCTGGCGCCGTCGCTCGCTGAGCCGCGCGGTCTCCGACACCTTCCGGTTGCGCTCCTCGAGAAGCTCGTCGACGAGGAAGCGCTGCCCGGAGGCGCGGAGCACGCGCGGGTTGACGACGAAGTACCAGTAGCCGACCGCGAACAGCAGCGGGAGACCGATGGCGATCGCGATCCGCTGGCGCGACTCCATCTCGTCGAGGAACTTCCAGATGCGGTCGAGGCCGAGGTCGAAACTCACGACGGCGGCCCTCCTGCCGCGACCGCCCTTCCGGTCGCCGCGTCGTGGGCCTCGTTCACGCCCGCCGCGGTGCGGGCCGCGTCGATCGGAACGGTGACGGCCGCCGCGGGAGCCGCCGCGGCCGGGGCGACGACGGCCGAGGGATCGACCGGCGCGACGCGCTGGGGCAGCGCGGGCGCGGCCGGCATCGCCCCCGGGGGCTCGGCGCCCGCGCCCGCAGGGGCGGCGGCGGGCGCTGGGGCCTGGTCGGAGCCGGGCGCCGCC
>JAFMJW010000348.1 GCA_017853315.1 Alphaproteobacteria bacterium
CCTCCGGCTGGTCGAGATACTCCGAGAGTCCGTAGCCGACGCGCTTCCCGTCGAGCAGGTACTCGGTCATGCCCTCGCCGATGTGCGTCTGCGTGCCGGCGCGGCGGTTGCGCAGCGGGATGAAGCCCTTCACCCGGCCCTCGACGACGTGCTCGTCGCCGTTTTCGAGCTTCACCCGCGCCCGCAGCGCGCGGTGGAACTTCGTCCCGGGCTCGTACTCGGTCTCGAGCTCGATCTCCTTCACGGCGAGGAGCTGGTCGCCCTTGTGGAAGACGCCGCCCTTGCGGTCGCCGATGATCGACAGGAGCATGCCGAGGTCGTCGCCGTAATTGCCGGTGATCCATCGGTACGAGGGCGTGGACTGCCAGTAGCGCGGTCCCCAGGAGTGGTCGCGCAGGCCGTGCCCGTCGATCGCGATCGGCTCGCCGCCGTCGACGCGGATCGTGCCCGTGACGGCCATGTGCTGCTCGTAGTGAGCGCGCGCGAACTCGTTGCCGTCGCCGGGCTCGCCGACGTGCCCGTAGATCGGGCCCACGCCGCGGTGCACGAGGTCGATCTCGAGCTTGCGGTGCGGATTCTCCTTGAAGGCCCGCCCGGGATCCTGCATCGCGCGCGGGTCGGCGAGAGCGACGACCGAGCCCTGGTAGGTGGTGCGCAGCTTCTCGCCGGGCACCAGGACCTCGACCGCGGCGCCGCCCGCGTTCCAGCCGTCGTTCGTCGTGATCGCCGGCCGCTTGTAGTTGAACAGCGCCGAGCCGTCGGGCTGGTAGACGATCACCGTCATCTCGGCGTAGCCCTCGTTGGCCCGGTTGCCGATGCGCAGGAAGCCGCCTCGCTGCTGCGAGCGGTCGAAGAAGTTGAAGTAGACCGACTCGTTGAAGTTCTCCTCCGGCCCGAGCGGATGCGTGTAGTCGTCCTCGGGACGGACGTTGCCGTAGATCTTCGTCGCCATGGCGGGTCCTCCGGCACCGACTTCGCGCACCGATGCGGTGGCGGAGCAAGCGCCGACGCGGTCAACTCCCCGCAGGCCGGGTCGCGGCGATCCGCTGCAGGGCCGCCGGTCGCGGGGAGTCGACGACGAGGTCCTCGTAGGCGATCACCCGGAGCTCGCCTCGCACCGCGTCGAGGAGTTCGCCCGGCCGCAGCAGGAAGTCGGGATTCGACGGGCGTCCGAAGCGCTCGTTGCCCGTGGCGAAGGTCTCGTAGACGAGGAGGCCTCCGGGCGCGACGGCGGCGACGAGCGCCGGCAGGAGCGGGCGGAACAGGTAGTTCGTCACGACGACTCCCGCGAAGCGCCGCGGGGCGATCGGCCAGCCGGGCGCCTGCTCGAGGTCGGCTTCGACCACGAGGAGCCGGGGTGCGGACGTCGCACGCCCGGCGGCGAGCGCGCGCAGCGCGGCCACGTCGCGATCGACGGCGACGACGGGGTGGCCACGCTCGAGGAACAGGCGTGCGTGGCGCCCGGCGCCTGCGGCCAGGTCGAGCACCTCCCCGCCGGCCGGCACCGAGGACGCGAACCGCTCGACCCAGGCCGAGGGGGCGGCGGACCCGTGACCCGGGGCCGCGTCGCCCGACGGCGCGAAGGGTGAGGCGGGGGGACTCGCCATGGCGAGGACGATCCCGTGTCGCGACCGTGCCCGCAAGCCGGGACGCCGCCCGCGCGGGGCGTGCCCGGGCCCTATCGCAAAAGCCGCGTTGCGGGCTCCCCGCGGGTCTGGCACTCACCGAGATCGACATGTTGCGTCCCATCTGGCTGTTCAGTCAGGACACCTCGCAGTTCTGCGCGCCGCCGCTCACGACCGGGGCGCTCAAGGCGCACTTCCTCGCCCGCGGTCGGACGGCCGCCTCGACCGAGGTCGAGCTCGTCCACTTCCTGGGCGACGGGGCGGCGATCGAATGGCTCGGCTCGGAGGCGCGCCGGGAGATCGTCGACCGGGCGCGAGACGCCCTGCGCGAGGGGCTGCGTCCGGTGCTGGGGCTCAGTTGCTACACCTGGAACGTCGCGGAGATGCTCGAGATCGCCCGCGCGGTGAAGGCCGACGCCCCCGGCGTGCTCGTCGTGGTCGGCGGCCCCCACGTCCAGCGGGCCGAGGACTTCCTCTTCGACGAGGCGATCGACGTCGTCGTGCTCGGAGAAGGCGAGGCGACCTTCACCGAGTTGCTCGACGCGCCGGACCGCGACGCCTGGGCGTCGGTCGCCGGCCTCGCCTTCCTCGGCGACGACGGCGCGATCGTGCGGACGCCGACGCGCGCCCGCGCGACCGCGCTCGACGTCTTCCCGTCCGCGCTCGACGTCGTGCCGCTCCGAGGAGACGACGGGCGACCGCTCTACCGCAACGTCGCCTACGAGACCTCGCGCGGGTGCCCCTACAAGTGCTCGTTCTGCGAGTGGGGGACGGGAGCCATCGGCACGAAGATCTTCCAGTTCTCCGTCGACCGGATCCGCGACGACCTCGAGAAGCTCGTCGCCGGCGGCATCCAGGACATCTGGTTCTGCGACTCGAACTTCGGCGCGCTGCGCGAGGACGTCGACAAGGCGGCGATCGTCATCGATCTCAAGCGTCGCACCGGGCTCCCGCAGACCTTCGCGAGTTCCTGGTCGAAGAACCACAACAAGCGCGTCCAGGAGATCGTCCGCACGCTGCACCGCGAGGGGTTGCTGTGGCACTACCACCTGGCGCTCCAGACGCTCACGCCCTACGCGCTCGAGCTCTCCCATCGCACGAACATGCGCTCGAACGAGTACGAGCCGGTGGTGCGGGCGCTCGCCTCGGAGGGCGTGCCGATCGCGGCGGAACTCATCTGGGGGCTCCCCGGGGACAACCTCCCGGAGTTCGAGCGCAACCTCGACCACCTGATGACCGTGTTCCCGAACATCAACATCTTCGGTTACACGCTGCTCCCGGGCACCGAGTTCTTCGAGAAGCGCGACGAGTACCGCCTCGTGACGTTGCCGGTCGCGGGCTACGGCAAGGCGAAGGGAGAGTACGTCGTCGGCTGCCACACCTTCTCGCGCGACGAGGGGGAGGAAGGCTACTTCCTCATCACCTCCTACGTCATGCTCGC
>JAFMJW010000349.1 GCA_017853315.1 Alphaproteobacteria bacterium
TGCTCGTGCTCGACGAGCCCACCTCGGGACTGGACCCGGAGCAGGTGGCCGAGATGCGCGAGCTCGTGCGCGGTCTCGGCGGCGATCGCGCCGTGATCCTCTCGACCCACGTCCTGTCGGAGGCGGAGAGCGTCTGCTCGCGCGTCATGGTCATGAACCGGGGCCGCATCCTCGCGATCGACGAGCCCCGGGCCCTCGAAGACCGGCTGCGGCCCTGGCGCGAGATCCTCCTCCGGGTCGCCGGCGACGAGGCAGTCGCGGAGCGGGTGCTCCGCGGGTTGCCCGCCGTGATCGGGGCGGAGCCGGCGGGTCGCGACGCGTCGGGGGAGGCGTGGGTCGTCCAGGTGCCGCTCGGCGCGGACCCGCGGCGCGAGATCGCCGCGGCGCTCGTCGGCGCCGGGCTCGGCCTCGTCGAGATGGGCGAGCGGCGAATGAGTCTCGAGGAGATCTTCCTCGCGCTCGTGGGCGACGGCGCGACGTCGTCGGAGGAAGGCCGTCGTGCGCGCGATTAGGGCGATCGCGCGCCGCGAGCTCGCGGCGATCTTCGGCTCGCCGATCGCGTGGGTGCTGCTGGCCGTCTACCTCGTGCTGACGGGCTGGTTCTTCTACACCGACGTCGCCTTCTTCGTGACCTTCGGCGCGCAGGTGCTCGCGACCGGGCTCTGGCGCTTCGTCTTCATCGACTTCCGGCTCGCGACGCTGCTCGTCGTGCCGCTCGTCACGATGCGGCTCTTCGCCGAGGAGAGGAAGCTCGGCACGATGGAGCTCCTGTGGACGCTGCCGGTGCGCGACGCCCAGCTCGTGCTCGGCAAGTTCCTCGCGGCCTGGGTCTTCGTGCTCGTGCTGGTCGCCTGCGCGATCCTGCCGCTCGCGGTGTTCCGCGTCTTCCACCCCTTCGACCTGGGGCCGCCGGCGGCGGGCGTGCTCGGGCTCCTCCTGCTCGGCACGGCCTTCGTCGCCTGCGGGCTCGCCGCGTCCACGCTCACCGAGAACCAGGTCGTCGCGGCGATGCTCACCTACGGGTTGCTGGTCTTCTTCTGGTTCATGACCTGGAACGAGGCGGCGGGGAACGAGGGGCTGATCCGCTTCCTGCTGCTGTTCTCGCTCTTCGACCACTACTACAACTTCGCGGTCGGGCAGGTGCAGTCGGTCGACGTCGCCTACTTCCTGCTGTTCACGGCCTTCTTCCTCTACGCGGCGCTGCGCTCGCTCCAGAGCCGGTCGTGGCGGGGCGTGGACTGATGTCGCGGCTTCCCTGGCGGCAGGTCGCGGCGCTGGTCGCAGAGCTCCTGCTCGCGGCGGTGGTCGCGGGGCTCCTGCTGGCGCTCGCCTGGGCGCACAACGTCACCTTCGACCTGACGCCGACGAAGGAGCACACGCTCTCGGACGCGGCGGTCCGTGCAGCGGCGCGGCTCGACCGCGACGTCGACGTGACCGTGTTCTTCAACGGGCAGGACCAGGGGAAGATCCGGACGATGCGCGAGCTGCTGCGCCGCTTCGGCGAGCAGTCGAGCCACCTCCGCTTCAAGATGGTCGACCTCGACCGCAGCCCGCTGCTCGCCGACTCGATGGGCGTCGTGAACTACGACACGGCGGTCGTCGACGGCTACGGCCGCCGCGCCCGCGGCGTGAAGGTCACGGAAGAGGACCTGACGACCGAGCTCATCCGGCTCGTCGAGGGACGGGAGCGGGTCGCGGTCTTCGCGGTCGGCCACGGCGAGCACGACCCGGGCGACACCGACCCCCGCGCCGGCCTGTCGGCCGCCGCCAAGGCGCTCGCGGCCGAGAACTTCCGCGTCGAGCGCGCGGCCGACCTGCGCGGCGGCGTGTCGGCGGACGCCTCGCTGCTGGTCGTCGCGGGCCCGACGAGCGACTTCACCGAGAGCGAGGTCGAGGCCGTCCGCTCCTTCCTGCGCGCCGGCGGCGGCGCGCTCTTCCTGCTCGAGGCCGGCGCGCCCGCGCGGGTCGCGAGGCTGCTCGCGGGCTACGGGCTGCGCGGCGGCAACGACCTGGTGGTCGACGACCGCAACCGGATGTTCTACGCCGACGCGTTCGCGCCCCAGGTGGCCCTGTTCAACGAGCAGGTGATGCCCTACACGGGCGCACCGCCCGCGATCCTGCCGCTCGCGCAGTCGGTCAACGTCGAGGAGCCCGTCGAGCCCGACGTGAAGCTCGCGCCCTTCGCATTCACCGGCAGCGACACCTGGAGCGACGTCGAGCGGCTCGCCGCCGACGGCCGCCCGCCGGTCTTCCGCGAGGGCGTCGACAAGCGCGGGCCGGTGCCGGTCGCGGCGATCGCGCGCATCGAGTCCGCCGACGCGACCACGGGCGCCGCCGGCGCGGAACGCGGCGGGCGCACCGGCTCGATCCTGCTCGTCGGCGATGCCGAGTTCGCGACCAACCTCTACGTCGGCACGCTCGGCAACCGCGACTTCTTCGTGAACCTGGCCCACCTCGCCTCGCGCACCGAGCAGCTGATCTCGACGCGCGGCGCGGCGACGCCCGGCGGGACCTTCTCCCAGCTCCACCTGACGGCGGGACAGGCGCGCGCGATCTTCTGGACCGGCTGCGTCGCCCTGCCCGCGATCGTCCTCGCGATCGGCGGCCTGCTCGGGCTCCGCCGGCGCAGGCGGGGTGGCCGGTGAGAGCGGAGCCGGCGACGGCGACGGCGGTCGACCCGGCGGGCGATCGCGCTCGCGAGCCGTTGCCGTGGCGGCGGCTCGCCGCCCTCGCCGCGGCCGCGGCGCTGCTCGCGCCGGCCACCTGGTCCGCGGTCTCGGCCCGGCTCGCCCCGCCGCCCGCCACCCCGTCCTCGCCGCTGGTCGCCTTGCCGGCCGGCGGCATCGACGCGCTGGAGGTGCGCGGGGGCGACGTCGCGGGCGTGTTCCGGCGCTCGGCCGACGGCTGGAACTTCCCACCCGACGGCGGGGCTGCGAAGCCGGTGGACGCCGACGTGCCCGACGGCTTCCTGCGGACTCTCGCGGGCTTGGGCCGTTTGACGCAGTTCGTCGATCCCGACCTCGCGGCCTTCGGCCTCGAGCGGCCACGCGGGACCTTCGTTCTCGG
>JAFMJW010000085.1 GCA_017853315.1 Alphaproteobacteria bacterium
CACCGCGGCCGCGGCGATGCTGCTCGGCTTCGCGAGCTACGGCGCGAGCCTCGTGCTGGTGGTCGCGGCGATGCGGACGCTCGGGGCCGCGCGCGAGGCGGCTCTCTTCTCGACCGCACCGTTCGCGGGCGCGCTCCTCTCCGTCCCGCTGCTGGGGGAGCGGATCGGCCCGACGGAACTCGTCGCGGCGACGCTCATGGCGACCGGCGTCGCCCTGCTCGCGGCCGCGGGGAGTCCCGACCTCCACGAGCACGCCGAGCAGGAACACGAGCACCTCCATCGCCACGACGAGCATCACCTCCATGCGCACGCGGCGGGAGACCCGACGGGCGAGCCGCACGCGCATGCCCACCGACACCGCCGCCTGCGTCACGCGCATGCGTGGACCGCCGACGGGCACCATGGCCCGCCGTGCGGCGGATGAGCCGCGGGCGCGGTGGCCCCGCTCACCAGCCCCAGCGACGCCCCGAAGTCTCCGCCCCCGCCCCGGGGTTCGCCTCGTCCGGCGACGCGACCGGCGCGGCTGCAGCCTCCTCCGACGGGCTCTCCAGCGGGAAGAGCCAACGCATCCCGAGGCCGAGCGCCGCGAGCGCGAACGGCCACGCCGACGGCTCGAGGCCGGTCGCTGCGACGCGGTCGCGCAACGCGCCGAGGTCGAGGCCCGCCGGCCGCAGCCAGGAGGTCCCCGCGTAGGTCGCGAGCAGGAGGGCTCCGCTCGCGACCAGGAGCCGGCCGGTCGCGCGGCGCAGCCGCAGCGTGGGCCGTCGCACGAGCCCGAAGCCCGCCGCGAGCCCGAGCGCATAGAAGGGTAGCGTCCACGCCACCGCGAGCAGCACCAGGAGTCCGATCTGCCACGACAGCGTCGAGATCGCCTCGCCGTCGCTGCCGGCGAACGCGAGCCACGGCAGGCGTCCCAGCGGCAGCAGCGCCGAGAGGGCGGCCTGCAGCAGCGGCTTCAGCGTGTTCGACTGCGCGGCGCGGACCGCGACCGCGACCGCGACCGCGAAGGCGATGCGCAGGAGATGCGGCCAGGCCCGGCGTTCGCCGCGCGACTGCAGCCTCCTCACCCGCCCGCGCGAGGCGAAGAGTGCGAGCAGGACGACGAACGCGTGGTTCGCGACCGTCGTCGACGAGGGCAGGGTCGGCGTCACACCCGCAGCAGCAGGCGCGCCGGATCCTCGAGGCGCTCCTTCACCCGGACGAGGTAGGTGACCGCCCCCTTTCCGTCGATCAGGCGGTGGTCATAGGAGAGGGCCAGGTACATCATGGGGCGCACCACGACCTGGTCGTCGACCACGACGGGCCGCTTCTCGATCTTGTGCATCCCGAGGATCGCGCTCTGCGGCGGGTTCAGGATCGGGGTCGACAGCAGCGAGCCGTAGACGCCGCCGTTCGAGATCGTGAAGGTCGCGCCGGCGAAGTCGTCCGGCACGAGCTTGTTCGTTCGCGCGAGCTCCGCGAGCCGCGCGATCTCCGCCTCGATCGAGGCGATCGAGCGCGAGGACGCGTCGCGCACGACGGGCACGACGAGACCGCGATCGGTCCCGACGGCGACGCCGACGTGGGCCGACTTCGAGTACACCACGTCCGAGCCCTCGATCCTCGCGTTCACCTCGGGGACCTCGGACATCGCCTCGCAACAGGCCGCGACGAAGAAGCCCATGAAGCCCAGCGAGACCCCGTGCTTCTTCTGGAAGGACTCCTTGTAGCGCGCGCGCAGATCGAGGATCGCGCTCATGTCGACCTCGTTGAAGGTCGTGAGGGTGGCGGTCGACTGCTGCGACTCGACGAGGCGGCGGGCGATGACCTGGCGGAGCCGGCTCATCGGCACGCGCTCCTCGCCCCCGCCCGCGGCGGGCGACGAAGCAGGCGTCGAGACCGGCGCGGGCCGTGCGGCGGCCGCCGCGGCGAGTGCGCTCGGCAGGACGCCGCGCGGGGCCGGGGCTGCGTCTCCGCCGGCTCGCTTGCGGTCCGCGGCCGCCTGCGCGTCCGCCTTCAGGATGCGTCCGCCGGGCCCGGTTCCCGGGATTCCGGCCGGGTCGAGCTTCTCCTCCTCGACGATCCGCCGCACGGCGGGACTGAGCGGGCGCTCGTCGTCGCGCGCGGGTGCCGCGCTCGCAGGCGCCACGGGTGACGCGGGCGCGGCGGCTGCGGTCGTCGTTGCCGCGGGCGCGGGCGCCGCGGCAGGCCTGGCCCCCCCCGACGCTCCCGCCTCGATGCGTCCGACCACGTCGCCGAAGTGCACCGTCGCGCCGGCCCCGGTCAGGATGCGCAGCGTTCCCGCGCTCTCCGCCGCGAGCTCCATGTTCGCCTTGTCGCTCTCGAGTTCGAGGATCGGCTCGTCGGCGGCGACCGGGTCGCCATCCTGCTTGAGCCAGCGTCCGAGCGTCGCCTCGGTCACCGACTCGCCGAGGGACGGAATCTTCACGTCGCGCGCCATCAGTCCTCCGTCGATCCCGTCCCGCGCGTGGCGAGACGGATCGTCGCGTCGCCGCCTCCGCCCGACCGGCCCGTCGACCGGGGGAAGGGGGCCTCGTCGTCGGCAGCCGCCGCCGGCGCGCCCTCGAAGAGGGCGGCGACGAGCCCTGCCTGTTCCTTCGCGTGCATGCGGTACGAGCCGCTGGCGGGACTCGCGGCCTCGTCGCGCCCCGCGTAGCGCAGCGTGCGCCCGGGGCCGATCAGCGCAGGCAGCCGCTCGATCACGTAGGACCACGCGCCCATGTTGCGCGGCTCCTCCTGCACCCAGACGACGTCGCGGGCCGCGGGCCAGCGGTCCAGGGCGGCGCGGATCTCGCGGGCCGGGAAGGGGTAGAGCTCCTCGACGCGCACGCACGCGACCCGGAGATCGGCCCGGTCCTGGCGAGCCTTCGCGACGTCGTAGAACACCTTGCCGCTGCACAGCGCGACCGTCGTCACCCCCGAGGGGTCGAGGTCGACCGGGTCGTCGAGCACCGGGCGGAACGACCCTTCGGCGAGATCGGAGAGCGAGGAGGTCGACGGCGCGAACCGGAGCAGGCTCTTCGGCGTCATGACGACCAGCGGCTTGCGGAACGCCCGTCGCATCTGGCGGCGCAGCAGGTGGAAGAGCTGTGCGGACGTGCTCGGGTAGACGACCTGCATGTTGTCGTCGGCGCACAGTTGCAGCCAGCGTTCGAGTCGCGCGCTCGAGTGCTCGGGACCCTGGCCCTCGTATCCGTGAGGCAGGTACAGGACCAGCCCGCTCGACCGCTGCCACTTCGACTCGGCGGCGGCGACGAAGGTGTCGACGACGGCCTGGGCGCCGTTCGCGAAGTCGCCGAACTGCGCTTCCCAGATCGTGAGCGTGTGCGGGGCGGCGAGCGAGTGGCCGTATTCGAAGCCGAGCACCGCCTCCTCCGACAGCATGCTGTCGACGACCTCGAAGGAGGCCTGCGCGGCCCCGGCCGGCGCGATCCCGTTCAGCGGGAAGTGGAGGCGGCCGTCGGACTGCTCGTGCAGCACCGAGTGGCGATGGCTGAAGGTGCCTCGCCCGGAGTCCTCGCCGGAGAGCCGGATCGGCGTTCCCTCGAGCAGGAGGGAGCCGAAGGCGAGCATCTCCGCGCACCCCCAGTCGATGCCGTTTCCGCGCCGCACCATCTCGACCCGGGCCTCGTATTGCCTGGTCACCTTCGGGTGCGCGTCGAAGCCGGCGGGCACGACCGCCGCGCGCTCCGCGATCTCGCGCAGCACCTCCGCCGGCACCGCGGTGACCGCCGTGCGGTCCTCGCCCGCGTCGCCGAGGCCCGACCACGCTGCGCCGAAGGTGAACACCTCCTGGCGAGGCCGGAAGTCGCGCGCGTACTGCAGCGCGAGGTCGAGCACCTCGCCGAACTCGCGGCGCACGGCCTCGAGCCCGGCGTCCTCGAAGCCGTCCGCGACCAGGTGGCGCTGGTAGAGCGTGCGCACGCCCGGGTGCTCGGCGATGCGGCGGTACATGACCGGCTGCGTGAAGGTCGGCTCGTCGGCCTCGTTGTGGCCGTGCTTGCGGAAGCAGACCAGGTCGATCACCACGTCGCGGCGGAAGCGCTGGCGGAAGGCGAGGCCGAGCCGGATCGCGTGCACCGCCATCTCGGGGTCGTCGCCGTTCACGTGGAACACCGGGCACTCGATGATGCGGGCGATGTCGGTCGCGTAGCGCGTCGGCCGACAGGACTCGGGCGGAGCCGTGAAGCCGACCTGGTTGTTGATCACGACGTGGATCGTGCCGCCGGTGAAGTAGCCCTCGAGCTGCGAGAGGAGCAGCGTCTCCGGGACGACGCCCTGGCCGATGAAGGCCGCGTCGCCGTGGATCAGGACCGGCATGACGCGCCGGCGATCGACGTCTCCCGAGAGGTTCTGCTTCGCCCGGACCTTGCCCTCGACGACGGGGTTCACGAGCTCCAGGTGGCTCGGGTTGGGCGTGAGGGAGACGTGGACGACGCTGCCCGAGAGGGACTGGTGGTCGCGCGAGTAGCCCTTGTGGTACTTCACGTCGCCGTCGCCCTGCACCCAGTCGGGCAGGGTCGATCCCTCGAACTCCGCGAGAATCATCTCGTAGGGCTTGCGCACGATGTTCGCGAGCACGCTGAGCCGACCTCGATGCGCCATGCCCAGCATCACCTGCTCGATGCCCGCACCCGCCGCCCCCTCGACCAGCGCGTCGAGCATCGGGATCAGCGTCTCGCCGCCCTCGAGCGAGAAGCGCTTCTGGCCGGGGAACTTCACGTGCAGGAACTGCTCGAAGCTCTCGGCCTCGACGAGCTTCGAGAAGATCCGGCGCCGCTCCGCCTCGTCGAGCGACGGGTGGTTGCGCGACGGCTCCATCCGCTCCTCGAGCCAGGCGCGTTGCTCGGGGTCCCGGATGCCGGTGTACTCGACGCCCATCGTCCGGCAGTAGGTCTCGCGCAGCGCCGCGACGAGCTCGGCGAGCGTCGGCGGCTGCTCGGGACGGAAGCCGGCGAAGCCTCCCGGGTTGCAGGGCAGGCGGAGGTCGGCCGCTCCGAGCGAGTAGTGGGCGATGTCGAGCAGCGGGTGCGCGGTCGGCGGGTCGGTGAGCGGGTCGATGTCGGCGAGCAGGTGCCCGAGTTCTCGGTACGAGGACACGAGTCCGAAGGTCGTCGGCCGGTACTTGCCCGCGGCCGCGTCCGCGATCGCCGTCGCGGGGGCGCCGTCGGCGACCGTGCCGGCGCCGCGGTCGGCCGCGGACAGCCCGAGCTCGAGTCCCTCGAAGAAGGCTCGCCAGTTCGGCTCGACCGACTGGGGGTCGGCCTGGAAGCGCCGGTAGAGCTCGTCGACCAGGTCGGCGTTGTCGCGGTTCACGTAGTCGGAGGCGGACACGGTGACTCCTTCCGAGGTCGGCCCGATCGGGGCGGGGTCCCGCGGTGGAACGCATCCCCCCGAGTGCGTCCCCGGACACGGAGGACTCTAGCCGTTTTCGCGAGGAACACGAATTCGCTCTCGACCGCTCGCCCGCGCCCACGGCAGCGTCCCGGGGGGTTGGTCCCCGAAAGCGGCGTCCGGTAGGCGAGAGGGGGGAGCCTCGCCCCGGTGTCGTCCCTCAGACTGTTGCGCTCCGTCGCGCTCGCGCTCGCCGTCGCGAACGCGACCGGGGCGAACGGGGCTCTCGCGCGGGAGACGGCGTCCGCCGTGCCGGCCGCGTCCCCCGAGGCTCGCGCGACCGTGCCCGCCCCGGCGCCGGACTCCGCGACCTCCACCGCGCCGGCTCCGATCGCGACCCCGGCACGGACCGCCGCCGAGGCGGCCTGTCCCGCGGCGACTCCCGCGGAAGACGGCCGCACCTGGCTTCCGCCCGGGGCGATCGACCCCGATCTCCCGTGGCGCGTGCGCGACGTCGACCTGTCCGGCGTCGGGTTCCTGCGCTCGTGGTCCCTCTCGTCGCGCCTCGCCACGGTCGCACGGCCGTGGTGGGCGGTCTGGCGCAAGGCGCGGCGCTTCCATCCCGCCTACCTCGCGCAGGACGTCGAGACGCTCGTGCGCGCGATCGAGGCCGAGGGCTACTACGAAGCGAAGGTCACGGCCGAGGTGGCCGTCGTGCATGCGCCCGACGGCGGATGGAGCGACTCGCCGCTGCTGCCGCTGCCCGGCTGGCTGTTCCGCCGCCTCCCCGTCCCGCCGGGAGGCGAGCGCCCGCCGGAGGAATCGGCCGGCCACTCGCCCGGCCTCGTCGACGTCCGGATCCGCATCGAGCAGGGTGAGCCCACGCGCGTCTGCTGGCTCGGCGTCGGGCGGGACCACGTGCGCGACGCCGCGGGGGAGCCGGTCGACGAGCCGATGCCCGCCGCGGACGCGGAGAGGCTCTCTCGCGAGCTGCCGCTCGCCCCGGGCCGGATCTTCTCGGAGGACGACTACCAGCGCACCGCGGGGATGCTCGGCGGCTGGTTCGCCGACCACGGGCATCCCGCGCCGGTGGTCGTGCCGAAGGCGGCGGTCGACGTCGGCACGCACTGCGCCTGGGTCGACTACTCGATCGCGCCCGGCCGCGAGGCGGTCTTCGGGGAGACCGAGATCGAGGGGCTCGGCGGGCTGCGACCCGAGCTCGCGTCCCGGGAGATCGCGTGGGAGCCCGGCGAGAGGTTCGACGCGCGGCTCGTCCGCGAGACGGAGCGGCGGTTGCGCGGCCTGCGCGTCTTCTCTCTCGCCCGCGTCGAGCCCGGGACGGCGGTCGACGGCAAGGTGCCGATGAAGCTGACGCTCGCGCCCGGGAACTCGCAGGAGGTCCGGCTCGGCGTCGGGTACAGTTCCGAGGAAGGGGCGCGCGGCCTCGCCTCCTGGTGGAACTACAACGCCTTCGGCCATGGCGAGCAGCTCGGCTTCAGTGCGCGCGTCTCGCAGGTGAACAGGATCGTCAGCGCGTCCTGGGTCGAGCCGCACTTTCCCGGCGTGCGCAACCGGACGGCAGTCACCTTCAACCTGGGCGTGGACGACGAGACGACCTACAAGGACAATTTCGGGCGACTCACCCCGCAGATCGACTGGAGGCTCACCCGGCGGCTGACCGGGTCGCTCTTCGTCCGCGGCGCGTACGACTCGCTCTCCAACGTGAGCGATGCCACCAAGGACGCGCTCGGCGTCTACCAGAACGTCGGCTTCACGTTCTCGGCCGGCGGCTCGGCGCGCTGGGTGAACGTCGACGACCTGCTCGACCCCCGCGTGGGCGTGGTCCTCGACCTCTCCACCGAGGTCGCGGGCCCGGTGCTCGGCGGCGACTTCGATTGGGTGCGGCCGATCGCGACGATGCGCGCCTACCGTCCCGTCTGGGGCGACCTGATGGGTGCCCTGCGGATCACGCTGGGCACGATCCCGCCCTGGAACGGGACGCCGCAGATCCCGCTCTGGAGCCGGTTCTACGCGGGCGGCATCGGCATCTACGGCGTGCGGGGATACGGCCGCTGGCGGCTGGGCCCGATCACCGCCTCGAACGACCCGCTCGGCGGCCGCACGCTCGCGCTCGGGTCGCTGGAGGCGCGCTACCCGCTCTGGGGGCCGCTCAAGGGCGTGCTCTTCGTCGACACCGGCGACCTCGAGCTGTCCGCGTGGACGATCCGTCCGCGCAACTTCCAGACCGGCGTCGGGTTCGGCGTTCGCGCCGCGACGCCGATCGGTCCGGTCCAGCTCGACCTCGGCTTCGGGCTCGACCGCCCGCGCGGCGACTCGCTCGTGCAGGTCGCCTTCTCGATCGGGCCGGAGTTCTGACGCGATGGCACGCCTGCGACTCTTCCTGCGATTCCTCGGCGCGACGGCGCTCCTCCTGGCGGCGGTGACGCTCGTCGTCGGCGGGGCGGCGGTCGTCGCGAGCCGCACGGCCGCGGGGCGCGAGCGCCTGCGTCCGCTCGCCGAGTCGCTGCTCGGCGAGGTGCTGTCGTCGGACGTCTCGATCGGGAGGATCGCGGGGCTCGGGCTCCGCGGGCTCCGGATCGAGGACGTCTCGATCGACTTCCGGGGCGAGTCCGCGCTGCGCGCCCCCGTCGTGCGGGTCGGACTCGGCGTCCGACGCTGGATGCCCCCGCGCGTGGGGCTCGCGGTGTCGCTCGACGACTTCGCGCTCGACGTCCGCCGCGACGCGCAGGGGCGCTGGAACGTCGCGGAGATGTTCGCCTCCGATGCGGGCGAGCCGCCGCCGGCCTGGCTGCGGGCGGTGAAGCTCTCGCTGTCGAACGGTTCGGTCGATGTGCACGGGATCGCCCCCGAGCCGGTCCGCTTCGACGAGATCTCGGCTCGCGGCGTGGTCGACCTCGCGGCCGCCGCGGGCCCGCTGCTCGCCGTGGACGAGCTTCGCGGGCGCTCCGCGTCGGGGACGCGGCTTCTGGCGAGCGGCTGGATCGGCTTCGAGGGCGAGACGCCGATGGAGATCGAGGTCGCGGGAGAACCGGTCGCGCCGGCCGACCTGCGTCGGCTCGCGCCGGCCTGGCCGCAGGACCGACCCGCCTCGGGCTGGGCCCGGCTCTCGGGATCGTTCGAGGCGCCGGTCGGCGAGGTCCACCTCGCGTCGGGCACGACCTCGGTCGAGGCATGGGGAACGCTCGCGGCGGCACCGGCCGGCACGACCGCCGTCGCGCGCCCCCTCTCCGCCGCGGTCTCGGTGCGCGGTCTCGATCCCGCGGTGGCCGGCGACGGGATCCCGACGGGGACGGTGTCGGGGGCCGCATCTCTCGTCGCGTCGCTCGCGGGCGACGGATCGCTGCGCGCGCCCGCGATCGAGGCACGGACGTGGGACTCCTCGGTCGGCGACGTGCGCGCCGCGTGGGCGACGCTGCAGGCCCGGCGCGACGGTGCGGACTGGAAGACCGCGGTGCAGGCGGCCGCGCCCGGGGACGCGTGGCAGGGCGACGCGACGGCACTCGTCGCCGCGGCGGCTCCGCATGCCGCGACGGCGGAGGTTCGCCTGCGGGCTGCCGCCCCGGGTTCGATCTCGCCCGCGCTGCGCGATGCGCTCGGCGACTCCGACCTCCGCCTCGGCGCGAAGCTCCGCGCGGACCGCCTCGACGAGCGTCGCCTCGTCGAGGCCGACCTCGTGCTCGACGGCAGCCGGGTGCGCGGCATCGTCCTCGACGAGGCCCGCGGCCGGCTGCGCGCCGGCGCGAACCTCCTCGACCTGCGCGACGTGGTGCTGCGCGGCGCGGGCACCGACCTCGCGGGCGCAGGCTGGCTCTCGTCGCCGTCGGATCCCGCTCGTCGCGAGCTCGGCGCGAACCTCTCGGGCACCGCCGATCCCGCCTTCCTCGACGGTCGCCTCGCGGGGCGCGTTCCCTTCGACGCCACTGCCTGGGGGCGCCCCGGGGGCATCGGCGCGCGCATCGACGTCAAGGCCGGAGCGGAGGTCTCGACGCCGGCCGGCCGGGCTCGCCCGCGCGGGTCGATCGACCTGGCCGGACTGGGCGGCGCGACTCCGTCGGCGAAGGCGCGGCTCGCCGGCGCGTTCGAGCTCGCGGGCGACGCCGGTCGCGTGCTCGGCGCAAGGCAGGAGCTCGACCTCTCCGGCAGCTGGTCGCAAGCCTCCGCGCCGTCGCCCGCGTCGCCCGCGCCCGACCGGGGCGACCTCGACGTCTCCGCCCGCGCGCCGGACGGCCGCGTGCAGCGCGCCTCGCTGCGCTTCGAGCGCGCCGGGGCGACGACGCGGATCGACCTCGGACAGCTCCGCCTCGCACCCGTCGACGGCCCGGCATGGACGCTCGAGCATCCGACGCGCGTGGCGTTCGACGACGGCTCGCTCGACGTCGGCGGGCTCGCGTTGCGCGCCGGCGACGCGCGCGTGGCGCTCGACGGTCGGCTCGCCCTCCCGGGAAGCGATCGCCCGGGGAAGATCTCGCTCGACGCGCACGGCGTCGACGCTGCCTTCCTGTGCGGGCTCGCCGGCGGTCGCGCCTGCGGCGGCCGGGTCGACGCGCGCCTGTCCCTCGCGGGGACCCCGGCGCGTCCCGAGGTCGCCGGCCGGGTCGAGGTCGAAGGTCTCGCGGTCGACGGCCGCGACATCGGCCGCCTCGACCTCGGCCTCCGCACCGATCGCGGGCTCGTGGTCGACGGGAGCGTCGACTCGCCGCTCGGGGGCCGCATCGACGTCGGCGCGACGCTGCCGCTCGAGGCCGGCGGGGCGCTTCCGGCCCTGGCGCCCTCGGGGCCGCTCTCGCTGCGCGTGCGGACGGACGATTTCGACGTCTCGCGGCTGCGCGCTCTCGCACCCCCCGACACCTTCTCGGACCTGCGCGGTCGAGCGAAGGTCGACGTCGAAGTCGGCGGCACGACCGCGGCCCCGCGCATCACCGGGGAGGCGACCGTCCCCGACCTCTCGGTGGGACTCGCGTCGACCGGGCTCAGGCTGCGCCGCGGCCGCGTCTCGATCCGCTTCCTCGGCGACCGCGCCGAGATCGTCGAACTCGTGGCCGAGGACGGCAAGGTGAACGGCCACGGCACCGTGTCGTTCGCCGCCGAGGCCTCTCCCCGCCTCGACCTCTCGATCGGCCTCGACCGCCTGAAGGTCTACGACAAGCCGATCGCGACGGTGATCGCGACCGGGGACGTGCACCTGCTGGGCACGCTCGCCGCGCCCGAGATCGAAGGGGACGTCGTGCTCGACCCGGTCACGATCCGCCCCTCGCTCGTGCCCGGCCAGGGCGGTCCGAAGCGCGATGCGAGCATCGTCGTCTGGAACTCGCTCGATCCCGGGGCGGTGCGCCCGGGCGAGATCGGCACGGTGGGCGAGGCGATCGCGCAGATCACGGGCGCCGCGGCCGAGAACGAGGCCCGCGACGGCGCGACCTGGCGCGCGCTCCGGCTCTCCCTGCGCGCGGTGCTGGGCCGGGACGTCGCCATCCGCCGCAACGACGCCGACATCCGGCTCTCGGGCGAGGTGTGGGCGACGAAGACTCCCGGCGACCAGGTCCGCCTCACCGGGCACGTCGACTCGCGGCGCGGGTGGTACGTCTTCCAGGGGCGTCGGCTCGAGCTCGAGCACGCGTGGGTGACCTTCTCCGGAGAATCGCCGGTCGATCCCTACCTGAACGTCGCCGCGGTGTACCGCGACTCGCAGGTCCGCATCACGGTCTCGGTGCAGGGCACGGCGCGCAAGCCCACGCTCGACCTGTCGAGCGAGCCGAGCCTGCCGCAGAGCGACATCCTCGCGATGCTGCTGTTCGGCAAGCCGGCCTCCGAGCTGAGCGGCGGCCAGGGCCAGGGCCTGCAGCAGGAGGCGCTCGGACTGCTCGCGAGCTACGTCGCACCCGGCCTCGAGCGCTCGGTGATCGACACCTTCGGGCTCACGAGCCTGACCTTCCAGGTGCCCTCGGGCGCGGGGGCCGGCTCGATCGGCATCGGTCGCTACCTCGGCGACGACGTCTTCGTCTCGATCACGCAGGACCTCGGCGGCACCCAGGCGACCTCGACCCGGCAGCAGCAGGGGCTCGCCGGCTCGGCGGTGGTGGTGCAGTACTACCTCACGCCGAGCGTGACGGTGCAGGGCGCGGCGTCGTCGCAGGGCGAGAGCGCGATCGACGTGTTCTGGCACATGCGCTTCGGCGGCGGCGCGCCGACGAGGACGCCGTCGGCGAGCCCTTCGCCTTCGCCGCTCGCGCCGACGGAGTCCGCGACGCCCGCGCCGACGGCGACGCCGCGCCCCGACGGCATCTCGGTCATCCGGCGCGGCGCGCGCGTGCCCGGCCGCTGAGCGGCGCGCCGCGCGCGCGGCCGATCCGCAGCCACTCGCGCCACGCGAACAGGGCGCTCGCGACGAACGGCAGCGCGAGCCATGGCCACAGGCGCGCGATCGCGGGCCGCGCGGGCGCGACGTCGATCGTGCCTTCGACCCGGGAGCCCGGCTCGCCGCCGCGCGCGACCTCGATGCGGGCCGTCCAGGGACCCGCCTCGCCGAGGACGAGCGCCGCGGCTCGCAGCAGCTTGTTCGTCGCGTGTGCAGAATCGGGTCGCACGCGCACCACCGGCAGGCGACTGCCGGCCGGCGGCTCGAGGACGAGGGCGAGTTCGCCGTCGAGCACCGTCGCGCCGCTCGCGGCGTCCTGCACGAGCACGCTCAGGTCGGCGTCGCCGACGCGGAGCGGCGCGGGCTCGCCGAAGAGCGTCACCTCGACGCCGCCGGCCGCGCCGCGCAGCAGGACCGCGCCGCCGTCGCCGCGCGCGCGCACGGCGGTCGCGAGCAGCAGCACCGCCGCGAGTGCCGGGCGTCGCCGGGTGAGTCCCGGGGCGTGCGTGCGGGTCGACACCGACTTCAAGTGCCGCGAAGCGGACGTCGACGCAATGCGCGGGCCCGCCGTCGCCGGCGGCGCCGTCAGTGCACCATCGCGCCGCGCATCTGCATCGGCTGCAGCAGGATCCAGACGCCCGCTCCCCAGAGCACCCAGGCGAGGACCGCCCACGGAAGGAAGGTCGCGACCGCGGCGCGCGCGCGGGTCGCGACGTCTCCGGCGATCCGCCAGGCGACCCAGAGCGTCGCGCACAGACCGAGGTCGAGGAGCAGGATCTTCGCGGGCTCGAGCCACGGCGGCGCGATCCCGTGCGCCGAGCGCCAGTCGGGTGCACCGAACCAGGCCCGGCCGCCCACCAGTGCCGCGGCCGACCGCTGCAGGACCGGCACGATCGCGCCGGCGCCGGTCGCGAGGTGGAACAGCAGGTGGGCCGCCCACATCGAGACGCCGAGGGGGACGAGTGCCATCGCGAAGCGGCAGGCGAGCTCGCGGGCCGGCGTGGCGAGCCCGCCTGCGTGGCGGGCGATCGCGGCCGCGACCGCGACCGCGGCGACCGGGAGCACGACGGTCGCGAACGGGATCCACGCGGTGGCCGCGAGTGCCGCCGCGAGCCCCTCGGACTCCGCGCGCGGAGCGCCGCCGATCATGCCGGCCGCGTTCGCGAACGCGGCCGCGACGAACGCGAGCACGAGCAGCGCCAGGTCCGGTCGGCGAGAGGGCCGTCCGATCGACGAGCCGCGTGCGTCGGCCGCCAGCGCGGGCAGCGGCGAGCGCGCGACGAGCCCGATCGCGTCGTGCGGGCAGGCGCGCACGCAGTCGAGGCAGAAGGTGCAGTCGAGGTTGCCCGACTTGCGGGGCAGGAAGAGCTCGGTCTCGCAGCCGCGGCTCGCGGGGCTCCCGCGCAGGCACTCGTGCCCGGTGCACGACGCACAGGCCGCCGGCCGCTCGACCGAGACCGAGAGCGGCGACACCAGCGACGCGACGAAGTTCCACTGCCCGAGCGGGCAGACCCACTTGCAGAAGGCGGCCCCGCGGAACGCGGCGTCGACGGCGAAGGCGGCGGCGAAGTAGGCGACGACGATCCACGCGGTCGCGCGCGGGGCGTCCCAGGGCGCGGCCGCCTCGTACCACCAGAACCACGCCACCAGCAGGGCAGCGGCGACTCCCTTTCCCCGCAGCGCACGCGGCCAGCGGCGGCGCAGCCGATCGGGCACGACGCGCTTGGCGATCTCGCGCGGCAGGAGGAAGGGGCACGCGAAGCAGAAGGCGTTGCCCGCCAGCACGAGCGCCGCGATCGCGAGCCCGCGGAACCACGTCCACGGCACGACGCCGGCGAGGTTCATCGG
>JAFMJW010000350.1 GCA_017853315.1 Alphaproteobacteria bacterium
GGCCTGCTCGCCGCGATGCAGGCCTGCGAGGCCGACTGGACGCTCGTCTTCCGCCGTCTCGCCGACGCGGCGGACGAGTCGCGCGACGACACGGCGCTTCGCGAGACGTTCGCGCGCCCCGACGAGATCGACGCCTGGCTCGCCGCGTGGCGGGCGCGCCTCGCCCGCGACGCGCGCACGCCGCGCGAGCGGGCGGCCGCGATGCGGCGGGTGAACCCGCTCTTCGTCCCGCGCAACCACCGCGTCGAGCAGGCGCTGCGCGCGGCCGCCTCGGGCGACCTGCGGCCGTTCGAGACCCTCTGCGAGGTGTTGCGCCGCCCGTTCGACGAGCAGCCCGCGCACGCGGCGCTCGCGGAGCCCCCGCGGCCGGAGGAAGTCGTGAGCGAGACCTTCTGCGGCACCTGAGCCGCGCAGCGGTTCGTTCCGCGGCGGGCCGCGTCCGGCCCGGATCGGCTCCCGGGGCGCCGCACGCCGCGCGCGCCACCCCGCAGGGGCGATGGTTCGCTCAGCCCTCGAGCGCCGCGATGCCGGGGAGGGTTCGGCCCTCGAGGAACTCGAGCGAGGCGCCTCCGCCGGTCGAGACGTGGCCGATGCGGTCGGCCACCCCGGCCACGCCGATCGCGGCGACCGAGTCGCCGCCGCCGACGACGGTGGTCGCCTGCTTCGCCCCGGCGAGCGCGCGCGCGACCGAGAGCGTTCCCTCGGCGAACGCCGGGATCTCGAAGATGCCCATCGGTCCGTTCCAGAGAACGGTGCGGGCCGTCGCGATCTCCTTCGCGTAGGCCTCGCGGGTCGCGGGGCCGATGTCGACGCCGAGCCAGCCGTCCTCGATCCCGGGCCCGCAGATCCGGGTCTCCGAACCCGCTTCCGGCTTGCGCGCGGCGACGTGGTCGACCGGCAGGAGGACGCGCACGCCGCGGGCCCGAGCGGCGGCGAGCGTTTCGCGCGCGAGGTCGACCTTGTCGGACTCGACGCGGGAGCCGCCGACGGCGACTCCCTTCGCGACGAGGAACGTGTAGGCCATCGCGCCTCCGACCAGCAGCGCGTCGACGCGCGACAGCAGCTGCTCGACGACGCCGATCTTGTCCGACACCTTCGAGCCGCCGAGGATCGCGACGAACGGGCGATCGGCTCCGGCGAGCAAGCGGCCCAGGTGCTTCACCTCGTCGCGCATGAGGAGCCCGCTCGCGCGCTCGGCGACGAGCGGCGCCATGCCCGCGGTCGACGCGTGCGCGCGGTGTGCGGCGCCGAACGCGTCGTTCACCCAGACGTCGGCGAGCCGCGCGAGGCTCTCGGCGAACGCCGGGTCGTTCTTCTCCTCCTCGGCGTGGAAGCGGAGGTTCTCGAGCAGCAACACGTCGCCCGGGGACATCCGCGCGACCGCGGTCTCGGCGTCGGGTCCGACGCAGTCCGGCGCGAGCGCCACCGGCCGCCCGAGCAGCTCGGCGAGCCGCGTCGCCGTCGGCGCGAGGCTCTGCTTCGGGTCGGGCTTGCCCTTCGGGCGACCGAGGTGGGCTGCCACGACGACCTTCGCGCCGCGCTCGGCGGCGAGCCGGATCGTCGGCAGGCTCGCGCGGATCCGCGCGTCGTCGGTGATGCGGAGCCCGCCCCGGCCGTCGTCCTCGAGCGGGACGTTGAAGTCCACGCGCACGAACACCCGCTTGCCCCGCAGATCCAGCTCGTCGACGACCTTCACGCGATGCCCTCCCGGTGGTTGGCGGCGCGACCTCGGGCGTCCCGGGCCGCGACCCGGGGGACATAGCACCCGGGTCCGCAGCGGATCACGGGCCCGCCGGGGTGGTTTCGCCCCGCCGCCCGCGTCTTCGGCGTGAGCCGGCGACCCGGCCCCGCCGCGGTTTGACCTCGGCCATGGCAATCGCTTTAGATGCCGCCAGGGCGGTGGGGCGAGCGGGGTTGGAGCGATGATCGAGCACCTGTTCCACGGGACGGGGCCGGTGGTCATGGCGGTCCTCTGGACCCTGGTCGCCTGCTCGGCCGCGAGCTGGGGAATCATCTTCTTCAAGCTCGGCCAGTTGCGACGCGCTCGCCGACAGTCGGAGCGGTTCGAGGAAGTCTTCTGGGAGTCGAAGAGCCTGAACCAGATCCACGCCCAGAGTCTCGAGTACAAGCAGAGCCCCGTCGCGCAGGTGTTCCGCGCCGGGTACCAGGAGCTCATGCGCCTCACCCGAGCTCGCCGGCAGGGCGAGGGCGAGGGCGAGATGGAACTCGGTGGCGCCGCCAACGTCGAGCGCGCCCTGCGACGCGCGGCGAACCTCGAGGTGACGCGGCTCGAGGGAGCGCTCACCTTCCTCGCCACCACCGCGTCGACGGCGCCCTTCATCGGGCTGTTCGGCACGGTGTGGGGCATCATGGACGCGTTTCGCGGGCTCTCGACGGCGCAGAGCTCGAGCATCCAGGCCGTCGCGCCCGGGATCTCCGAGGCGCTCGTCGCGACCGCGGTCGGCCTCGCGGCCGCGATTCCCGCGGTCGTCGCCTACAACCACCTCTCGCACGAGGTGCGCGTCCTGCACACCGACATGGAGAACTTCTCGGCGGAGTTCCTGAACATCGCCGAGCGTCACTTCCTGAAGTGACGGGAGAGGGCGGGGACGGCCATGGCCTTCGACTCCGGACGCGGCGGCGGCTCGATGTCGCAGATCAACGTGACGCCGCTCGTCGACGTCATGCTCGTCCTGCTCGTCATCTTCATGGTGACCGCACCCATCCTGCAGCAGGGCGTGTCGGTCGACCTGCCGCGCGCGCAGGCGGGGGCGCTGTCCGACAAGGAGACGCCGGCGGTGGTGTCGGTCACCCGGGCCGGCGACGTCTACCTGAACGAGCAGCACCTCGCGCCGTCGGACCTCGATGGTCGCCTGCGCAAGTTCGCGGCGTCGAAGCCGGACGGACAGGTGCTCGTCCGAGCCGACCGGGCGACGCCCTACGGCGAGGTGGTCCGCGTCATGGCCGCGATCAAGGCGGCGGGCATCCGCCGTGTCGGCATGGTGACGCAGGTCCCCGGCACGCCGTGACCG
>JAFMJW010000351.1 GCA_017853315.1 Alphaproteobacteria bacterium
CCGGACAACGCTTGTCCGCGCGCGCTCCTATCCTGCGGGCGTGGCTCCCGAACGCTTCGATACCGAACCCGCGGCGACGCGCGCGCGATCCGCGGCCTTCGCCGCTGGCCGCTGCGGCCCCCCGTGCGAGGCACGCGTGCGTCGGCCCCGGTCGACCCGGGAGAGGGAGGTTGCGAGACGATGAGCAGGAACCCCGACCGACCCCCGCGGCTGCGTGCCGCGGCCTTCGAGCGGGAGCCGTTCCGCCGGGTCCTCGGACGCGGCCCCTTGCGTGTCGATGTCGCGATGGCCCGGGCTCCCGAGGGTGCAGTCGCGGGCGTCGCCCCGGTCGGCATGCGCGCGAGCCAGGTCGGAGTCGTGCCCGCGTCGTCCTGGCCCTCGGTCGAGGTCGGCGGACTGGACGAGTTCCCGGTCCAGTACCGGCTGGCGTCGCTCGGACGCCTCCTCGACTCCGACTGGCACTTCGACGAGTCGCTCGACGTCGAGCGGAGGGCGGTCCTGGTCGGACTGCGGCTGGGCCCCACCCTGTGGCGCGTACGCGAGTTGATGCCGCTCACGCCGTTCGGTCTCGGGGCGCCGACGCTGGGCCTGGGCGACGTGGTCGGAGTCGCCTTCGTACGCCCTCGGCCCCCGAGCCTCCAGGGCATGGTCGAGCGCGGACGGCGGTGGGAGTACCGCCTGGCCGACCTGCCCGAGGACGCGCTCCTGCGCCCCGGCGTCTCCGGCATCCTGCACGAGCTCCACGAGGCCGGCGGCGCATGGGCGTTCGTGGGCGACACGCTCGCCGTGCACGTACCCCGTCTCCCGCAGGAGACCATGCCGTCTCCCGGCGCGAGCCAGCGGATCGCCGCGCTGCGCCGGGTGTTCTCCTCGTGAGACCTCCTGCTTGAAGACGTTTTCCCCCACCGACGAGCAGGAGGACGTCGTCCACGCGGCGGGCCGCGTGCGCACGCTCGCCGTCGAGGCGCTCGCCGGCACCGGCAAGACGACCACGCTCACGATGCTCGCGCGCTCGCTGCGCGGCCGCGGCCTCTACCTCTCGTTCAACAAGGCGATCGTCGCCGACGCGCGGCCCCGCTTCCCGAAGCACGTCGACTGCCGTACCGCGCACTCGCTCGCGTTCCGCGCCGTCGGCGGCGTCTACCAGGCCCGCCTGCGCTCGCCGCGCATGCGCCACGACGAGGTCGCCCGCCTGCTCGGCTGCGAGCGGGTCGAGCAGAGCGTGGGTGGTCTCCGGATCGACGGGCCGAAGCTCGCGGGGATCGTGCTGCGTACCGCCCGGCGCTTCGAGAAGTCGCCCGACACGAGCCTCTCGCGCGACCACGTGCCGAGGCCGCCGGGGATCGACGACCGCGGGCACCGGGTGCTCGCCGACCTGGCGCTGCCGTTCGCCGTGCGGGCGTGGGAGGACCTCCTGCGGCCCGACGGCCGGCTGCCGTTCGTGCACGACACCTACCTGAAGATCTGGCAGCTCTCGGGTCCGATCGTCGACGCCGACTTCATCCTGTTCGACGAGGCGCAGGACGCCGACCCGGTCATGCTCGACGTCGTGCAGGGGCAGGCCGACGCGCAGCAGATCTTCGTCGGCGACCGCCACCAGGCGATCTACGAGTGGCGCGGCGCGGTGAACGCGATGCGCGACGTGCAGGTCGAGGACCGCCGCTGGCTCACGATGAGCTTCCGGTTCGGACACGCGATCGCCGAGCGCGCGAACGAGTACCTGCAGGCGATCCACGCGAAGCGGCTGGTCCGCGGGCACCCGGGCGTCGCCTCGAGCGTCGGCCCGATCCCCGACCCCGACGCGATCCTCGTCCGCACGAACGCGACCGCGGTCGCGACCGCGATCGAGGCGCTCGACCGCGGCAAGCGCCCGGCGCTGCTCGGCGGCGGCGAGGAGGTGAAGTCCTTCGCGATCGCGGCGAAGCAACTCATGGCCCGCCGCCCGACGACCCACCCCGAACTCGCCTGCTTCGACGACTGGGACCAGGTGCGTCACTTCGTCGAGAACGAGGAGGAGGGCAACGAGATCGCGATGCTCGTGCGGCTGATCGACGCCTGGGGACCGGACACGATCATCGGTGTCGTCGACCGCTGCGTGGACGAGCGCGCGGCCGACCTCCTGGTCTCGACCGCGCACAAGGCGAAGGGCCGCGAGTGGGCGAAGGTGCGGCTCGCCGCCGACTTCCCGGCCTTGCGCGAGGACGACGACGCTGGTGGAGGCGGGGAGAAGGGCGAGGGCAAGCCGCCGCCCACGCCCGAGGAGATCCGGCTTGCCTACGTGGCGGTCACCCGCGCGAAGCTGCGTCTCGAGGTGGTCGAGCCCGGCTCCACGCGCCCCGCACCGCGACCGCCGCTGCCTCCGCCGGGCGGGACGCGTCCCGGGGCGAGCCCCGAGTTGCAGCGACGACGCCCGCTCGCCGGCTCGCGCACGCCGATCGGCGACATCAGGATCGGGATCGGTCCGGGCAAGCCCCGCCGCTAGTCCTCGAGCTCCTCGATCCCCGCCTCGCGCAGCGCGATCTCGCGCACGAGCTCGGCGACGAGCCCGGTCCACCCGGTCTGCTGGCGGGCGCCGAGCCCGCGGCCGTCGTCGCCGTGGAAGTACTCGTGGAAGACGAGCAGCTCCTCGTCGCCCGCGACGCGCGGCTCGCGCGAAGCACCGTCGCAGGGGCGGCGCCCGTCCTCGCCCGGCAGGAAGAGCGAGACGAGTCGGCGCGCGAGGAAGTCCGCGACGCCGTCGAGCGTCGTGCGGCGGCCCGAGCCGGTCGGGCACTCCACGAGGAAGTCGTCGCCGTAGTAGGCGTGCAGCTTGCGCAGCGCCTCGACCAGCAGGAAGTTCACCGGGAACCACACCGGGCCGCGCCAGTTCGAGTTGCCGCCGAAGGCCGCGTTGCGCGACTCGCCGGGCTCGTAGCGCATGCGCCACTCGCCGCCGTCGACCTGCAGCACGTAAGGGTGCTCCGCGTGCGCGCGGCTCATCGATCGCACGCCGTGGGGCGAGAGGAACTCGGCCGGGTCGAGCGCGCG
>JAFMJW010000352.1 GCA_017853315.1 Alphaproteobacteria bacterium
CGCCCGCTCCTGCTACGCTCCGCGCCGGGAGCCTGCGGATGGACCTCGAAGTCGTGCCCATCGTGGAGGAGTCCGGGCGGCCGGACGGCGTGGTGCGCTGCTGCGTCTACCACGAGGGCAGGCTCGCCCGGGAGTTCCGGCCCGAGGAGGTCGACGGGCTCGCGCTCGGGCCCGACGAGTTCGTCTGGATCGGGCTGCACGAGCCGCCGCCCGAGATGCTGCGTCGCATCCAGAAGCGCTTCGGCCTCCACGAGCTCGCGGTCGAGGACGCGCTGCGAGCCCACCAGCGCCCGAAGGTGGAGGAGTTCGAGGACTCGATCTTCGTCGTCGTGAAGACGGCCGACTGGGACGAGAAGAAGCGCGTCATGAACCTCGGCGAGACCCACATCTTCGTCGGCCGCGACTACGTGGTCTCCGTCCGGCACGGCCCCTCGCTGCCCCATGCCCCGGTACGCCAGCGGGCCGAGGCGGCCCCCCAGCTGCTCGCGAAGGGCCCGGGCTACGTGCTCTACGCCCTTCTCGACTTCGTCGTCGACAACTACTTCCCGCTCGTGGACGAGCTCGAGGACTCGGTCGAGCAGCTCGAGACGAAGCTCTTCGCCGGGCCGCCCAAGCCCAAGATCACCAAGCGGATCTACGCGCTGCGGCGCGAGCTCGGCGTCTTCAAGCGCGTCGTCCTGCCGCTGCTCGACTGCATGCACAAGCTCATGCGCATCGACTCGCGGCTCGTCCCCGAGGACGTGCGCATCTACTTCCGCGACGTCTACGACCACGTCGTGCGGCTGAACGAGTCGACCGACCAGCTGCGCGAAATCGTGCACTCGGCGCTGGAGGCGAACCTGGCGCTGATCTCGGTGCGGCAGAACGAGACGATGCAGATGCTCGCCGCATGGGCGGCGATCCTCGCCCTGCCCACCCTGATCGCGGGCGTCTGGGGCATGAACGTGAACGTGTGGCCGAACGACCAGACCACGTGGGGCTTCGGCGCGATCCTGGTGCTGATGGCGACGACCTGCATGGGCCTCTGGTGGCGGTTCCGCCGCATCGGCTGGCTCTGAGCCGACCGACCGGGCACGGGACCACCGGAACGTGCGCCTCCCCTTCGTCGACCACCGGTCCGACCCGGGAACGCTCGCGCGCGTGCTCGGCATCTCGGAGGAAGCGGTCCGGCTCCACCACGACTGCGAGGTGATCGACCTCCACGTCGACTCCTTCATCTGGACGCGGGTGTTCGGCTACGACCTGCGCCGGCGCCACGGGCCGGGGCTCTTCGGCGGGGACTTCCTCTCGCAGGCGGACTTCCCCCGGATCCTCGAGGCCGGGGTGACCGGCGCGATCTGGAGCATCACGACCCAGCCTCTGCGAACGGCATCGAGCCGGGCGCGCGCCTTCTCGACCAACCTCGAACGCCTGCGCGCGATCTTCGCGAGCGTGCCCGAGCAGTTCGAGGTGGTGCGCGACCTGTCCGGCTACCGGGCGGCGCGCGCCGCCGGGCGGCATGCGGCGATGATCGGCGTGCAGGGCGGCAACGCGGTCGACGCCACGCCCGAGACGGTGGAACTGCTCGGGCGCGACGTGATCCGCGTCACGCTCGTCCACCTGAGCTCCTCGCGGGTCGGCGCGACGAGCTCGCCGCTGCGCCGCGGAGCGGACACGGGCCTCACGCCCCTCGGCCGCGAGATGGTCGAGAGCCTCGACGCCCGCCGGATCCTCGTCGACCTGGCCCACGTGAGCCGTCGCGGCTTCTTCGACGCGGTCGAGGTCCACGATCGCTCGCTTCCGCTCATCGTGACGCACACCGGGGTCGCAGGAGTCCACCCGCACTGGCGCAACCTCGACGACGAGCAGTTGCGGGCGATCGCCGACGCCGGCGGCACGGTCGGCATCATGTTCCAGTCGAACTTCCTCGACGGGCGCCACCGCGGAACCCTCTCGCGCTCGGTCGTCGACCATGTCGCGCACGTCGTCGACGTCGTCGGCGAGGACCACGTCTCGATCGGCAGCGACTTCGACGGCGCGATCGTGCCGCCCGACGACCTGCGCAGCTGCCTCGAATTGCCGCGCCTCGTGCAGCACATGCTCGACCGGGGCTTCGGCGAGGACCGGATCCGGAAGATCCTCGGCGGCAACTTCCTGCGCGTGCTCGGGCACCTGCGCGGTTGAACGAGACGCGGCGCCCTCCACCGGAAAAAAAAGCAGCGACCGGGCGCATCGCGCCTGACCGCGGTCGGTGGGCCGGAATCGGCGTCGTGGGCGACGTGGCGGGGTCTCGCGACGTCCTAGGTGGACGTCCTAGGCGGGGCTCGGTCGAAACCTAGCGGAAAAATGCGATGTCCCCGATCTTCCTTCGGCCCCCTGCCGGTCTCATGACTCTCCCATCGACGCACGCCGGAGTCGGCGTCCTGGATGAAAACCGGAAACGGGGTCACACCATGCTGAGAAACAAGAAGCTCGTCGGACTGCTCGGATCGCTGTTCGTCATGACCTGGCTCGGGGTCTTCACGCCGCTTCCGGCCTCGGCCGGCAAGATCAAGAAGAGCGACATCGACGGCGACGGCCTGACCAACAAGCGCGAGGCGAAGATCGGAACGAACCCGGCCGACGCGGACACCGACGACGACGGCCTCGACGACGGCACCGAGGTCAAGAAGGTGAAGACCGACCCGGTCGACGGCGACACCGACGACGACGGCCTCGACGACGGCACCGAGGTGAACGTCGAGAAGTCGAATCCGAAGGACGACGATTCCGACGACGACTCGCTGCTCGACGGTGAAGAAGTCAACGTCACGGGCACCAGCCCGACGGACGGGGACTCGGACGACGACGGCCTCGACGACGGCACCGAGATCGACGACTCGACCGACCCGAACGACGCGGACTCCGACGACGACGGGCTCGAGGACGGCACCGAGGTCGAGGACGGCTCCGACCCGAACGATTCGGACTCCGACGACGACGGGCTCGACGACGGCACCGAGGTCGAGGACGGCACCGACCCGAACGACTCA
>JAFMJW010000086.1 GCA_017853315.1 Alphaproteobacteria bacterium
GCCGCTACCTCGTGAACAAGGACGTCGGCGGCGAGCGCTGGGCGATCTCCTTCGACCTCGACGACCGCACCGTGACCGGCAACGTCTTCAAGGCCGACGGAAGTCCGCCGTCGTTCGTGTGGTGCCGGGTCGCGAGCGAGACGCAGGCGCCCGACCCGAGGGACAACACGTACTCGCTCGACTGCTGGGGCGCGCCCGCGTGTGCGGCCGCCCCGTGCTCCGACTCCGCGTGGACGGAGATCGGCCGCCGCATCCCGATCGCGGGATCGTTCCTGCTGCCGCCGGGCACGGTGGCGACGTGGGGCGGCGCCGTCGCACCGGTGCTCGACGCTCGCTGCGCGCTCTCGGGCTGCCACGACGGCAACAACGCCGCGAACGGGCTCGACCTGCGAGCCGACTCCGCCTGGCGGTCGATCGTCGGCGTGGCCTCGGGGCAGGACGCCTTCCGAGACCTGGTCGAGCCCTTCGACCCCGACGCGAGCTACCTGCTCGCGAAGATCCTGGGTGCCGGGATCCTGAACCGAATGCCTCTCGGCCAGCTCCCGCTCGACGAGCCGACGACCGCCGCGATCCGTCGATGGATCGAGGAAGGGGCGGCGAAGAACTGACTCCCGGGGCGCCGGCCGCACGCGCCTTCCCCGCGCGAGGGGACGGACCGGGCGAGCTTCCGACGCCTGCCGGGATCGGGGCCCGCGCGCCCCGGCACGACCTGCGGCTGGTCCGCTGGCTCTTCCTGCGGGCGCTCGGCGTCGTGCTGCTGATCGCGTTCGCTTCGCTGCGCGTGCAGGTGCTCGGGCTGGTCGGCTCCGACGGGATCCTGCCGGCGCAGGAGACGATCGAGGCGCTGCGCTCGCAACTGCCGCTCGCTCGCGCGGTCGCGGTGCTGCCGACGCTCGGCTGGATCTCGGCGAGCGACGGGGCACTCGTCGCCTTCTGCGACCTCGGCATCGCGTCCTCGCTGCTGGTCGTCGCGGGACTTGCCACGAGACTCGCGCTCTTTGCCTGCTGGGTGCTCTACCTGAGTCTCTACCACCTCGGCGGGGACTTCCTCGGCTTCCAGTGGGACATCCTGCTGCTCGAGACGACGTTCCTCGCGTGGCTGCTCGCACCGTGGACCTGGCTCGAGCGTCCGCGCGGCGGTCCGCCGGCCTCCCGCGTCGCGAGCTGGCTGCTGCGCCTGCTGCTGTGGAAGCTCGTCTTCTTCTCGGGCTGGGTGAAGCTGCCCTACCCGACGTGGACCGGGCTCCGCGCCCTCGACTTCCACTACGAGACGCAACCGCTGCCGAACGTCGTCGCCTGGTGGGCGCACCGGTTGCCGCACTGGTTCCAGGCGTGCTCGGTCGCGGCGACGTTCGCCGTCGAACTGGTCGCGCCGTGGCTGCTGTTCGCGGGGCGCCGGGCGCGTGCCCTCGGTGCTGCGAGCATCGCGCTGCTCATGCTGCTGATCCTCGCGACCGGGAACTACAACTTCTTCAACCTGCTGACGATCGCTCTCTGCATCACCTGGCTGGACGATGACCTCGTCCTCGGGCTCCTGCCCGAAGAGATGCGCGCTCGACTCTCGCGAGGGCCGCGCGTCGCCAACGAGGTCGTCGGAAGCCGCGCCGGTCTGCGGATTCCCCCGATCGCGACCGGCGTCGTCGCGGTCGCCTGGCTCGGCCTGCTGGCCGCGCAGACGACGGCTCTCTTCATCGGGTACGGCGCGCTGCCGGGTACGCTGCGCTCGGCGCTCGTCGCCGCCCAGCCGTTCGCGCTCTGCAACTCCTACGGGCTGTTCCGCAACATGACGACCGAGCGCGACGAGATCGAGCTCGAGGCGAGCATGGACGGCAGCGACTGGCGACCCTACGTCTTCCGCTGGAAGCCGGGCGACCCGCGCCGCGCGCCGGGCTGGTGCGCGCCGCACCAGCCCCGGCTCGACTGGCAGATGTGGTTCGCCGCGCTGTCGCGTCCGCAACGGGAGACGTGGTTCCGGCGGCTCGTCGTGCAATTGCTGCGCGGCTCGAAGCCGGTCGAGTCGCTCTTCGAGAGAGTGCCCTTCCCGGAAGCACCGCCCCGCTTCCTGCGCGCGCGCTTCTGGCGATACCGCTTCAGCACCCCGGAGAAACGGGAGCGCGACGGCGCGTGGTGGGTGCGCGAGCCGCTCGGCGACTACCTGGAGCCGGTGTCGCTGCAGAGGGAAGCGTCGGGCGGGCCTTCGAGGTGACGGGCTCGCGGTGTCGCGTCGTCGCCCGCGACGCGGCCGCCGCCGACGTCCTGCTCAGGCCTGTCCACGAGCCCGTGAGCCCCGGAGTTCGGCCGCCCGGTCCGGGCCGAGCAGGAGAGCGGCGACGTCGTCCTTCACCGAGAGGCTCGTGACCACGAGGTAGACGGTGAGGAACGAGGCCCCGCCGAACAACGCCAGAATCGCGAGCCCGAGGCCAGCGGGCGAGAATCGATGCCGCCATGCGACCCAGGTGGCCGAGAGCACGAGCATGAAGGTGAAGTCGAGGTTGAACTGGCCCGGCCAGCCGACCCGGGCCATGTCGCCGAAGAAGGTCGAGAAGAGCGGGCCCAGGCCGTACCGCGACACGACCACGGCCGTGTAGGCGAGGAGCGAGAGGAACATCGCGCCGAGCATCGTCCGGAACCCCGTCATCACCGTCTCCCCTTCCGGGCTTCGGCCCGGAGTCTCGTCCCCGTCCGCCCGCACGGGAGGTCCGGGCGGGACGTCGCGCTCGGTCCGCGGACCGAACTCAGCGCCCGCACCTCGGATCCGCATCCTGCAGGACGGCGATCTGCGCGCCGGTCACCGGGAGCTCGACGCAGCCGTGGTCGTCCTCGCAGATGAAGTCGAAGTCCCGCGCGGCCTCGTGACAGCCGAAGCACTGGCCGCCGAACATGTTGATCACGTCGTCCCGCCCGCGCTTGCGGATCACCGTGCCGTCCGCGCTCGTCGTGAGCTCGAAGTACTCCCAGTCGGCGTTCGCCGGGTCGAAGCCGTCTCCCCGCTTCACCATCGCCTCGCCGGGGAAGAGCTGGATGATCGTGCCGACGGGATAGCGCGCGCCCGGCTTCGGATCGCGCGCGAGGGCGAGCGCCTCCTCGAGGTGGCCGAGCTTGTTCGTGAGGCGGATGTTCCGCACCCGCTCCCAGTTCTTCAGGCACTCGAAGTCGTCCGCCTGCGCGACGAAGTCCTCGGCGACGGGCGCCGCGGACGTCGAGGCCTCGTCGGAGCACCCGGCGATGCATGCGGCGAGGAAGCAGGCCACGACCAGGGGGCCGCGCGGGAGGCGAAGCAGGCGGAGGCTCGGGCGAAGGCACGGAAGTCGAAGCGGCATCGTGCCCTCCTATCCGGCCGCGAGCGCGGGTCAAGCGGGTGCCGGCACGCGCCGTCCCGTGGTTCCCCCGGGGCCCGCTCGCGACTCGACGGCCGGAAGGATACTTCGCTCGCCATGCCCGGCACCGACGCCTTCCGACTCGACGGCCATGTCGTGATCGTCACCGGCGCGGCCGCGTCCACGTGCTGCGAGGCGCTGCAGGCGTGAGCGTTCCCCGATCGGGATCCGCCGACGAGCCCCCCGCGCTCCGCCGAGCCCTCGGCGTCCGCGACGCGATCGCGATGAGCGTCGCCGGCATGGGCCCGACGCTCGCGATGAACCTGAACCCCCAGGAGCCGGCGAAGCACGTCGGCCGCGCCGTCCCGCTCGTCTTCCTCGCGAGCACGGTCCTCTTGCTGCTGGTCGCGTGGTGCTTCGCCCACCTTTCGCGGCGCCACCCGAACGCCGGGTCGGCCTACGGGTTCGTGGGCGCGGTGCTCGGTCCGCGCGCCGGGCTCTTCGCGGGCTGGGTACTGCTCGGCACCTACCTCGCGTTCGCGCTCTGCAGCATGGCCGGATTCGGCCTCTTCCGCTCGGACGTCGCGACCCGGCTGCACGTGCTCGACCACCCCTCCTCGCTGAAGTTCACCGTGTTCGGGGCATTCGCGATCGCGGCGATCTGCGTCACGTCGACCAAGCGCGCCACCGACGCGCTCACGGTGTTCGAGGGCCTCTCGATCCTCGCGACGGTCGCGGTCTCGTGCGCGGTCCTCCGGCAGGTCGCAGCCGGTCACGGCACCCCGGGCGACCCGCGGCTCGTCGACCTCTTCGTCCCGCCCGCCGGCACGGGCCCTTCGGAGATCGCGCTCGCGCTCTCCTTCGGATTCCTGTCGTTCGCCGGCTTCGAGGAGGCGGCCACGCTCGCCGAGGAGGTGCGCGACCCCGACACGACGATCCCGCGCGTCCTCGTCGGGTCGATCCTCGGCGCGGGCGCGCTCTACACGCTGACGACCTTGGCCCAGGTGCTGGGCTTCGGCGCGGATGCGGCAGGGCTCGCGCGTTTGACGGCGTCGAAGTCGCTCCTCGCCGACCTGGCCTCGCAGAGCTTCGGCCCGCACTGGGGAGACGTGATGGACGTGCTCGCGGTCTTCTCCGCGCTCGGCTGCGGGCTCGCCTCGGTGCTGGCGGCGTCCCGCATCCTCTGGGCGATCGCGTGCGACCTGGCGCCGGGGAGCGCGCTCGCCCGGGTGTCCCGCGGCGGCACGCCGCTCGTCGCGTCGCTCGCGATCGTGGCGCTGGCGCTCGCGGGCTACCTCGGGATGAGGCTCGCGTTCGACGCGCGCGGCTCCGACGCGTTCTTCTGGGGGGCGACGCTCGGCGCGCTCGGGTTGCTGGTCGCCTACCTCGCGGTGGTGGCGAGCGCGGCCGTCTCCGCGATGCGCGACCTGCGGGAGCGCCGGGAAGGAGCGCGGCGGCCGGGAATCGCGATTCCCCTGCTCGCGGGCGCGGCGATCGCCTACACGCTCGCCGTGAACCTCGCCCCGTCGCAGCCGGGCGCCTATGCGATCCTGCCCTGGATCGTGCTCGCGTGGTGCGCCATGCCGGTCCTGCTCGTGGTGGCGCGGCCGGATCTCGCCGCGCGGATCGGCGCGGTCTCGGGCGGGGAGGGAAGGCGGACGTGACGAGCGGCGCATCGACTCCCGCCGCGGGGCGCGCCCGGGGCGAGTGAAGACGGCGGGCTTCTCTGCTTGTTTCGCTGCATGCTCCGAGGACGTCCGACGACGAAGATCGGGATCGCGCCCTGCCGGGCTCCGAGACGCGCGGGCCGGGCGGCCGGCCCTGCGTCGATCGCCGCGGCGCTGATCCTCGCGCTCGCGACCACCGCGTCGGCCGAGACGCCCCGTCGCCCCAACGTGATCGTCGTCATGGTCGACGACGCCGCGTTCACGGACTTCGGCGCCTACGGCGGGGAGGCGCGCACGCCTGTGATCGACCGGCTGGTCGCGCGGGGGGCGCGCTTCGCGAGCCACCACTCCTCGCCGCTCTGCTCGCCGTCGCGCGCGATGATGCTGACCGGAGTCGACAACCACCGCACGGGAGTCGCGACGATCGAGGAGGTGCTCCCGCCCGAGCAGCAGGGCAAGCCCGGCTACAGCCTCCATCTCGAGCCCGGCGTGCGGACGATCGCCGACCGGCTGAAGGCGGCCGGCTACCGCACCTACATGACCGGCAAGTGGCACCTGGGCCACGGGCCCGGAGACCTGCCGAACGCGCACGGCTTCGACCGCTCGCTCGCGCTCGACGCCTCGGGCGCGGACAACTGGGCGCCGAAGCCCTACATGCCCTACTACCAGGATGCGCCCTGGTTCGAGGACGGTGCGCCGGCGAAGATGCCGGAGTCGTACTACTCCTCGGAACTGATCGTCGACCGGATGCTCGACTGGCTGCGCGCCGACGCGCAACGCCCCGAGCCGTTTCTCGCCTACGTCGCGTTCCAGGCGGTGCACATCCCCGTGCAGGCCCCCGCCGAGACGGTCGCCCACTACGAGGGACGGTTCGACGCCGGCTGGGAGGAGTTGCGCGACGAGCGCTGGCGCCGCGCGATCCAGCTGGGCCTCGTCTCCCCCGACGCGCCTCTCGACCCCTTGCCCGCGGCTCTGCGGCCGTGGGCCTCGCTCGACGACGGCGAGCGCCGCATCTTCTCGCGCAGCATGTCGGTCTACGCGGCGATGCTGGAGGCGATGGACTTCCACGTCGGGCGCCTGCTCGCGTGGCTCGAGGAAACCGGCAAGCTCGACGACACGATCGTCGTCGTCACCTCGGACAACGGCCCCGAGCCGAGCGACCCGGTGCACGCCCCCGGCATGGGCCTGTGGATGAGGCTGAACGGCTACTCGTGGCGGGTCGACGGGCTCGGCGGCCCCGGCAGCCTGAACTTCATCGGCCCCGAGTGGGCCGCCGCGGTGTCCTCGCCGGGCCGTCTCTTCAAGTTCTACGCGGCCGAGGGCGGGCTCCGGGTGCCGCTGGTCATGGCCGGTCCGGGCGTCGTCCCGGGCACGCGGGTCGGCACCCCGTCGTTCGTGACCGACGTCGCGCCGACGCTCCTCGACCTGGCCGGCGTCGCCGCGGAAGGCGGAGTCCCGATGACCGGGCGCAGCCTGGGCCCGGTGCTCCGGGGCCAGGCCGCGCGTGCGCACGCACCCGAGGAGGCCGTCGGGATCGAGGTGTCCGGCAATTCCGCGCTCTTCAAGGGCGACTGGAAGATCGTGCGCAACATGCCTCCGTGGGGCGACGGCGGCTGGCACCTGCACGATCTCGTCCGCGATCCCGGCGAGACGCGGGACCTCGCGGGCGAGCGACCCGACGTGTTCGCGCAGTTGCAGCGAGACTACGTCGCCTACGAGCGCGAGATGGGCGTGCTCGCCCTGCCGCCGGGCTACGACCCGCGCGACCAGGTCGCACGCAACTCGATCCGCCGGCAACTCCGGGCCTACGGCACCCGCCTCGCGGCGCTCGGAATCGGGCTCGCCGCGGTGCTCGCGCTCGCGATCCGGAGCGTGCTCCACCGTCGTCGCGCGGCCTGAGCCGACCGAGGGTCTCGCCGGCCTCGGATCCCGCGCACGCCATCGGCGGCCGGGAACACGTCGGGCCGGCTCCGGGCAGGCCCCCCGAGAACGAGTCGCCGCGGCGCGTCGAGGTGCTTCGAGCGCAGCTGTTCGGCCGGTTCGGGCGGCATCGCGACGACGCGCGAGACTCGGCGCGATTCATGGTAGGGAAACGAATCCCCCGACCTCCCGACATGACGTCTCCCCACTCGGACACCGACGAAACTTCTCCACGCAGGCACCTGGGCTCCCTGCTCGGGAGCGCGTGGCTGCGCCCGCTGAACGACGTCGACTCGATCGAGGACCTGGTGTCGTGCCTCGTGCCGACCTGGTCGTTCACCCGGGTGAAGGCGCGCGTCGTCGCGGCGCGCCGGGAGACGCCACGGGCACGCACCCTCGTGCTCGCGCCGAATCGCCTCTGGCCCGGGCACGTCGCGGGGCAGCACGTGCTCGTCACCGCCGAGGTGAGCGGCCGGCGCGTGGCGCGCACGTTCAGCGTGTCGTCGGCGCCGCGTCGCGACGGCCGGATCGAGATCACCGTGAAGCGCCGCGAGGGAGGCGTGCTCTCCGCGTGGTGGAACGACGCGGCCGCGCCGGGCGACGTGATCGTCCTCGGACGACCGGCGGGAGACTTCGTCCTCCCGGCGCCGCTTCCTCCCCGGGTCGCGATGCTCTCGGCCGGCAGCGGGGTCACTCCGCTCATGGCGATGCTGCGCGAGCTCGACGCGCGTCCGTCCGGCTCGCCCGGGACGCACGTCCGCTTCGAGCACTGGGCGTCCGATCGCGAGGACGTGATCTTCGCCTCCGAGCTCGAGTCGATCGCCCGTCGCCGACCCTGGCTGGACCTCGTGGTTCACGCGACGCGCGAAGGCGGGCGGCCCGACGCGGACGCGCTCGACCGCCTCGCCGGACGCTGCGGCGACGTTGCGACCTGGCTCTGCGGCCCCGCGGGCTTCCGCGAAGCGGTGCGCGAGGCCTGGAAGCGCGCCGGGCACGCGGGGGCGCCGCGGGAGGAGTCCTTCGGGATCGTGCCGGTGGACCTGCCCGCCCCCGGCGAGTCCGAGCCGGTCGTGGCCGAGGCGTCCGGCCGCACCTTCGAGGCGCCTCGCGGCACGAGCCTGCTCGCCGCCGCCGAGGCCGCCGGGCTCCGCCCGAACCACGGCTGCCGCGCCGGCATCTGCCACACCTGCTCGCGAAGGCTCCTCTCCGGCTCGGTCGTCGACCTGCGCGACGGGCGCGTGGTCTCCGAGCCGGGCCGCACGATCCAGCTCTGCATCTCCGGCGCGCTCTCCCCGGTGCGCATCGACCTCTGAGGAACGCGCCTTGAACGTCCAGCCGACCAGGGATCCCGTCGCGAACCTCACGCGGGAGCAGTACGACGAGATCGGGCGCGAGCTCGACGCGCTCCGCGAGGAAGTGTTCGCCGACCTCGGCGCCGAGGACGCGGCCTACATCCGGCGCGTCGTGCGCGTGGCGAGGGCGAGCGCGGTCCTCGGGCGCACGCTGCTCATGTTCGGGTGGGACCCGGTGAGCTTCGTCGTCGGGACGGCGGCGCTCTCTCTCGCGAAGGTGCTCGACAACATGGAGATCGGGCACAACGTCCTGCACGGGCAGTACGACTGGATGAACGACCCGGCGCTCGATTCGCGCACCTTCGAGTGGGACAACGTCTGCCCGTCGACGCAGTGGCGGCACTACCACAACTTCGAGCACCACTTCTTCACGAACGTCCTCGGCAAGGACCGCGACGTGGGCTACGGGCTGTTCCGGGTGAGCGAGATGCAGCGCTGGCACCCCGCCTACCTGCTGCAGCCGCTCGTGAACCTCGGGCTCTGCCTGTCCTTCCAGTGGGGCATCGGGATGCACGACCTGGTCGAGGAGGCGCCCGCTGCCGACGCCGGGCCGGCCGAGAGGAAGGCCGAGCTGTCGTCGAAGTGGCGCGAGTTCGTGCGCAAGGCCCGGCGCCAGGTCTTCAAGGACTACGTGCTCTTCCCGGCACTCGCCTTCTGGAACTGGCCGCGCGTGCTGCTCGGGAACCTGCTCGCGAACCTGGTCCGCAACGTCTGGAGCAACGTCATCATCTTCTGCGGGCACTTCCCCGAGGGCGTGCGGGTCTACACGGAAGACGAAGCGGCGACGGAGTCGCGCGGCCAGTGGTACGTCCGGCAGATGCTCGGCTCGGCCAACATCGAGGGCGGCCGTCTCCTCCACCTGCTGAGCGGGCACCTCTCGCACCAGATCGAGCACCACCTCTTCCCCGACCTGCCGGCCCGTCGCTACCCGGCGATCGCGGACCGCGTCCGGCGCCTCTGCGAGCGGCACGGCCTCGCCTACAACACGGGCTCGCTCGTCGAGCAGTACGGCAGCGTGCTCGCGCGCAACTGGAGGCTGTCGCTCCCGACGGCGGGCTGGATGTCGGGCGACGGAGTCGGGGAGGCCCCGCCGCGCGACTCGACGGCGGTGGCCTGAGTCCCTTCGCGATCCGCGGCGCGTCTCACGCCGAGGCGCAGCGGGCGACCGACGACGGCACCCGATCGGCCGGGGAGTCGCGATCCGCGACACCGGCGGGCGTCGGCACCGGGACCACGTAGGGCCAGAGCCACCACTGCCCCGGCATGCGTCGGAGCAGGGCGCTCGCCCGGCTCGCGAGAGCGCGCGCGACCTCCTCCTCGGGACCGGGTCCGACCGGTGTCGAGGCCTCGTGACGGTAGGTCCCGCCCAGGACGGTCGTCACGACCAGTTGCACGGGTGCGCGCGCGAGCCGCGCCACCGTCAGCATGCCGCTCGAGAGCGTGACGCGCTCGCCGCAGAGATCCACGACCCGGCTGCGCGAGACGACGTCGCCGGGAACGTCGATCGCCGCGTAGACCGAGCGACCGCGGTCGAGCTCGGCACGCGCCGCGAGGAGCGCACGCGCGTCGGTGCCGAGGAAGGGCTCGCCCGTCGTCGCGCGGACCCAGGCGACCTTGCGCGTGCCCCACGCGCGCTTCGCGCGCGGCATCGGGTTCGAGTCGTCGAGCTCGCGCCCGATCGCGCGACCGACGAGGCCCGAGCGGGAGAGGTGCACGAATCCGAGCACCGGGCTCCCGAGGTGGAGCGTCGCGACGACCGAGCCGGGCTCGATCGGCATCCGCGGTGCGGCGTCCGCGAATGCCTCCGGCAGCCGGCGCGGGTCGCCCATGAACCAGGCCGACTCGGCCTCCTCCAGCGCCTCGGACGAGAGGGCGTCCGCGAAGATCCGCAGCGCGGCCGCCGGTCCGACGCCGCACCAGCGCCCGATCCGGTCGCAGGCCACGCGTCGTCGACGGGGGTCGGCCGCGAGCTCGCGCAGCGCGACGGTGCGCGCGTAGGCGCTCCCGGCGCGTCGGCTCGCGCCGGCGCGCGGCAGGAGGCGCCCGTAGCGAAGCGTCGGCCACCAGTCGTCCGGGCGGCCGACGCCCCTCACCGCACGGGCGCCTTCGCGACCAGGTCCGCGAGTTCGGAGACCGTGAGCAGCGTCGTCAGGTCGTCGCCCGGCACCCGCACGCCGAAGGCGTCGTCCATCGCGGACGCGATCTCGACCAGCGAAAGCGAGTCGAGCTCCGCGAGGTCGCACAGCCGCTTGCCGGGTCCGACGTCGGCCCGCGGCACGTGCAGCACCTGGGCGACGAGGTCCTCGATCTTCTCGCGTTCGATCATGTCGTTCGGGCCTCCAGGACCATGTGGTGGCGGGTCTCCGCCGCCTTGCGGACGTGGCCGAATCCGGCCGCGGCGAAGACCTCTCCCAGTCGCGACTCCCCGGCCTGGGCGCCGAGTGCCGCGCCGACTTCCTGCGCGAGCGACGCGGGCGTGCAGACGAGTGCGGACGCCGCGTAGTAGACGCGACCGACGGGCGTCAGGTTGTCCGTCACCGCGTCTCCGGCGCGGGGTTCGACGACCATCACCGTGCCGCCGTCCGCGAGCGCGCGCCGCGCGTGGCGGAGAGCGCCGACCGGGTCGCCCATGTCGTGCAGGCAGTCGAGGAAGGCGACGAGGTCCCAGCCCTCGAGGGGGAAGTCCTTCGCGCCACGCGCCTCGAAGCGGCAGCGCCCCGCGAGGCCCGCCGCATGCGCGGCGCGGTTCGCGGCGCCGATCGACGGCTCGTGGTCGTCGAACCCGGTGAACGTCGAGGCGGGGAAGGCGCGTGCCATGAGCATCGTCGAGACGCCGTGCCCGCAGCCGACGTCGGCGACCCGCGCGCCTCGCTCGAGCCGCTCGGCCACGCCGCCGAGCGACGGGATCCACGTCCCGACGAGGTGCGTGGCGTAGGCGGGGCGGAAGAAGCGGGCGGTTCCCTCGGAGACGCCCCGGTCGTGCTCGTGCCAGCCGAGCCCGGCCCCCGAGCGGAAGGAGTCCTCGAGGCGATCGACCGCGCGACCGGCTGCGACCGCGAGCTGGAAGCCCCCGAGCATGCAGGCGGTGCCCGAGTCGTCGGCGAACACCGCAGCCTGTTCGGGGGAGAGGCCGTAGCGCCCGGAGGCGTGGTCGTAGTCGACGTAGAAGGCGGCGGCCTGCGCGCGCAGCCACTCGCGCACGTGGCGCTCCGAGGTGCCGGTCAGGGCCGCGAGCTCGGCCGACGTGGACGGGCCGTTCGAGGCAAGCGCGCGATAGAGCCCGAGACGATCGCCCAGCACGACGAGCGACGCCGTCATGGCGGCGCCCACGTCGCCGAACGCCCTCTCGACGAAGGCCTCGAGCCTCGCGCGATCCACTCTCACGACCCGGTGCGCTCCTCTACGTCCCGGCCTTGGTTCGTCCGCTCCGGAACGACGGCGTCGCCCCGGTCTCCCGATGATCGAACCCGGCTTTCCGCCGCGTTCACCGACAACCGACGCCATGCCCACGCACGACTTTCACGCAGCAGACCCCGGTCCGCTCGAAGTCCGGAGAGCGGCGGCCCCGGCTCCACCGGCGGGAGCCGACTTGACGGCCTGCGAGTCCGCTCCTATCGTCGAAGGGCGAGGTCGGCCCCGGAGCGCCCGAAGCAGGAACCACTTGGCGCACCCCGAGCCCCACGACCCCATCGCCCACCTGACCCCGGAGCAGTACGACGCGATCGCCCTCGAGCTCGACGCGCTTCGCGAGGAGGTGGTCGCCGACCTCGGGTCCGAAGACGCGGCCTACATCCGGCGCGTGGTCCGGATCGCCCGCGCGAGTTCGATCGTCGGGCGCACGCTGCTCATGTTCGGGATCGACCCGGCGAGTTTCGTCGTCGGGACGGCGGCGCTCTCTCTCGCGAAGGTGCTCGACAACATGGAGGTCGGGCACAACGTCATGCACGGGCAGTACGACTGGATGAACGACCCGGCGCTCGATTCGCGCACCTTCGAGTGGGACAACGTCTGCGACGCTTCGCAGTGGCGCCACTATCACAACTTCGAGCACCACACGTTCACGAACGTCCTCGGCAAGGACCGCGACGTCGGCTTTCGCCTGCTGCGGGTGAGCGAGCGACAGCGCTGGCGCCCCGGCTTCCTTTTGCAGCCCGTCTCGAACATCCTGCTCGCGCTCTTCTTCCAGTGGGGCGTCGGCATGCACGACCTCGAGGAGGTCCGGGTGAAGCCCGGAGGCGGCCGCGACGCGGAGCTCGCCGAGAGGAAGGCCGAGCTCGCCGGCAAGTGGCGCCAGTTCCGTCGCAAGGCGGGACGGCAGGTCTTCAAGGACTACGTCTTCTTCCCGCTGCTCGCCGCCTGGAACGCGCCTCGCGTGCTGCTCGGCAACCTGACTGCGAACGCGATCCGCAACGTCTGGAGCAACGTCGTCATCTTCTGTGGCCACTTCCCCGAGGGGACGCGGGTCTACTCGCGCAAGGAAGCGAAGTCGGAGTCGCGCGGCCAGTGGTACGTCCGGCAGATGCAGGGTTCCGCCAACATCGAGGGCGGCCGCCTCTTCCACGTGCTGTGCGGCCACCTGTCCTTCCAGATCGAGCACCACCTCTTTCCGGACCTGCCGGCGCGACGCTACCCGGCGATCGCCGAGAAGGTCCGCGGGCTCTGCGAGCGCAACGGGCTCGCCTACAACACGGGCTCGCTCGGCGAGCAGTACGGAAGCGTGTTGTCGAGGCTCTGGCGGCTCGCGCTCCCCCCGGCCGGCTGGTTCGGGCGCCGGGGGTTCGGGGACGGCGATCCGGAGGACTCGACGGTGCCGGCCTGAGCCGGTTCGGCCCGGAGGCGCGACCGCCGGTCGAGGCGGTCGACGAGAGCCAGAGATCGACGCTGCCCCTCCCGCCATGACCAGGGTGTCCGCGAGCGGGACCACGCGCCGATCGCAAACAGCGGCGCCTGACGTGGGGCGAGGCACCTGACCGCTCGGGAGCCGTGCCGCCGGGGCGGCGCTCCCTGGTCGGGTCTCGCGATCACCCCCGCAGCCCCTCCTCCTCCGCGAACCTCTCGATCCGCGCGCGGATCGCGTCGCGCGCCGATCGGAAGCGGGCGAGCATCTCGTCGCGCGGGATCGAGTCGTCCGGACTCGCCG
>JAFMJW010000353.1 GCA_017853315.1 Alphaproteobacteria bacterium
CCGCGGCCCGCGTCGTAGTCGCGGCGGCCGGCCGCCCCGGGCCCGTCGCCCGCGCCCTCGCCCGGCGCGAGCAGCTCGCGCGGGCTCTCGAGCAGTCGCTTCAGGCGCTCGATCGCACGCGCCGCGTAGAAGCCGTCCTCGGTGCGCTCGTCGAAGGTGTACTTGAGCTCGAAGACCTCGCGCGAGGTCACGCGGCCGTCGTCCTCGACGAAGGGCGCGCGGTGCACGCGGCCCATGGTCACGAAGATCGGCGCGTTGCCGTGCTCGAAGAGGTGGTGGTAGCAGGCGTCGAGCCCGACGCTGCCGAGGTTCGTCACGAACGCGGACGCGTAGAGCGGGTCGTCGTCGGTCATCGAGCGGGGCAGCAGCCCGAGGCCGTCGATCCATCGCGCGGACCGGACGGCGAGGCGCAGGAGCGGCGCGGGCAGCCGCAGCAGGACGTCCACCTCCCTGTCGCTCGACGACTCGCGACCCGAGCGCCCGAACTCGAGCAGCTCGTAGATGCGGTCGATCGAGCGCTGCACCGCCTCGCCGGGCAGGAACTCCATCTTGCGCGAGAAGACCGGCGCGTCGGAGTCGAGGCGCTCCTTGCCGCTGAAGGCGAGCCAGACGCCGCGACGGTCGTAATGGCGGCCGCCGGCAAGAAGGCGGTTGAGCCTGGGATGCTCATGCAGGGTGCGGGCGATCGCGCACAGGAGAAGGTGGAACGGCGTCGCCGGCCGCCCGGTCGGACGCTCGAGGGAGAGCTCCGCGGCGAGCTCGCGGGTCGGGCGGGCGTCGATCTCCTGCGAGAACAGGACCCAGGCCTCGCCCCGCGTCGGCATGAGGAAGGGCAGCATCCGGCGCAGCCGGTTCAGGTGGGTCCGGGACGGCTCGCCGTCGTGACGGGCACGGGCGCTCATGGGGGCATCCAAAGCGCCGGCGGTGCCGCGGGTCAAGCCGCGCGCTAGGATTCCCGCCGTGCTCCCGCGAGCGAGGAGGTGACCATGGCCGACGCCGACCGTCCGACGAACGATCCCGCCCCGGGCCTCTCGATGCCGATCGAGGAGGCGATGCGCACCCAGCGCGCGATCCGGCGGCTCAAGACCGACCCGGTCGACGACGCGCTGGTCCTGCGCCTGCTCGACCTCGCGATCCGCGCGCCGTCGGGCAGCAACGCGCAGAACTGGCAGTTCGTGGTCGTGCGCGACGCCGAGGTGAAGCGCCGGCTCGGACGCCTGAACCGCACGGCGTGGACTCTCTATGGCGGGATCGGCCGGCGGCTCGCGCGCGGCGACGACAAGATGCTGCGCATCATCGACGCGGTCGAGTGGCAGGCCGACCACTTCGAGGAGATCCCGGTGATCGTGGTCGCGTGCCTGCGCGGGCAGCGGCTGCCGTTCCCGATCCCGGTGCCCGCGATGGCGCAGACGAGCTACTACGGCTCGATCTACCCCGCCGTACAGAACCTGCTGCTCGCGGCGCGGGCCGCGGGGCTCGGCGCGGCGCTCATCACGCTGCCGCTCTGGAGCCACTTCCTCGCCCGCCGCGCCCTCGGCCTGCCGTGGAACGTCTCGCCCTGCGCGGTCGTGCCGATGGGCTGGCCGCGCGGGCGCTACGGCCCGACGACCCGCCGGCCGGTCGGCGAGCTCGTCCACCTCGACCGCTTCGGAAACCAGCCCTTCCGCTCCTGAACCGTGCCCCCGGGGCCCGGGCCGGCGGCCTTGCCAGGCCGGCCTCCCGGGGGGAACATCGTGGCGTTCCGTCGACAGAGGTCGCGCCCGCGGGGCGCGCCGGAGGTTCCTTCGCCATGACCGCTTCGTCCACTTCGTCGCTCTTCGTGAAGAACGCCCGCATCGTCGACGGCACCGGCGGGCCGGAGCGCCGCGGCGGCGTCGCGGTCCGCGACGGGGTCGTGGTCGAGGTCGGCGAGTCCGCGACCGCGGCCGCGGCGGGGCCCGGCGCGCGCGAGATCGACGCGCGCGGCCAGGTGGTCGCCCCCGGCTTCATCGACGTCCACACGCACTTCGACCCGCAGTTGTGCTGGGACCGGCTCGCGACTCCGTCTCTCGAGCACGGCGTGACCACGGTGCTGATCGGCAACTGCTCGCTCTCGCTCGCCCCGGTGCGCCCCGAGGGCGTGCGTCCGCTCGCGGCGATGTTCAAGCAGATCGAGGACATCCCGATGCCGACGCTGACCGAGGGCGTGCCGTGGTCGTGGGAGAGCTACCCCGAGTATCTCTCGTTCATCTCGCGCGGGCTCGGCATCAACGTCGCCGGGCTCGTCGGGCACTCGGCGCTGCGCGCCTACGTGATGGGCGCGGCCGCGCAGGAGCGCACCGCGACCGAGTCCGAGGTCGCCGAGATGTGCCGCGTGCTCGCCGAGGCGATCCGCGGCGGGGCGGCGGGGCTCTCGACCTCCTACGTCGACATCGACGAGAACATGAAGCCGGTGCCGAGCCGCTGGGCCGACCGCGCGGAGATCGTGGCGCTCGGCCGCGCGATGGCCGCCGAGGGCCGCGGGCTCATCCAGACGGTGCCGGTCTTCTACAACCCGCCCGAGCAGCTCGCGAACATCCGCGAGATGGCGGAGATCTCGCGCGCGACCGGGCTCGCCTGCTCGATCGCGCCGATCGTCCACTCCCGGGCCAACAGCCTGTGGTCGGACTCGCTCGCCGCGCTGGAGGAGGAGAACGCGAACGGGGCGCGGGTGTACGGCCAGTCGATGCCGCGCACCTTCGACATCAACCTGCGGCTCTCGGAGAGCTCGTTCCTGCTGCTCGGCATCCCGGCCTGGGCGGAGCCGATGCGCCTGCCGCTCGCCGAGCGGCGGGCGGCCTTCGCCGATCCCGCCCGCCGCGCGGACCTCGTGACCCAGTTCGGGCTCCTGCGCTTCGCGATCCCCGACTTCGCGAACGCCTTCGTCGTCGGGCGCGTCGCGCGGGAGGAGAACCGTGCTCTCGAGGGCCGGCGCATGGTCGAGGTCGCCGCCGAGCGCGGCGTCGACGTCGCCGACGCGATGC
>JAFMJW010000087.1 GCA_017853315.1 Alphaproteobacteria bacterium
CGAAGGACGCGGTCGCCCGCCGCCTGCGGGCGGTCGGAGCGTCCGCCGTCGACCGGCGAGCGTGTCGCGCCCGGGAGCCGCGGGCTCGCCGGGTCGCGACCGCAGGTGCTAGGGACGAGCGGTCGGTCCGCCCTTCGGCGGCCCCGGGGGATCTTCCGATGGCGGAGAAACGAATCGTCTTCCTGTTCGACGTCGACAACACGCTGCTCGACAACGACCGCGTCTCGGCCGACATGCGCAAGTCCCTCGACCGCGAGGTGGGGCCGGAGCGCTCGAAGCGGTACTGGGAGATCTTCGAGGGTCTGCGGCTCGAGCTCGGCTACGCGGACTACCTGGGAGCGCTGCAGCGCTACCGCATGGAAAACCCGCGCGAGTCCCACGTTCTCGCGGTGTCGACCTTCCTCGTGAACTACCCGTTCGCGAACCGCCTGTTTCCCGGCTCGCTCGACGCGGTCGACCGCGTGCGCGAGCACGGGCTGCCGGTGATCCTGACCGACGGCGACGTGGTCTTCCAGCCGCGCAAGATCCACCGCTCGGGGCTCTTCGACTGCTTCGAGGGCCAGCTCCTGATCTACGTCCACAAGGAGAAGGAGCTCGACGACGTGGAGCGGCGCTACCCCGCCGACCACTACGTGCTGGTCGACGACAAGGTCCGCATCCTCGCCGCGGTGAAGAAGGCGTGGGGCGACCGCGTGACGACGGTCTTCCCGCGACAGGGCCACTACGCGCTCGACGCGGCGGAGGTCGCGAAGTACGCGGCCCCCGACGTGACGATCGAGCGGATCGGCGAGCTCGTCGACGTCCCGGCGGATCGCCTGCTCGGGGCGGCGCGTTGAGGCTGCGGGATCTCGCGGCGTTCGCGGCCCTCGCGGTCGCGGTCGCCGGCTGCAGCGTGCTCGGCCGCGCCGGCGCGACGGACCTGCCCGCCGCGACCGAGATCGCCGCCGGCGAGCGCTTCGAGGTGAGGCTCGCCTCGAACCCCTCGACCGGCTACTCGTGGGCGCTCCGCGGCGGTGCCGAGGGCAAGGTCGTCCGCCTGGTCGGCTCGACCTTCGTGCCGCCCGCGCCGCCCGCCTCCGGCGGACCCGCCCCGGTCGGGCAGGAGGGCAACGAGGTCTTCACCTTCGAGGGCGTCGCGGCCGGGCGCGCCACGATCGAATTCGCCTACGCGAGGCCGTGGGAGAAGGACGTCGCGCCCGCGAAGGTCGTCCAGCAGGTCGTGCGCGTCCGCTGAGGCGCGAGCCGCAGCGGGCTCAGACCCGGATCGACTTCCAGGCGCCGCCGCGGAAGCGCCACGCCTTCAGCGCGACGCGCGCGACGTAGTCGCCGAGCAGCGACGACCACAGCCACGCGAGCCCGAGTCCGAGCACGCTCGAGACCATCCAGGCGTAGCCCAGCCGGCAGCCGTAGAACGCGACGAGCACCGTGACGAGCGGGAAGCGCGTGTCGCCGGCTCCGCGCAGCGCCCCGCCGAGCGTGAAGTCGATCGCCATGAGCGGCTGCGCGATCGCGAGCATGTGGATGAACGAGACCGTCGCCTCGACGACCGGCGGATGGTCGCTGAAGAGCCGGGCGATCGGCTCGGCGAAGACGTAGGCGACCACGCCCGTCGCGGACATGAGGGCCACCGCCATCCAGGTCGCGAGCCAGCCCGCGCGCTCCGCGGCGGCCGTCGACCCGGCGCCGAGGCTCTGGCCGACCAGCGCCGCGGCCGCGGCGGCGAAGCCGAAGCCCGGCAGGAACGAGATCGCGAGGATCCGCACGCCGATGAAGTAGGCGGCGAGCGCGTCGGTGCCGTAGCGCGACGCGAAGGTCAGGTAGACGAAGAACCCGACCTGCATGAGCAGCTGCTCGAGGGCGGCCGGCGTCCCGATGCCGAGCACGCGGCGCAGCACGGCCGGCTGCGGCGGCAGGTCCTCGGCGCGCAGCCGCAGGCGCAGTCCCCCGCGCGCGAGCAGTCCGAGCGCGAGCAGCATGCCGGTGCCGAAGGCGACGGTGGTCGCGAGCGCGGAGCCGCGCACGCCCATCGCCGGGAAGCCCGCGTGGCCGAAGATGAAGAGCCAGTTCCCGACCACGTTGAGCGCGTTCACGACGAGCCCGACCAGGAGCGGCGTGCGGGTGTCGCCCGCGCCCCGCAGCGCCGAGGCGACGACGAAGATCACCGAGGAGGCCGGGATCGACAGCATGACGATCCGCACGAAGGCCGCGCCGAGGTCGGCGACCGCCTCCTCGGTGCCGAACGCGTGCACGAGCGGCCGCGCCAAAGCGACGACCGGCACGACGGCGACCAGCGCCAGGACGATCGCGCCGGTGATCGACTGCCCGAGCACCCGCTCGGCCTCGCGCGGGCGGCGCGCCCCGACCATGCGCGCGACCAGCGCGAGCGTGCCGGTCGCGATCGCGGTCATCGTGACCGAGACCCCGCCCAGCACCTGCGCGCCGACGCCGACCGCCGCGACGGACTGCGAGCCCAGCCGGGAGACCATGAGCATGTCCACCAGTCCGACGAGCGACTCCGAGAGCATCGTCACGATGACCGGCCACGCGAGCGACCAGACGACGCGGTGGGAACGGTCGGAGTCGAGGACGCCCTCGAACCCCGGGCCGCCCTCGGCGCCCTCGATCGCGGGGTCGAGCGGCGGGTCCTCCTCCGGCGGCGAGGCGAGTTCCGCCCCGAAGGGAGCTTCCCGGTCCATCGCGAAGCCCCTCGTCCCGGTGCCGGCTCAGTCGGGGTCGTAGGCGAGGTTCGGCGCGAGCAGCCGCTCGGCCTGCTTCACCGAGAGACCCTTGCGCCGCGCCCATGCCTCGACCTGGTCGACGTTCACCCGGCCCACGGCGAAGTAGCGAGCCTGCTCGTTGCCGAGGTAGATCCCGCTCACCGAAGCCGCCGGCATCATCGCCCAGCTCTCGGTCAGCGTGATGCCGACCGAGGGCGCGTCGAGGATGCGGAACAGCGTGTCCTTCTCCGAGTGGTCCGGGCAGGCCGGGTAGCCGAACGCCGGCCGGATGCCGCGAAAACGCTCCTCGAGGAGATCCCCGGGCGCGAAGGTCTCGGAAAGGCCGTAGCCCCAGTCGCGCCGGGCCTGCTCGTGCAGGCGCTCAGCGAAGGCCTCGGCGAGCCGGTCGGCGAGCGCCTTCGCCATGATCGCCCGGTAGTCGTCGTGGTCGCGCTCGAAGCGGGCGACGAGTTCGTCGAGGCCCGTGCCGGTCGTGACCGCGAACGCGCCGACGAAGTCCTCGCGGCCGGAGTCGACCGGGGCCACGTAGTCGGCGAGCGACCGATACGCCTTCTGCTCGTCGTGCTTGGTCTCCTGCTGGCGCAGCATGTGGAAGCGGGCGAGCTCGTGGTCGCGCGCGCCGTCGGTCCACAGCACGACGTCGTCGCCGTCGCCGGCGGCGGGCCAGAAGCCGTACACGCCGCGCGCACGCAGCAGGCGCCCGTCGACGATCTCGCGCAGGAGCGACTGGGCGTTCTCGAACAGTTCGCGCGCGGCCTTGCCCATCTCCGGGTGGTCGAGGATCTCGGGATGGCGTCCGCGCAGCTCCCAGGCGTGGAAGAGGAAGGTCCAGTCGACGTAGGGCACGAGGTCCGCGAGCGGCACGTCGTCGAGGACGCGGCGGCCGAGGAACGCGGGCTTCGGCAGGTCGGCGGCGGGCCAGTCGATCTCGACGCGCCGGCGGCGGGCCTGCTCGTAGGGCAGCAGCGGGCGGCTCTGCCGCTGGCGGTAGAGTTCGCGCAGCTCGTCCTGCTCGCGGCGGTTCGCCTCCTCGAAGGCCCCGCGCTGGTCCGGCGCGAGCAGGCTCGAGACGACGCCGACCGCCCGCGAGGCGTCGAGCACGTGCACGGTCGGGTTCCCGTAGTGCGGCGCGATCTTCACCGCGGTGTGCTGCCGGCTGGTCGTCGCGCCGCCGATCAGGAGCGGCGCGCGGAGCCCGGCCCGCTCCATCTCGCGCGCGACGTGCGCCATCTCGTCGAGCGACGGGGTGATCAGGCCGGAGAGGCCGACCACGTCGGCGCCGGTCGCGCGCGCCTCCTCGACGATGCGGTCGCAGGGCACCATGACGCCGAGGTCGACGACCTCGTAGTTGTTGCAGCCGAGAACCACGCCCACGATGTTCTTGCCGATGTCGTGCACGTCGCCCTTCACGGTGGCGAGCAGCACCTTGCCCTGGGTCGAGACGCCGCCCGAGCCCGCCTTCTCGGCCTCCATGTAGGGCAGCAGCCAGGCGACCGCCTTCTTCATCACGCGGGCGCTCTTCACGACCTGCGGCAGGAACATCTTGCCCGCGCCGAAGAGGTCGCCGACGACGCGCATGCCGTCCATGAGCGGCCCCTCGATCACCTGGAGCGGGCGCTCGTAGAGGTGGCGCGCCTCCTCGACGTCCTCGTCGACGAAGTCGGCGAGCCCGTGGACGAGCGCGTGGGTGAGCCGTGCCGGGACCGGCTCGCGCCGCCAGGCGAGGTCGACCTCGCGCGCGGCGCCCGTGCCCTTCACCGTCTCGGCGTAGGCGACGAGCCGCTCGGTCGCGTCCTCGCGGCGGTCGAGGATCACGTCCTCGACGCGTTCCAGCAGCTCGGCGGGGATCTGCTCGTAGACCGCGAGCTGGCCCGCGTTCACGATGCCCATGTCCATGCCGGCCTGCATGGCGTGGTAGAGGAACGCCGAGTGCATCGCCTCGCGGACGACGTCGTTGCCGCGGAAGGAGAACGACAGGTTCGAGACGCCGCCGCTCACGAGTGCGCGCGGGCATTCCTTCTTGATCGCGCGCGTCGCCTCGATGAACGAGATCGCGTAGGTGTCGTGCTCCTCGATCCCGGTCGCGATCGCGAGGATGTTCGGGTCGAAGACGATGTCCTCGGCCGGGAACCCGATCTCTTCCGTCAGGATCCGGTAGGCGCGCTTGCAGATCGCGACCCGGCGCTCGGTGTCGGTCGCCTGGCCGTCCTCGTCGAAGGCCATGACGACGACCGCCGCGCCGAACTCGCGCACCCGGCGCGCCTGGGCCCGGAAGGCGTCCTCGCCCTCCTTCAGGCTGATCGAGTTCACGACGCACTTGCCCTGCACGCACTTGAGACCCGCCTCGATCACCTCGAACTTGGAGGAGTCGATCATGATCGGGACGCGCGCGATCTCGGGTTCGGTCGCGACGAGCTTCAGGAAGTGGGACATCTCCTTCGCGGAGTCGAGCAGCCCCTCGTCCATGTTCACGTCGATCAGGTTCGCGCCGCCCCGCACCTGGTCGAGCGCGACCGCGAGCGCGCCCTCGTGGTCGCCCGACTTCACCAGGCGGGCGAAGCGCTTCGAGCCGGTCACGTTGGTGCGCTCGCCGATCGTGACGAAGCCCGTGTCGGGGCGCAGCTCGAAGGGCTCGAGGCCCGCGTAGCGGGTCCGGTGGTCCTCGGCGGGGGGCTTGCGCGGGGCCACCCCGCGCATCGCGTCCGCGATCGCGCGGATGTGGTCGGGGGTCGTGCCGCAGCAGCCGCCGACCAGGTTCACCCAGCCCGATCGCGCGAACTCGCCGACGATCCGCGCGGTGTCGGCCGGCGTCTCGTCGTACTCGCCGAAGGCGTTCGGCAGCCCCGCGTTCGGGTAGCAGCTCGTGAAGACCGGCGCCGCCTTCGAGAGCTCCTCGACGAACGGCCGCATCTCGGCCGCGCCGAGGGCGCAGTTCAGGCCGACCGCGAGCGGCTTCGCGTGCGCGATCGAGATCCAGGCGGCTTCGAGGGTCTGGCCGGAGAGCGTGCGCCCGCTGCGGTCGGTGATCGTGAGCGAGAGCACGACCGGCAGACGCCGGCCGATCTCGGCGAAGACACGCTCGATCGCGACGATCGCCGCCTTCATGTTGAGGGTGTCGAAGCTCGTCTCGGGCAGCAGCAGGTCGACGCCGCCCTCGACCAGCCCGCGCACCTGCTCGGCGTAGGCGTCGGCGAGCGCGTCGAACTCGATCGCGCGCAGCGACGGGTTGTTCACGTCGGGCGAGATCGAGAGCGTACGGTTGGTGGGCCCGATCGCCCCGGCCGCGAAGCGGGGGCGCGAGGGATCCTGCCGCGTGAAGTCGTCGCAGGCCCGGCGGGCGAGCCGCGCGGCCTCGACGTTCAACTCGTGCACGACGTGCTCGAGCCCGTAGTCGGCCTGCGCGACGGTGGTCGCGCTGAACGTGCTGGTCTCGATCACGTCCGCACCGGCGTCGAGGTAGGCGCGATGGATGCCCTCGATCACGTCGGGGCGGGTGAGGACCAGGATGTCGTTGTTGCCCTTCAGGTCCCGGCCGTGGTCGCGGAAGCGCTCGCCCCGGAAGTCGTCTTCTCCGAGGGAGTGACGCTGCACCATCGTGCCCATCGCGCCGTCGAGCACGAGGATGCGCTCGGCGAGGAGCCGTTCGAGGCGGGACTGGAGATCGTCGGGCATGGGAGGGACCGCTCCGGGCGCGGGGCCCGGTCCGGATCCCACGCCTTTAACCGACGAGGCGGAGGATGGCAGCGGAGGGGGATCCCCCCTCGCGACCCCTCCCGGAGTGGGGGGTCCGGGGCACGAGAGGCCGGTTGGCCGCTCCGGCGAGGCCGGGCGCGGTCCCGTCGCGCCGCTTGACGCGATCGAGCGCCGCGTGGGACCGTCCTCGCGATGGCGGTCGTGGGACGAGTCGTCGGGATCTGGCGACACCCGGTGAAGTCGATGCGCGGCGAGTCCCTCGCGTCGGCCGAGCTGCACCCCGACGGCCTCGCGGGCGACCGCGGGTGGGCCGTGCGCGACGACGTGGTCGGCGAGATCCGTGGCGCGAAGAAGCTGCCCGACCTCCTGCGCTGCTCCGCTCGCTACCTCGAGGAGCCGTCCGCGGGGCGGGTCGCCGTCGCCGAGATCGAGCTGCCCGACGGGACGCGCGCGCGCAGCGACTCGCCCGAGGCCGCCCGCCTGCTGTCCGCGCTGCTGGGCCGCGCCGTCTCGCTATGGCCACGCCTGCCGGCCGAGAGCCGCGAGCACTACCGGCGCGTCTTCGAAGAAGGCGTCGACCCGATGGACGACCTGCGCGAGATCTTCGGGCGACTGCCCGACGAGCCGCTGCCCGACCTCTCGATCTTCCCGCCCGAGCTCTTCGAGCTGACCTCGCCCGCCGGCACCTACTTCGACGCCTTCCCGCTCCACGTCCTCACCACCGGGCACCTCGACTTCCTGCGGCGGCGCGCGCCGGGGTCGTCCTTCGACCCGGTGCGATTCCGGCCGAACCTGCTGGTCGAGACGCCGGTTGCGCCCGACGCGCCGCCGGAACTGGAATGGTGCGGGCGCGAGCTGCACGTGGGCGGCGCCAGGCTCGCCGTGACGGTGCCGTGCCCACGCTGCGTGATGACCACGTTGCCGCAGGGCGACCTGCCGAAGGATCCCGCGGTGCTGCGCACGATCGTGCGCGACTCCGGGCAGAACGTGGGCGTCTACGCGACGATCGAGTCGCCCGGCCCGGTCTCGGTCGGCGACGCGGTCGAGCTCGCCTGACCCGCGACCGTCGGGCGGCCACCGGAGCGTCCGCGGGAGGAGGCTTCCTCCGCGGTCGCGGTGCGGTCCGCCTCCCGGTGTGCGCGAGCGCCGTCCGCCGGCACGGCCCTAGTCTCGCATCGGCCGCGTCGGCTTGCGCAGCCGGGGCTCGATGCCGCGCTCGATCCACGGCTCGAGCCAGCCGTGGCCCGCATCCGGATGCGCGTCGACCACCGGCAGGTAGGGCTTCAGGTCCAGCACCGGCGTGCCGTCGAGGAGGTCGAGCCCGCGCACCCGGACCAGGCCGGCTTCCACGTCGACGCCCACCAGCTCGACGCAGCTCAGGCCGATCTGCGAGGGCCGGTTCGGCGCGCGGGTCGCGAACACGCCGCGGCGGGGGCCTCCGCGCGGCGGGCGCACGCGGGTCGCAAAGCCGTGGCTGCGGTGGAAGAGGGAGAGCACCCAGATCCGCGTGAAGCTCCCGAGGTCGGCGAGCGCGTCGCGCCAGGGCGGCTCGACCTCGATCGCGGCCTCCGCGTCGGCCGCGGCCGACGGCTGGTGCGGAGCGTCCTCGCGCCGACGCCAGGGCGTGCGGGCGTGGCCGATGATGCGCAGCTCGACGCCGTCGATCACCGGGGCCTCGCGGCCCGACGCCTCGTCGGCACTTCGGTCCTCAAGGGTCCTGGCCGAGCGCGCGCCGGGCCGGGTACCCGGGCGGGAACAGGAAGCCGCTCGCGTCGAAGGCGCGACGCCCGGGGGCCGAGCCGAGGAAGTCCGCGAAGCGCATCGCGGCGGCCGGGTGGGGAGATCCGGCGAGCGGCACCACCGCGATCGCGAGCGGCGCTCCTCGCCAGGTGCGCCCGCCGGCCTCCACGGTCGCCGCCGCGTAGGTGCCGGCGCGCCCCGGGTCGGCGAGGTCGATCTCGACCGGCAGGCTGAGCACCGCGAGCGAGGCCGCGACGGCGCGGCTGCGCTCGAGGATCGCGACGTCGGCTTCGCCTCGCTGCAATCGCGACACGAGCTGGTCGGGAGGCACGACCCGGGCGCGCGCGAGCAGCCGCGCCTCGAGCTTGTCGTCGCCGTAGTAGGTGCCGGCGAGCCGCATCACGATCGCCGTGCGCCGGCCCAGCGGGTCCGCGGACGGGTCGGTCCGCTCCATCCGGACGCCGCCCGCGTCGAGCGCGAGCAGCCAGTCGCGTCCGGCCGCGACGGCCTTCCCGAAAGTCGACTCCGGCCGGTAGGCGACCACCATCGAGTCCGAGGCGACGGCCGTGTAGTGCGGCGCCTGCTCCGGCGAGAGCTTCGCCGCGAGGAGCGCGACGTCGTCCACCAGGAGCAGGTCGGCGGGCCGGCCGTCGGTGGTGGCGAGCGCGATCGCGTCGGGCCGGGGCTGGGCCTCGACCTGCACCGCGACCGACGACTGCTTCGCGAAGGCCGGGACGAGGCCGCGTCGCACGAGCCCGTCCAGCGATCGCGAGTGGAGGACGACGATGCCCTCGCCGGCGGGCTTCGCGGCCGAGGGGGAGGTCGACGGACTCGGGGTGGCGTCGGCCCGGGCCACGCCGGAGCGCGCGAGGACGAGGACGAAGCCGAGGGCGAGCGCTCCCGCGATCGTCGCGGCGACGGGCCGCGCGGCAGGCGGCACCGCTGCCGCCGCTCTGGCGGCCCTCCTCATTTCGGGCTAGCCCCGTGGAGCATGAACAGCGTGCGCGCGGGCGCGATCGAGCGCATCTCCGATCGCTCCTTCTTCGTCTTCAATGCGATCCTTTCCGTCCTCGCCCTCTCGTTCATCGGCTGGATCCTCCTGCTGCGCGACCGGGCCGGCTCGGGCGGCGTCGATCTGCGCTTCCTCCCGGCCGTGAACGCGGCGTTGAACGGAACCGCCGCGGTCCTGCTCGCCGCGGGATGGGCCGCCGCGCGACGGCGCTCGCTGCGGCTTCACAAGCGCCTGGTCGTCGCCGCGTTCGCCGCCTCGACCGTCTTTCTCGTCTCCTACCTCGTCTACCACTGGGTGCACGGGGACACGAAGTACCCCGGGCAGGGCCCGCTCCGAACCTTCTACCTCGCCGTGCTCGCGAGCCACGTCCTGCTTTCGACGGTGGTGGTGCCGGGGGCGCTGACGGCCTTCTGGTTCGCCTGGCGCCGGGAGTTCGCCCGCCACAAGAAGGTCACCCGCGTCCTCATGCCGATCTGGCTCTACGTGTCGGTGACCGGCGTGCTCATCTGGTGGCTGCTGCGGGCGGCGACCGCCGCCGCGGTCGCCGCCCCGTCGCTGCCGTGAGGCGCAGCGTGCTGGTCCACCGCGTCCCGTTCTTCGAGACGGACGCGATGGGCATCGTCCACCACGCGAACTACGTGCGCTGGCTCGAACTCGCGCGCGTCGCCTGGATGGACGAGCACGACCGCCCCTACCGCGAGTGGGTGGCCGACGGATTCCACTTCGCGACCACCCGGGTCGAGGTCGACTACCGGCGGGCCGCCGTGTTCGACGACCGCGTCTCGGTCGCCACCTGGCTCGACTGGGTCGCGGGCGCCTCGCTCGCGATGGCCTACGAGATCGACCGCGGCGACGAGCGGATCGCGACCGCGCGCACCGAGCACGCGCTGGTCGGCAGCGACGGCCGCCCGCGCCGGCTCCCCGCGGAGCGGCGCGCGGGCCTCGCGGCGCTCGCGGCGGGCACGGCCCGTCAGCGCGAGGCGCGCCGCGCGAAGGCGAAGTAGGCCGGCACGCCGGTCGCCGCCACCGCGAGCGCCGCTGCGCACTCGAGCGGTCGTCCGACGACCATCGCGACCGCGATCCCCGCGTTCGCGACGAGGTAGAGCCCCGGCAGCCACGGGTAGCCGATCGCGCGGAACGGGCGCGGCCAGCCGGGCCGCTTGCGCCGCAGCGCGCCCAGCGCCGCGACGTCGGCGATCGTCGCCAGCACGATGGCGAAGGTCGTGTAGTCGAGCACGCTCGGAAAGCGCCGCAGGAGCGCGACGAGCGCGATCGCGACCGCCGCCTGCACGGCGATCGCCACGTGCGGCGTGCGATTCGCCTCGTGCACCCGTTCCGCGCCCGCGAAGAAGAGGCCGTCGAGCGCCATCGCGTAGGCGATCCGCGGCCCGACGAGGATGGTCGCGTTCAGGCAGCCGAGCACCGAGAGCAGCACGAGCGCCGCCGCGATCCTCCCGCCGGCCTCGCCGAACAGGGCGCGCGCCGTCGCCTCGCCGACGCGCGGCTCGCCGGCCAGTCCCTCCATGCCGAGCGCGCGCAGGTAGAGCGCGTTCACGGCGAGGTAGAGCAGCGTGCAGAGGCCGAGCCCGAGCAGCAGCGAGCGGGGCAGGGTGCGCTCGGGGTCGCGCAGCTCGCTCGCGACGTAGATCGAGGCGTTCCATCCAAGGTAGCTGAACAGGACGGGTGGCAGGGCGAGCGCGGCCGAGAGGAGCCCCGGGGTGGAGGGCGGAGCCGCGGTCTCGGGAACCCGCGCGACCGCGCCGGGTGCCAGGGCGAAGCCGGCGACGACCAGCGCCGCGAGCGTCGCGACCTTGAGCAGCGCGGTCGCGTTGTTGAAGATCGCGCCGGCCCGCAGCCCGCGGTGGTTCACCCAGGAGGTCGCGAGGATCGCGGCGATCGCGACCGCGGTGCGGCCGGCACCGGAGAGCGCCACGAATGGCTCGAGTCCGTCGGCGAAGCCGACCGCGAGCGTCGCGACCGTGCCCGCGTAGACGACGAAGAAGGAGAGCCAGCCGACGAGGAATCCCGCCGCCGGGTGGAAGGCCTCGCGCAGGTAGACGTAGTCGCCGCCGGCCCGCGGCATCATCGCGCCGAGCTCCGCGTTGGCGAGCGCGCCTGCGGCCGAGAGCACGCCGCCCGCGAGCCACGCGAGCAGGAAGAGCCGGGCGTCGGGCACCTCGGCCGCGACCGTGCCCGGGGTGAGGAAGATGCCGACCCCGATCACCGAGGACACGACGAGCATGGTCGCGTCGAGCGTGCCGAGCTCGCGGCCGAGCCGGTCCCGCGGATGGCGCCCGGCCCCGCCCCCGGCGTTCGGCCCGGCGGTGCCGCCTCTTCCTTCGCGATCCGCCATGGACTCCCGGGGCGGAGGAAGCCGCGTCCGGCGGCTCCGCGCAAGCGCTCGGCCCCGGCGCCCGGGACGCGCTCTGGCCCGCCTCCCGGGATCACGGCATGATCCGGGGCATGCCGATCACCGTTCACCTGCCGGTGCCGCTGGGACTCGCGCTCGGCCTCCTCGTGCTGGTCGCCGCCGGAGCGTCGGCCGGCGACCTGCCCGGCATCCCGGGGGCGCGACGCGACTCCTCCGGACGGTTCCTCAACACCGTCGGCGACATCCCGACGGCGGGTCCGGACGTCACCGTGCCCTTCTTCTTCCGCAAGATGATCGCCTCGGCGACCGGTCGTCCCGGCGGCCCCGCGATCGTGCCCAACGACGGGGCCTTCCTGCGGGAGAACGCGCGCCACAGCGAGCCGACCGTGACCTGGATCGGGCACTCGACCCTGCTCGTCCAGATGGACCACGCGAGCTTCCTCACCGACCCGATCTGGTCGGAGCGCGCGAGCCCGATCGCGTTCGCGGGGCCCGCGCGTCGCGTGCCGCCGGGCGTCGCGTTCGACGCCCTGCCGCCGATCGACTTCGTGCTGGTGTCGCACAACCACTACGACCACATGGACCTGCCGACCCTCCGGGCGCTCGCCGACCGCGACCCGAGGACCCGGTTCGTCGTGCCGCTCGGCAACGCGACGACGCTCGCCGGGGCGGGCATCCCGGTCGAGCGCGTCTCGGAGTGCGACTGGGGCGGCCGGGTTCCCGTCGCGGGACTCGAGGTCGTCTGCCTGCCCGCCCAGCACTGGAGCGCGCGCGGCGCCTTCGACCGCAGGCTCGCGCTCTGGGGATCGTTCGCGGTCCTCGGCCCCGCCCGTCGCTTTTACTTCACGGGCGACTCCGGCTACTTCGACGGATTCTCCCGGATCGGCGAGGCCTTCGGGCCTTTCGACGTGGCCGCGGTGCCGGTCGGGGCCTACGAGCCGACGGCGATGATGCGGCCCTTCCACATGGACCCCGAGGAGGGGCTGCGAGCGGGCCGCGACCTGCGTGCCCGGCGCATCGTCGCCATGCACCACGGCACTTTCGACTTGACCGACGAGCCGATCGACGAGCCGCCGGCCCGCTTCCGGGCGGCGGCCTCCGCCGCGGGCCTCGGCCCGGAGGCGGCCCTCGTCCTGTCGATCGGCGAGACGTTCGGCTTCTGAGCGCTCGTCGGCGAGCCTCGGTGCCGCCTGATGCGCCTCTGACGGGGGGCCTGACGGGGCCCTGATCCCGCCCCCTCCTCGACCCCGCGCTCCGTGTCGCGACCTCCAGGTCGTCGAAGGTGAAGGAATCTTCGCAGGTTCGGAGTGGCCGGGCGACAGTCTCGCGTGCCACGGGAATTTGTGTTGACTCGACCCTGTCGATTCCCTACGAAGGTGTGCATGAGCGTCATCGTCGCGCGCGCCGCACTGGACGAGGCCCAGAAGGCCGTCGCCGAGACCCGTCGGCTCGTGCCGGACAGCCCTCTCGCGCGTGCCGCCCTCGCGGCGGCCTGGGATGCGCGCTGTGCCCTGCGCCGGGCGATCGACGCCGCGTCCCGCGGGGACCAGGAACGGCTCGCGAGGGCCGGCGCGGAGGCGAGGGCGGCGGGGGTCCGGGCGGCCGAGGTCGCCGAGCGTGCCGTCTCGTGGACCGGCGCGGCGGCCGTCGAGGCGTCGAGTCCCGTCCAGCCGCTCAGCCCCGCGACTGGGATCGTCCCCGGTCCTGGATCTTCGCCCGTCGCTCCGCGATCGCTCGTGGCGTGACGCGCGCCGAGTGTGCGCGCGAGGCCCTCGCCTCGAGCCGCAGCGCCTCGCCGAAGCCGGTCGCGAAGC
>JAFMJW010000354.1 GCA_017853315.1 Alphaproteobacteria bacterium
GGCGAAGGCGCCGCACGAGGTCATCGGGCAGGGGCCGAGCATGCTCGTCCCGACGCTCATCGAGCACGGCACCGAGGAGCAGAAGAAGAAGTTCATCGAGGGCACGATCCTCGGCAGCATCAAGTGGTGCCAGGGCTACTCGGAGCCCGGCTCGGGCTCCGACCTCGCCTCGCTGCGCACCAAGGGCGAGCGCGACGGCGACTTCTGGGTCATCAACGGCCAGAAGATCTGGACCTCGGACGCGCAGTCGGCCGACTGGATGTTCTGCCTCGTGCGCACCGAGCCCGAGGCGCCCAAGCACGACGGCATCAGCTACATCCTGATCGACATGAAGACGCCCGGCTTGACCGTGCGTCCGCTCCGCCAGATGACCGGCACCGCCGACTTCAACGAGGTCTTCCTCGAGAACGTGCGCGTTCCCTACGGCAACCTGGTCGGCGACCGGGGCCGCGGCTGGATCGTGTCGCGCTCGACGTTGAAACACGAGCGCGCGCTGATCGGCAGCGCCAGCATGAGCCGGCGGGTGTTCGACGGCGTCGCGATGCTCGCGCAGTTCACGAACGTGCGCGGCAAGCCCGCGATCCAGGACCCGGTGATCCGCGACCGGCTGGTGGCGCTCGAGGCGAAGATCCTGGCCGGCGAGTACCACGGCTACCGCCAGCTCACGATGAGCGCGCGCGGCGAGGAGCCGGGCATGGCGGCGCTCGTCTCCAAGCTCTACTCGACCACGCTCGGCTACGACGTCGCGAAGCTCGCGATGGACGTGATGGGCGACCGCGGCGCGCTCGCGCCGGGCGAGCCGGAGGCGCCGGGCATGGGCATGCTCGTCTCGGCCTACATGTGGTCGCTCGGCGTGCTCATCGCCGGCGGCACCGCCAACATCCAGCGCAACATCATCGCCGAGCGCGGGCTCGGGCTCCCTCGCGACGCGGCCGCGTCCGCCGGGAAGAAGTGAGAGGAGCGGGCTCGCCATGGACTTCGGACTCTCGCAGGACCAGGTTCTCCTGAAGGACACGATCCGCCGCTTCCTCGACGCCGAGTGCCCGACGACGCGCGTGCGCTCGGTCATGGAAGGGCCGACCGGTCACGACCCCGCGCTGTGGCAGGGGCTCGTCGGGCTCGGCGTGACCGGGCTCGCGGTGCCCGCCGAGCACGGCGGCGCTGGGCTCGGGCTGCTCGACCTGGCGCTGGCCGCCGAGGAACTCGGCTACGCGGCGACGCCGGGGCCGTTCCTCGCCAACGCGATCGCCGCGATCGCGATCGCGGAAGGTGGCAGCGACGCCCAGCGCGCGCGCTGGCTGCCGCGGCTCGCCGACGGTTCGGCGATCGGCACCTTCGCCCTCGGCGAGGCGGACGGCGCATGGGATCCCGCCGCGGTGCAGGCCCAGGTGAAGGGCGGACGCCTGTCGGGGAAGAAGGCGCTCGTGCCCGACGGCTCGACCGCCGACGTGCTGGTCGTGGTCGCGCGCGACGAGAAGGGCCCCGGGCTCTTCCTCGCCGAGCGCGCCGCCGCAGGCGTGACCACGGGCGACTACACCGGCGTCGACATGACCCGGCGGCTGTCGCACGTCGCCTTCGAGAACACGCCGGTCGAGGCGATGCCGGGCGGTCTCCCGACCGCCGGGCGCGCTCGCGACGCGGCGCTCGTTCTGCTCGCGGCCGACGCCTACGGCGGCTGCCGCCGCATGCTCGACATGACGACCACCTACTCCAAGCAGCGCGAGCAGTTCGGCCAGATGATCGGCGCCTTCCAGGCGGTGAAGCACCAGGTCGCGAACCTCGCCTGCGAGCTCGAGCCGTCGCTCTCGCTGTGGTGGTACGCGGCGCACGCCTTCGACGCGATCCGCGACCAGTCGGAGCGGCACGCGGCGCTTGCCAAGGCGCACATGACCGACGTCTACGACCGCTTCGCGCGCGACACGACGGAACTCCACGGCGGCATCGGCTTCACCTGGGAATACGACCTGCAGCTGTGGTTCCGCCGCGCGATCTACGACCGCTCCGCCTTCGGCGACGCGGCTTACCACCGCGAGCGCGCCGCGAAGCTCGCGGGCTGGTGACGGGCGGATTCCCCCGCCCCGGTACCGTCCCGGACCGCAACCCCCTCCCACGGAGATGACGAGATGCTCTCGCTCGGCGACATCAAGCGACACCAGCGGATCCTGGTCGACGGCGATCCGTGGAGCGTGCTCGAGGTCCACGTGCAGTCCTCGACCGCGCGCGGCTCGGGCTCGCTGACGAAGCTCAAGGTGCGCAACCTGCGCACCGGGCAGGTGCTCGAGAAGACCTTCCGCAGCGGCGACAAGCTCGAGGAGCCGAACGTCGAGCTGCGCGCCGTCCAGTTCCTCTACAAGGACGTCGACGGCTTCCACTTCATGGACACGCAGTCCTACGACCAGTTCTCGCTCTCCGCCGAGGAGATCGGCGACTCGGGCGGCTACCTGAAGGACGGCATGGAGAACGTGCGCTCGATCGTCTTCAACGAGCGCGTGCTCTCGGTCGAGCTGCCGAACACGGTCGTACTCGAGGTCGTCGAGACCGCCCCCGCGATCAAGGGCGCGACCGCGCAGGCCCAGACCAAGGCCGCGAAGCTCGAAACCGGGCTCGAGATCCAGGTTCCGTCCTACCTCGAGTCGGGCGAGATGGTGATCGTGGACACGCGCGAGGCGCGCTTCGTGTCCCGCGCGAAGTCCTGAGCCCGGGCCGGCCGCGTTGATCCTCACCCGGGACGCGATCCTCGCCGAGATCGCCGCGCGCCGGCTCCGCATCGAGCCCTTCTCGCTCGACCAGGTCGGGCCGGCCTCGATCGACCTGCACCTGGGCGACCAGATCCGGATCATCGACGGCGGCCCCGAGGTCATCGACGTCGACGACGCGGCCGACTTCCGCCGGGTGAGCCGGGTCGCACCGCTGGTCGAGCCTTACCTGCTGCCGCCCGGCGAGACGATCCACGGCATCACCCGCGAGCACATCACGCTTCCCGACGACGTCGCCGGC
>JAFMJW010000088.1 GCA_017853315.1 Alphaproteobacteria bacterium
GCAGGCGCACGGCGCGGCCGCGCAGGGCGTGGCAGAGCAGCGCGATCGCCGCCTCGGGATCGCCGCGCCGCTCGACCAGCCCGGGGTCGAAGCCGGCGGACGGCACGAACGCGGCGAGCCCGGCGCCGTGCCCCGCGATACGGGCGACCGCCGCGTGCCAGCGGCGCTTCTCGTACCCGCCGCCTGCGAGCGGGAAGCGATCGACCAGCGACTCGAACTGCAGCCTCACGAGCGGCTCCCGTGCATCGGCCGGACCGCGTCGGAGCAGCGCGAGCTCGGTGCGCGTCGCGAGGTCGAAGTGCGCGTGCAGCCGGAACCACACCGGCAACTCCCCGAGCCCGACGGACTCGCCGGCGACGAGGCGCGGGCGCACGGGCAGGAGGTAGTCCGCGACGTGCACGAAGCGGGGCGCGTCCTCGGGCGCATACGGCTCGAAGGCATGCACCGGCTCGGGGAGGTCCGCGACCTCCTCGGCCTCGGGCTCGGAGAGGCGGTGCCCGGAACGCAGCTTGGACGCGATGTAGTGGAGATTGTAGGGCGAGGCCGCGGGCGAGAGCGGCTCGGCACCGGCGAGGTCGAGACCGGTCGCCGCGCGCAGCGCCGCGATCTTCTCCGGGTTGTTCGTGAGCAGCCGCAACGGCGCCCGCGCCCCGAGCAGGCGGCAGAGCCAGCGGACCTCCTCGTAGCTGCGGTGATCCGGGTCGAGGTCCATGCTGGCGTAGGCCTCGAAGGTGGTGAGCCGGTCGCGGCTCGCCTGCACGAGCATGCGGTCGCGCGCCTTGGCGGTGAAGCCCGCACCGCGGCCCTCCTGCATGAGGTAGACGACCGCGCCGCGGCCGGCCTTCGCGATCCGCTCGAGCGCGCCGTCGAGCTGCTCGACGCAGTCGCAGTCGCAGCCGCCGAAGGTCTCGCTCGTGACGCAGGAGGAGTGCAGGCGCACGAGCAGCGGCTCGTCGCCGCCGACGTCGCCGCGCACCAGCGCGAGCGCGGTCGCACCGGTCGCCACGTTGATGCCGCCCGCGAGCTCGAACGGCCCGTGGATCGTGCGGATCGGGCGACGCCCGAGGTCGAGGAGCTGCCCTGCGAGCGAGTGAGGACGGCCGTGCGCGCGGGCCGTCACGACCCCTTCCCCGGATCGTGCTTGCGGCGACTCATCGCCCGGAAGTAGGCGACGAGCTCGTCGAGTCGCCGGTCGTCGAGGTACTCGTGCGCCGGCATGTTCGAGTAGCGGAACGACGCCGGGTTGCGGACGTATTCCTTGACCTGGTCGACCGGCCGGTACTCGACGATGCTGCGGGGCACGTTCAGGTCCGGCCCGATGCGGCCGCCCTCGCCGTTGATCGCGTGGCAGGCGATGCAGTCGCTCTTGAAGGTCTCGAAGCCGGCCAGCGCCGGCGAGCCCGCCTCCTCGCCGACCGGGGCGACGTGCGGGTAGAGGTCGGTCACCTGCCGCACGTCGATCTCGCCGAGGCAGTAGGGCCAGGGGAAGCGGTGGGGGTCCTGCCCGGGCTTCGTCCAGACGACGTAGAACGGGGCCGGGTCGATCTGCTTGCGGTCGATCGGCGCGAACGCGGGGGCGCGGCCGCCGTCGACGTCCGCGTCCGAGAAGACGAGGAAGCCGCCGTCCTCGAGCACGCGGGATCCCGACGACGGCTTCGCGTAGCCGTCGGTCGCGCGGAACACGACGTCGCGGCCGGCGAGCCACGACGGGTCCTCGCCGAAGCCGATGCGCAGGGCCTCGCGCAACGGGCAGCCGCGGAAGTTCTTGCGGGTCCCGTAGTAGGGGTCCTCGACCGTGACGACCCGCTCGCCGCAGCGGGCGCGGAGCGTCGCGAGGTCGACCTCGCGAGCGGACGAGCCGGCCCGCGAGAAGCGAAGCACGGTACCGGTCGGTGCAGGGTCGGTCGCCGCGGCGCTTGCACCCGGTGCCGCGGGAGCCGCGGACGGTGGCGCCGCGGCGGGGCCGGACTCCCCGGAACCGGCCCACGCGCGCGGGGCGCAGGCCAAGCCGACCGAGATCGCGCCGAGTGCGACGGCGAGACGCATGCTTCGCATCGCCGGTGAGCCTACGGGAGAGTCTCCGCCGGCCGCAATCCGATCGGTCGAGCCCGCCGCCCGGGCCTGCTCACCGGGCGCCGAGACGCTCGCGCGCCTCGCGCACCATGCGCACGAGCGCCTTGCGCGCCTCCTCGGGAGTCGCGACCGGGGCGGGAAAGGCGAGCCGCGCCTCGCTTGCCTGCCCGCCCGCCTCGGCTCGCAGGCGGAAGCCCAGGCGATCGACCTCGACCATGCGCGCGACCGTCGCGTCGAGGCCGGCGAACGCCTTCGCGTAGGCGACCAGCGCGTCGGCATGGTTCTCGTTCATGTGCGCGACGATCTCGTCCGACGCGTCGGCGAGCGGGTCGGGGCTCGCCGCGCGCAGGTCGGCCGCGTCGATCCATCCCATCGCGCCGAAGCCCGCGACGTACCACGCGTCGCGCACGGCGAGCCGGTGGAAGGAGAAGTCGCCGAACCCGACCCAGGCCCGCGAGGAGGGATGGCGCGCGAGGTAGTCCTCGCGGACGGCGTCGAGCACCGCGTCCTCGACCGGCCCGACCTCGCCGACCAGCGTCACCCGTCCGACCGCGAGCGGATCCTCGGCGGCGGTCGCGCCGACCAGCAGGCTCGCGCGCGGGTCGCGCCGCAGGTTCTTCGTGTGAAGCGCGAGAGAACTCACGAAGAAGGTCGGGCTGCCGTCGGGCGCGACACCGTAGGGCATGATCGATCCGAACGGGTAGCCCTCGAGTTTCGCCGACCAGGTCGAGAGCGCGCCCGTGCGGCCCCGGTGCAGCATCGTCCGTACGCGCTCGGCGAAGTTCGGCTCGGGAATCTCGTCGCTGCCCGGGGAGTTCTGCATGGCCCCGCGATACCGCAGGGGCGACGGGCGGGCCAGAGCAGGGAGCGGAGACGGAACCCGGGCTCGCGCTGCCCGGTCTTGCGGCGGCAGGTCGACGGCCCTAGGCTCCGTCGCGGTGGAACACCGCTTCGCCATCCTCGACGACAACGACCGGTTGCTGCGCTCGCGGCTGGACGCCTTGCGTTCGGACCTCCCCGGTCTCGTCGGCGAGCGCGCCTGCGCGGCCCTCCTCGTCGGAAGCGTCGCGGAGGGCCGGGCCCGCGACGACTCGGACGTCGACGTCCTGCTCGTGCTGCGCTCGGATTCCCCGAAGCGCGAGCACGACGCGTGGTGGGACCGGGCGATCGCGCCGCGACTCGAGGCCGACGATCGCCGTTACCCGATCGAGCCGCTCTTCGTCGCGCGTCGATCGCTCCGGACGAGCGACCCGGAACTCCGGCACGCTCTCCTCGTGGGGATCCCCCTCTGGGATCCGGAAGGGCTGTTCGGTGACGAATCCCGCCCTCGCGCGTGATGACCTCGTCCGGGCCGAGAAGCGGCTCAAGGCGGTCGACGTCCTGCACGCCGACCTGGCGAGGGCCATGGCGCGGGAAGTGGTCGAGAGCGCGGCCCCCCGGGTCCGCTGAGTGCCCCTCGCCCGCATCGCCCGCGCCCGCCACTGGGTGTTCGACCTCGACGGGACCCTCACGGTCGCGGTGCACGACTTCGACGCGATCCGCACGGAGCTCGGCCTTCCGGCCGGGCGGCCGATCCTCGAGTCGCTCGCCGAGCTGCCGCCCGAGGAATCGGCGCCGCTCGCGGTGCGCCTCGACGCGATCGAGCTCGAGATCGCGCGCGAGGCCCGTCCGGCCGAGGGTGCGGCGGATCTGCTCGCGGAACTGCTCCGCGCCGGGGTCGACCTCGGCATCGCGACGCGGAACTCGCTCGCCAACGCGCACGAGACGCTGCGCGCGGCGGGGCTCGACGGCTTCTTCGCGCCCGACTCGATCGTGGGGCGCGACGAGGCCCCGCCCAAGCCGAGGCCCGACGCGATCCACCGACTGCTCGACGGCTGGCGCGGCGCGACCGAAGCCGCGGTCATGGTCGGCGACTACCTCTTCGACCTCGAGGCGGGACGCGGCGCCGGAGCCGCGACGGTCTACGTCGACCCGTCGGGGCGCTTTCCGTTCGGTCACCTCGCCGACCTCCGGGTCCGCTCGCTCGCCGAGCTCGCCGAGCGGGTGCGGCTTGACTTCCCCGACCCCCTGCGGTGACCTCGGCGCCGCCGCGGAGCACCGCGCCGGGCGAAGCGACGCAGCGGAGATCCCCTGATGGACGACACCCGCCAGCTCTCGGGCAAGGCCGCGATCGCCGGCGTCGGACTGTCGCGCTTCGGCCGGGTGCCCGGGACGAGCGCCATGGGCTTCGCGCTCGAGGCGTCGGCGGCCGCGATCGCCGACGCCGGCCTCGCGAAGTCCGAGATCGACGGCGTCCTCGTGCTGATGCCGCCGCAGATGGGCGAGCAGCACGGCTGGGCCTCCCGCGTCGCCGTCCACCTGGGACTCGCCCCCGCCTTCTGCTCGACCATGGACATGGGCGGCGCCACCGCGATCGGCATGATGCAGACGGCCGCGGCGCTGGTGCACGCCGGGATCTGCAAGGCCGTGCTCTGCGCCTTCGGCGCGCAGACGAACCCGCAGGGCATCCTGCCGACGATGTTCGGCTCGCAGTTCGCGATTCCCTACGGCGACGTCGGCGCGATGCCCTTCATGGCGCACGTCGGGCGCCGGCAGATGCACGAGATCGGCATCACGTCGGAGCAGTACGGCGCGATCGCGGTCGCCTTCCGCAAGCACGCCTCCCGCAACCCGCTCGCCCAGAAGCGCGACCCGATGACGCTCGCCGACCACCAGGCGTCGCGCTGGATCGTCGAACCGCTCCACCTGCTCGACTGCTGCCTGGTCACCGACGGCGGCGGCGCGATCGTCGTCACCTCGACCGAGCGCGCGCGCGACCTGCGCCACGGCGCGGCGAAGCTCGCGGGATTCGGCCAGGTCCACTCCTCGGAGATCGTGCACCCCGACCGCCACGAGGCGGGGATCGGCGGCGGACGCGAGGCGGGCGAGCAGGCCTGGCGCATGGCGGGGCTCGGGCCTGCCGACGTCGACGTCGTCCAGTTCTACGACGGCTTCACGCCGCTCGTCGTGCACTCGCTCCTCGTCTACGGCTTCTGTCGGCCGGACGAGGTCGGCGCGTTCGTGGCCGGGGGCGAGCTCGAGTTCGACCGCGGGCGACTGCCGGCGAACACCGCCGGCGGGCTGCTCTCCGAGGGGCACCTGAGCGGCTTCAACCACGTCGCCGAGGCCGTGCGGCAGCTGCGCGGGACGTCGACCTCGCAGGTGCCGGACGTCGAGGTCTCGATGGTGACCGGGTACGGCGGCGCGCCGCACGAGGCGCCGCCGACCGTCGCCTACACGGTGGCGATCCTCACCCGCTGAGGCGAGACGGAGCCGCGACGATGTTCAAGATCGACAAGCCGCTGCCGATGCCGACCGAGGAGTCGGCTCCGTTCTGGGAGGGCACGCGCCGGGGCGAGCTGCGCGCGCAGCGCTGCGGCGACTGCGGCCACCTGCGCTGGCCCCCGGCCGCGACCTGCCCGATCTGCCTGTCGAGCCGCCAGGAATGGGTGCGGCTCTCCGGTCGCGGCAAGGTCTACTCCTGGATCGTCGTCCACAAGTCGCAGCACCCCGCCTTCTGGGGCGATCCCTTCAACGTCGCGATCGTCGAGCTCGACGAGGGACCGCGACTGCACACGAACCTGGTCGACGTCGACCCGTCGGTGATCCGGATCGGGCTGCCCGTCGAGGTCGTGTTCGACCCGCAGAACGACGAGATCACGCTGCCGCGCTTCAAGCCGGCGGCGTGACGGAGGGAGAACGCGACGATGCCGACCTCCCGCCGCAAGCCCGCCCGTGCAAGAACGCCCGCGCGGCGGGCCGGTGCGATCAGCCGGCCCCCGGGCGTCGCCGCGCGACGACGAGCGGAACGCTTCGACCCCGTCACCGCGGAGATCGTCCGCGGCTACATGGAGACGGTCGCCTTCGAGATGGCGACCCACGTCTCGCTCACCGCGACGACGCCGATCCTGAACCAGTCGAACGAGCGCAACGCGACGATCCTCGACGCGCGCGGCTGCCTCGCGGCGCTGTCGGTGGGCATCCCCCAGTTCATGCTGTCGAGCACCCTGCCGGTGCGCTTCGCCCTCGAGTTCTTCGGCCCCGACGGGCTCCACGACGGCGACGTGCTGGTCGCCAACGACCCCTACCACGGCGGGGGCCACCTGCCCGACTACAACGTCTTCGCGCCGGTCTTCCACGACGGGGAGATGGTGCTCGTCGCGTCGATCCAGTGCCATCACGCCGACACCGGCGGCGGGGCGCCCGGCGGGTACAACGTCGACGCTCCGGACATCTGGGCGGAAGGCGTGCGCTTTCCCGCGCTCAAGGTGATCGAGCGCGGCGTCGAGCGGCGCGACGTCTTCTACATGATGGCGACCAACAACCGGACGCCGACGTTCCCCGGCGACCTGCGCGCGCAGATCGGCGCCGCCCAGCTGGGCGTCCGCCGCCTGAAGGCGCTCTGCGAGCGGTGGGGCAACGAGGCGGTGCGCGCGGCCGTCGACTCGACGATCGAGTACGCGAAGCGCCGCTTTCGCGCGGAAGTCGAGAGCTGGCCCGACGGCGTCTACGAGTCCGACGTCTTCGTCGACCAGGATCCCAAGGGCCACCCCGACATCCACGTCCACTGCAAGGTGACGATCGACGGCAGCCGCATCGCCGTCGACTTCAGCGGCTCCGACGACCGGCCCGAGATCGTCGCCTACTCGACCTTCGGCAACACCCGCGGCTACGTGATCGCCCAGCTCGCGGCGATGATGGCGCCCGACATCCCGAAGAACGAGGGCTTCTTCGAGTCGGTCGAGCTCTTCGTCCCCGAGGGCTGCTGCCTGAACCCGCCGCCGGGGCGCTCGGTCGCGGCCGGGACGCACCATCCCGGCACCGAGGTCGGCGAGGCGATCGCGAAGGCGCTCTCGAACGTCGTGCCGACGCGCTGCTGCCCGCAGATCTACAAGATGGGCATGCCGACCGTGATCTTCGGCAACGACCCTCGGACCGGGCGCACCTTCATCGACCACTCGGTGGACACCTTCGCCGCCTACTGCGGAGCGGTGAAGGGACAGGACGGCTGGGGTGCGATGAACGCGAGCTTCGGCAACCTGATCCGGGCGACCGCCGAGATCAACGAGTCGATCTTCCCGATCCGCCAACTGTCGCGGGACTACGACACCGACTCCGGCGGGGCGGGCGAGTTCCGCGGCAACTGCGGCAGCGTCTACCGCAAGCAGGTGCTCGTGCCGGCGTCGATCTACACCTACGTCGTGGGACGCCGCTGGCCGATGCCCGGCATCGCGGGCGGCCGGGACGGCTCCCCGAACGAGCTCTTCGTGCGGGTCGGCTCGGACGCGAAGCGGACCGTCGGCGACCGTTCGGAGCGCGTCCCGCACGAGGCGGGCGAGTGCTACGAGTACCACTACGGCGGCGGCGGCGGCTGGGGCGACCCCCTCGACCGGCCCGCCGACCGGGTCTTCGAGGACGTGCTCGACGAGTACGTCTCGGTCGAGGGAGCCCGGCGCGACTACGGGGTCGTGCTCACGGGTTTGCTCGAGGAGTGGACGCTCTCGATCGACCGCACGGCGACCGAGCGCCTGCGCGCGAAGATGCGTCGCGAGCGCGACGCGCGCTGAAGCCGCGACCGCGGCGATCACCCGCCGGTCCGGCCCGGTCCGGTCCGGCCCGGCCCGTCACGCGCACGGTCGCAGACGGGGGTGCGTCACGGCGAGGCGATGCGGGTCGACCAGTCGGGTGCGAGCCGGGAGAAATCCGAGACGTCGAAGGTGTAGATCCTCTCCGCCCCGGCCTTCACGGCACACTGGATCTGCAACGCGTCGTAGACGCTGCCTCCCGCTGCCCCGCGCTCGGGAAGCGCTTCGAGCAGGCGTTCGTATTCGCGCGCGGTCAACGCCACGATCTCGAATCGACCGACCAGGTTCTCGTGAACCAGGCGATGCGCGGCCTCGGGACCGATCCTCGGCGAGAGCGGCAGGGACGTCACGACGGCGTAGGTCTCGGCGAGGGAGTGCGCAGAGACGATACCGACGTCGCGCCGGTCGAGGACCCGCCGGATCGGCGGCATGGCCCGGGCATGCCTGGGGTGGCGGTCCACCATCGCGGCCACGAGCACGGACGTGTCGAAGAAGACCCTCACCGCGAGACGCGCCCGAGCCGCTCCTCGCGATGGCGCCTGACGGCCTCCTCGACCGGGAAGTCGGCGGCGGCACGGCCGAGGTGAACCCACCAATCGTCCCGCTTGATCAGGGAGGGCTCCTGCTCGACCGGTCGGAGCTCGACGCGATCCTCCCGGACCTCGATCGACAGGACCGCGCCCGGAACGAGATGGAGCCTCTCGCGCACGGCCTTGGGCAACACGAGGCGACCAGCCTTGTCCATGGAGACCGTGCCATGTTTCATGGCACGACACCATAGGAAATGGCATTCCGGCCGGCAACGGACGTCGCCGAACTCGGGGCGGGCGCAGGCGGGACCGGCGGCGGCCCGTCGACGTCTCTCAGCCTCCCCCGATCACGCCCTTCCCGCGCAGCGCGGCGAGGTCGTCGTCGCGCAGCCCGAGTTCGTCGCGCAGGACCGCGTCGGTGTGCTCGCCGAGGGTCGGCCAGCGGCGTGGCGGGCGCTCGGGCGTGCCCGAGAGCTTGATCGGGTTGCCGACCACCAGCATCGGCTCGCCGCCGTCGGGGCGCGGCACGCGGAGCAGCATGTCGTGGCTCGAGACGTGCGGGTCGGCGACCAGGTCCTCGGGCGTGAAGCACGGCCCGGCCGCGATTCCCTGCTCCGCGAGGAGGGTCGCCGCCTCGAGCTTGGTGCGGTCCTTCGCCCACGCCTCGACGGAGGGTCGCACGACGTCGTCCATGCGGTCGCGCCAGCCGTCGCGGGTCGCGAAGCGGGGGTCCGAGAGCCACTCCTCGTGTCCGACCGCGCGGGCGAACTGCGCGAGCTGGTGGTCGCGCACCGCCTGCACGACGAAGTAGCCGTCGCGCGCGGCGAAGCCGTCGAAGATGCCCGGCGTGCGGCGCTTGCCGCGCACCCCCATCGACCAGAAGTGCGGCACGATGTCGGCCATCGCGACCATGGCGTCGAACATCGCGACGTCGACGTGCTGGCCCCGCCCGGTGCGGTCGCGGCCGCGGAGCGCCGCGAGGATGCCGATCGCCGCGAACAGCGAGGTCCCGATGTCGCCGAGCGCGCCGGCCGGGCTCACCGCCGGCGGCACGCCGGGCTCGCGGCGGTACTCGTAGAAGCCGCCCATCGCCTCGGCGATCGGCGCGTAGGCCGCCCACGAGGCGTAGGGCGAGGGCAGGAGATTTCCGAAGCCCGAGACGGACACGTAGACGAGGCCCGGGTGGAGAGGCTGCAGGTCGGCCCAGCCGAGCTTCATGCGATCCATCGTGCCGGGCTTGAAGTTCTCGCCGAAGACGTCGAAGCGCGGCACGAGCCGGCGGATCAGCTCGCGCCCCTCGTCGGCCTTGAGATCGATCGCGATGCTGCGCTTCTCCAGGTTGTTGCGCAGGTAGGTCGCGCCGACCTGGCGGCCGTCGACGTCCTTCACGGCCGGCAGCGCGCCGCGGCCCGAGTCGCCGGTCACCGGGTGCTCGACCTTCACGACCTCCGCCCCGAGTCGCGCGAGCAACTGGGTCGCGAACGGCAGCGCCTGCATCTGCTCGACGGCGAGGATGCGCACGCCCGAAAGCGGCCCCTCGGCGGACCCCGCGTCGCGATTCATCGAGTCTCCGGACATCGTCATCTCCCCGTGGTCAGGTCGGCCTCGTCCTCTAGCGCGATCCCTCGTCGCGCCGCCAGCGGCACGCCCGAGGCGGCCGCGAGGGCGAGCGCCTGGTGGAGCGAGGGAAAGATGCGCCCCTCGCCGAGCGCGTCGACGATCCCGTGCCGCTCCATGTCGGAGCGCAGGTCGGGCGTCACGCGACCGAAGGCGGTCGAGACGCCTGCGCCCTCGAGGTCCTCGACCAGGTCGCGCAGCGAGCGCGCGGCCGAGTAGTCGAGGTCGGAGATCGCGCTCGCGTCGACGACGAACCACAGGACCGGCGCGGGAGCGGCCGCGACGAGTGCGCGTGCCTCCTCCGCGAAGCGGTTCTCGTTGGCGTAGAAGAGGTCGGCGCCGAAGCGGTAGACGACGAGCCCCGGCGCGGTCTGCAGGCCCGGCTCGGCGGGCACGGGATCGCGGCGGCCGTCCACGCCCTCGACCAGCACCGACGTGTGCGGCAGGTAGCTGTGCCGGACGTGGCGCATCAGCGAGAGCACCATCGCGAGCAGGATCCCCTGCTCCACCCCGACCAGCGCGACGGTCGCCGCGGTCGCGACCGAGACCTTGAACTCGCCGGGGCTCTCGAGGCGCATGTCGAGCAGGTGGCGGAGGTCGATCATGCCGAGGCCGATCGTGAACACGATCGCGGCCAGCACGCCGCGCGGGAGATGGGACAGCGGGCCGGTCAGGAAGAGGAGGACCGCGAGCACGACGGCCGCGAGCGTCACCTGCGACCACTGGCTGGTCGCGCCGGCGCGATCGGCCACCGCGGTCTGGGTCGGGCTGCCGTTCACGACGAAGGCCCCCGACAGCCCGGCCGCGACGTTCGCCGCGGCGAGGCCGAGGATGTCCTCGTCGACGTCGTCGCGCTCGCGATGGGCGAACGCCATCGCGCGCGACGCGGCGGCGCTCTGCGCGACGATGATCGCCGCACACGAGAGCGCGACCGGCAGCACCGCGAGCACGTCGGGCCACGACACGGCGCCGAGGCCGAGGGGAGGCAGCCCGCCCTCGATCCGCCCGACGACCGCGAAGCCCCGGCCCGCGAAATCCCACCACCAGCTCGCGGCGGTCGCGCCGAGCACCGCGAGCAGCGGCATCGGGAAATGCGGCGCGAAGCGCCTCGCCAGCAGGACGGCGAGCGCGACCGAGGCCGCGAGAGCGAGGCTCGGCAGGTGCGCGTCCGGGAGCGACGAGGCGATCTCGCGCAGCTGCACCAGCGGCTGGCGCGAACCCACGGGCAGCCGGAGCATGTCGGCGAGCATCGCGACCGCGACCTGGACGCCGACGCCGGCGAGGAAGCCGACCAGGACCGTCCGCGACAGGAAGTCGGCGAGAAAGCCGAGCCGGAAGAGCCGTGCGAGGAGCAGCAGCGCGCCGACCGCGAGCGCGAGCACCGCGACGAGAGCCATGTACCGGTCCGAGGCGGGCGTGGCCATGGCCGACAGGCTGCCCGCGAGGATCGCGGCGGTCGCCGAGTCCGCGGCGACGACCAGGTGGCGCGAGGAGCCGAGCAGCGCGAAGGCGAGCGCGGGAAGGAGCGCCGTGTAGAGCCCGGTCGCGATCGGCGTGCCGGCGATGCGGGTGTAGCCGAGCAGCTGCGGGACGTTGATCGACGCGAGCGTGAGCCCTGCGAGCACGTCGCGGGCGAGCCGGCGCCGGTCGATCGGGAAGAGGCCCGGTGCCCAGGTTCGCGCGGCTTTCGGATCGTGGTTCATGCGGAGGGTCGACCGGCACCGAACCCAACCGGATCGGGCCGGAGAGTCAAGGACGACGGTGCGATCCCGGATCGTCGCCCGCGGGCCGCGGCCGTGCGCGAAATCGCGTTGACGGCGATGCACCCGCGAGTCTTACTCGCGACCATGACCGACCGATCCGGGCCCCGGGGGCGTACGCGCATGCTCGCGGGGCTCGTCGCCTCGATGCTCCTCGCCGCGACCGCGCCCGCGACCGCGCGCGCCTCGTCGGTCGTGCCCGAGGTCTGGCGTCGGGCCGCGGCGCAGCCGACGCAGCGAGTCCTGGTCCAGGTGAGGCCGGGCGCATCGGGTCCAGCGGCGGCTCCGCGCCGCCGGAGTCTCTCGTCGGCGGTCGGAGCGAGCCTGTCCTCGATCCTCGGCGCCGTCTCCCACCGCGTGGAGCGCACCTACGACTCGATCCCGTTCGCGGCGGTCGAGGTCGGGAGCGACGCGCTCTCGGTGCTCGACGCATCGCCCGACGTGGTCGCGGTCGTGCCCGACCGCGCGATGCCGCTCGACCTGATCAACACCTCTCCGCTCGTCGAGGCGCCCCAGGCCTGGGAAGCCGGCTTCGAGGGCAGCGGTCGCGCGGTCGCCGTGATCGACAGCGGCGTCGAGGTCGGCCATCCCTTCCTCGCCGGTTCGACGGTGGCCGAGGCCTGCTTCTCCCACACCGGGTGCCCGAACGGGCAGGCGACGCAGGTCGGCCCGGGCGCGGCCGCGCCTTGCTCGTTCCTGCCGAACGTCTGCGGCCACGGCACGCACGTGGCAGGCATCGCCGTCGGCCACGGCGCGACCGAGTCGCCGCCGCGCTTCGGCGTCGCGCGCGGGGCGAGCCTCGTCGCGGTGAATGCGACCTCGCGCGCCGAGGGCGCCGACTGCTCGCCGGGCTCCTCGCCCTGCGTGCGTCTCTGGCAGTCGGACATCCTCGCCGCGATGGACTGGATCCACGGGATCGCCGCGGCCCACCGGGTCGCGGCCGTGAACCTGAGCCTGGGCGTCGGCAACCACGCGAGCCCGGCCGCCTGCGACGCCGCCGAACCCGCCTACAAGGCGATGATCGACGTCCTCGCGGCCGACGGGATCGCGACCGTCGCCTCGTCGTCCAACAACGGCGTGAAGACCGGCATCTCGGCGCCCGCCTGCATCTCGTCCGCGATCGGCGTCGGCGCGACGACCAAGACCGACGAGGTCCCCGCCTTCTCGAACTCCGCGTCCTTCCTTTCGCTGCTCGCGCCCGGCGCGGGCTTCGCCCCGAACGAGGGAGTGCTGTCGTCGTGGCCGGGCCGATCCTTCAAGCGGGTCTACGGCACCTCGATGGCGGCGCCGCACGTCGCGGGCGCGGTCGCGCTGCTGCGCGAGGCGCACCCGCAGGCGAGCGTGCCCGCGCTGCTGGCGGCCCTGCGCGCGGGCGGGCTGCCCGTCACCGATCCGGCCAACGGCGTGACCACGCCGCGGATTCGCGTCGGGCACGCGCTCGAAGCACTCGCCTCGGGTTCCTGCGTCGAGAGCGACACGCGTCTCTGCCTGCTCGGCGGCCGCTTCTCGGCCACGCTCTCCTGGAACGACGGCAGCGGTGCGAAGCCCGCGCTGGTCGCGGCGCCGAAGGCGTCGGGCGCCGGATCCGCCTCCGGCCTCTTCCACTTCTACGCGAGCGATCCCTCGAACTGGGAGGTGCTCGTCAAGATGATCGACGGCTGCGGCACGAACGGCCGCTTCTGGATGCTCGTGTCCGCGTCGACCGGCTTCGGCTGGGAACTCGTCGTGACCGACGAGCGCACCGGCGAGTCGCGCACCTGGCG
>JAFMJW010000355.1 GCA_017853315.1 Alphaproteobacteria bacterium
TTAGTCTGCGTGCCGGATGATTAACGAGGCCAACCGACATCCTCGGCGTGCTGCGAACGGACTCGCGCCCTCCGTCGAAACCAGGTCGCCCCCATTGACGACGCTCGCACTCTAACCACGGGGCACGGCGCGCGCCAGACCTCGACCGCCGCACCGGACAACGGCTGGCTGCCCCGGGACGGCCTGTTACCGTCCACGGGAAGAGCGATCCCCGGGAGGGACGGAGTCGGAGGAAGCAGGCCCCGTGGAGGTCCAGAAGATCCTCGTCATGACCGGCGGCGGCGACGCCCCCGGGTTGAACGCCGTGATCCGCGCCGTCGTGAAGCGCGCGGTCCTGGGCCACGATTGGGAGGTCGTCGGCAGCGTCGAGTCGTTCAACGGCGTCCTCGACGACCCGATGCGGATCGTCCGCCTCGAGCTCTCGAACGTGGCCGGGCTCCTGATGCGCGGCGGCACGATCCTCGGCACCTCCAACCGCGGCGGGCCCTTCGAGTCCCCCGTCCGGCGCCCCGACGGCACGATCGAGACCGTCGATCGCTCCGACGAGTTGATCCGCAGGCTCCACCGCATCGGCATCGACGCCGTGGTCTCGATCGGCGGCGACGGCTCGCAGCGGATCGCACAAGCCCTCTACGAGAAGGGGCTTCCGATCGTCGGCGTGCCCAAGACGATCGACAACGACCTCGACGCGACCGAGATGACCTTCGGCTTCCAGACCGCGGTCGAGACCGCGACCGACGCGATCGACAAGCTGCAGACCACCGCCGAGAGCCACGACCGCGTCATGATCGTCGAGCTCATGGGCCGAGACGCCGGCTGGATCGCGCTCTCGGCCGGCATCGCCGGCGGCGCCGACACGATCCTCATCCCCGAGATCCCCTTCGAGGTCGACCACGTCGCGATGCACGTGAAGCGCCGCCGCAAGGCCGGGCACCACTTCTCGATCATCGTGGTCGCCGAGGGCGCCTTCCCGCTCGGCGGCACGGCCCTCACGGTGAAGGAGCGCGAGCCCGGGCGCCCGAACCCGATCCTGGGCGGCGTCGGCCGCTGGCTCGGCGACGAGCTCGAGGCGCGCGGGTTCCCCGAGACGCGCGTCTGCGTGCTGGGCCACCTCCAACGCGGCGGCGTGCCCGCCGCGATGGACCGCCTGCTCGCGACCCGCTTCGGCGTCGCCGCCGTCGACCTGGTCGCCGAGGGATGCTTCGGCGAGATGGTGGCGCTGCGCGGCGACGACATCGTGTCGGTGCCGATCCGCGACGCGATCACGCGCTACCGGACGATCGACCGCGACCACAACCTGCTCCGCACCGGGCGCGGGCTCGGGATCTGCTTCGGGGACGTGGTCCCCCGCAGCTGAGACGGACCGCGATCAGCGGACCTTCGCGTGGACGAGGGCGTCGCGGAGCCCGGGGCCGATCGTCGGGCAGACGTGCCGGCGACGGAGCCGCCTCTCGTCCTCGCCCCGCCGAGCGCTCGACAGGCGCATCGCCCCGGCGTAGGAGCGGCGCCATGAAGCGAACCGAGACCCTCGCCCTCGCCGGGCTGCTCGCCGCCCTGCCGCTCGTCTCCGGATGCGTCGCCGCGATCTCGGCCGCGAACCAGGCGCCGCCCTCCCCCGCCGTGGTCGCGACGATCCCGCTCGCCGACTTCGGCACCGACGTGAAGCTCTCGCCCGACGGGCGGCTCGCCTACGTCGCGATGACCGACAAGATCCAGGTCGTCGAAACCGCGACGCGCACGGTCGCGCGCACGATCGTGACCGGCGACGTCCCCTACCGGATGGCGATCACCCGCGACGGCTCGACCGCCTACGCGATGGACCTGATGCAGCGGGCGCTCCTGCAGGTCGACCTGGTCGCCGGCAAGCTCGTGCGGCGTCTCGACGTCGACGAGCCGCAGCGCCCGGCGCTCCGTCCCGACGTCGTGCTGGTGTCCGACGAGAGCCAGGCGATCGTCACGATCAGCGACAACGGCGGCGCCGACCAGCTGACCGTCGTCGATCTGAAGGGCAGCGCCCCGAACAAGTCCCACGGGCTCGACTTCCATCCCGGCCCGCTCGCGAAGAGCGCCGACGGCGGCACGCTCTACGTCGCCGGCTGCCACGGCTTCTGCAGCGACGGCACGGTCCACGCGCTCTCGCTGCCCGCGCTCGCCCCGCTCGGCCGCACCGGGCTGCCGACGCTGCCGGGGGACATGGTCCGCACCGGCCAAGGCTCGAGCCTGTGGGTGACCAACGGCCTCGGCGCGGGCATCACCTCGGTCGACCCGGTCGCGGGCACCTCGGGTCCCTCGATCCACACCGACGCAGGCTCGATCGGCGTCGCGGTGAGCCCCGATCGAAGGCGGGTCTACGTGACCAACTTCGACGCGGGCACGCTGTCGGTGGTCGATCCCGCGGCCGGTCGAACCCTGAACACGGTGCCCGTCGGCCGCGCGCCGCGGGCGATCGTTCTCTCGGCCGACGGCGGAACTGCGTGGGTCACGCACTCGATCCCGCTGCTGTCGGTGATCGACACGCGGCTGCTCGAGAAGCCCTGACGCGCGGGGCCTGCGAGGTCAGCGCGCGTTGCGGGCGCGCGACTTCATCACCCGCTCGATCTCGCGGCGCCCCTCGGCGCGCTTGATCGACTCGCGCTTGTCGCGCTGCTCCTTGCCGCGGGCGAGCCCGATCTCGACCTTCGCGCGCCCGTCCTTGAAGTAGATCCGGGTCGGCACCAGCGTGAAACCCTTCTCGCGGACCTTGCCGGCCAGGCGGTCGATCTCGGCGCGGTGAAGCAGGAGCTTGCGGTCGCGGTCGGGGTCGATGACCTCGTTGGTCGCATGCCCGTAGGCGCTCACGTGGACGCCGACCAGGATCACCTCGCCCCGGCGGGTGATCCTCGCGTAGCTGTCGCGCAGCTGGACCTTGCCCTCGCGCAGCGACTTCACCTCGGCGCCGGAGAGCACGATGCCGCACTCGAAGCGCTCGTCGATGAAGTAGTCGTGGCGGGCCTT
>JAFMJW010000356.1 GCA_017853315.1 Alphaproteobacteria bacterium
AGGGGAAGCGCCCACGGCGGGAAGAGGACCCAGCGCAGGTCCTCGCGGTCGGCGCACGCCATGTCCTCCATCGTGAAGAAGCCATGGTGCTCGACGACGTGGCGGTGGTGGACCGCGTGCGGGAACACGTCGACGTGCATCGCCCAGCGGTGGCTCGCGTACTCGCCGAGGACGAGCACGACGAGGAAGCCCGCGGCCCAGGCCAGGTCCGACGCGACCAACGGCAGCGCACGCGGCAGGGTCGCGACGGCTCCCGCCGCGACGAAGAGCGCGATCAGCGCCACGTGGCGGTTCGCCCGGTAGCCGGGCGGGTTCGTCGAGCGGAAGCGCGCACGGACGGCCTCGGTCGCGGCCGTCGCCGGGGAGCGGCCGACGCCGCGCGACGCCGTCGGGGGCATTGCCCCCGAGGGATCGGTGCCCGCCCTGCCCGCCGGGTCGCCCACCCTGGTCGCCATCGCGGCGCCCGCGCTACCGCGGGCGCCCCGCCGAAGCAAGCCCGGGGAACGCGGGAATCGGGCGCGCGCCTCCGCTAGCGTCGAGGAGTGGCGGCCGACGACGGCCGCGGAAGGAGCTTCCCGCCATGGACTTCGCCCTCTCCGAGCGCGCACGGCGCTACGTCGACCTGGCCGAGCGCTTCGTGCGCGAGCGCGTCGTGCCGGCCGAGCCGGTCTACCTCTCGCAGCTCGTGCGCAGCGAGGACTGGCGACGGTGGCGGATCCCGCCGGTCCTGGAGGAGCTGAAGGCCGAGGCCAGGGCGGTCGGGCTCTGGAACCTGTTCCTGCCCGACGAGGAGTGGGGCGCGGGTCTCGACAACCGGGACTACGCGCCGGTCGCCGAGATCACCGGCCGCAGCTTCCTCGCCCCCGAGGTCTTCAACTGCAGCGCGCCCGACACCGGGAACGCCGAGGTGCTGGTCAAGTACGGGAGCGACGAGCAGAAGAAGCGCTGGCTCGAGCCGCTGCTCGCGGGCGAGATCCGCTCGGGGTTCTCGATGACCGAGCCCGCCGTCGCCTCGAGCGACGCGACGAACATGAAGGCGACCTGCGAGGTCCGCGGCGACGAGGTCGTCCTGAACGGCCAGAAGTGGTGGACGAGCGGCGCCGGCGACCCGCGCTGCAAGTTCCTGATCTTCATGGGCGTGACCGACGCGGCCGCCGATCGCCACCATCGTCACTCGATGGTGCTCGTCCCGATGGACGCACCGGGCGTGAAGATCCTGCGCATGCTGCCGGTCTTCGGCCACCTCGACGAGCCGCACGGCCACGCGGAGATCCTGTTCGACGAGGTCCGCCTGCCGCGCTCGGCGTTCATCGCCGGACCCGGGCGCGGCTTCGAGGTCGCGCAGGGCCGCCTGGGGCCCGGGCGGATCCACCACTGCATGCGCGCGATCGGCGCCGCGGAGCGCGCGCTCGAGCGCCTCTGCCAGCGCGCGCTCGGGCGCGTCGCCTTCGGCAAGCCGCTCGCGAGCCTCGGCGGCAACCGCGACGTGATCGCCGACTGCCGCATGGCGATCGACCAGGCGCGCCTGCTCACGCTCAAGGCCGCGTGGGAACTCGACGAGCTCGGCACCTTCGGCGCGCTCACGAGCATCTCCGCGATCAAGGTCGTCGCGCCGAACGTGCTGCAGCGCGTGGTCGACGCGGCGATCCAGGTCCACGGCGGCGAGGGCATGGCGGATCCCGAGCTCGGCCGGCTCATGGGCATGGCCCGCGCGCTGCGGATCGCGGACGGACCCGACGAGGTGCACCGCGGGATGGTCGCCCGGCTGGAGCTCGCGAAGTACAAGCGCTGATCGGAAGCACGACCGCGAGTCCGGGTCGCCCCCCCGACGCCGGGCGGGCGCGGCCCCCCGCCGTCACCCCCCGGCGACGTGCAGCTGGAAGGCGCGCTTCTCCATCCGCCAGCGCGGGCGGTGGCGGCAGACCTCGAGGTAGCCGGCCTCCTCGAGCAGCCGGTCCATCTCCGCCATCCGGTCCGCCGGCACCTCGCGGTAGGCGTCGATCAGGCGCTGCAGCTTCCACGCCGTGTACGACCCCACCGGCCGATTCATCGACGTGTCGAGGAGCATCGTGTCGATGCGGCCGAGCCCCGCCTTCACCTTCGAGCCCGGCTCGAGGTCCGGCAGCACGCGGTCGGCCTGCTCCAGGATGCCGAGCGCCATGCGGGCCGTGCCCGCGCCGATCTCGGCGAGGACCGGCAGGAGCGACGGCGCGACACGCAGCTCGCCCTCGCCGCGCTCGCCCGCGGCGGCGTGCATCCGGTCGATCCAGATGCCGGTGCGGATGCAGTCGCGGTGGAGGAATTCGGACGCCGGCCCCCAGTCGCGCCAGTGATGCCCGAACATCCCGTTCATCATCGCGAGGTCGGCGAGGCAGGGCTTCTCGCCCATGAGGCAGGACTCGTCGGCCTCGAAGTGCTCCTCCATCCGGAGCGAAAGGCGCTGGAACATGCGCTCGATCGCAGACGCGACCTCCGGGCGATCGGCACCGAGCGAGGGCAGGCGGCCCTCGATCGAGTGCCCGAGCATGTCTGCCGCCTGCGCCGCGGCCTGCTTGTCCTTCGACCCCCAGCCCGCGAGCACGCCGAACATGCGGATCGCCCAGTCCCGCGTGGGCTTCGGCACCCAGCGGTAGTAGCCGCCGCAGATCATCAGGAACTCGTCGGCGTAGACCTCGAAGAGCATCGCGATCACGCGCAGCACCGGGTCCGCCGGGACGACCGGACGCTCGGGGTGACGGCGCTCGAGCTCCAGCACGATGTCGCAGCCGTCCTGCAGGGTCGTGTCGTCGGGGCACACGACGACCGGGAAGAGCGTCATCCCGGTGCGCGGCAGGATCACGTCGCGCATCGCGTCGAAGTTGAAGGGGACCTCGGTGTAGGGGATCCGCTTGTACTGGAAGCAGGCGCGGACCTTGGCGCTGAAGTAGGACGGCTGGGCCGCGTAGAGCAGGTAGTCGGTCGACACGACGGAAACCTCGGAGTCGGGGACGCCC
>JAFMJW010000357.1 GCA_017853315.1 Alphaproteobacteria bacterium
CCTTCGGCATCCTGTTCCTCGCCGAGCGGCTCGCGCCCGAGCCGCCGCTCGTGCCCGACGACGCATCCGAGCGCGTGCTCGTGCTCGGCACCTGCCGCGAGATCGTCGGTGAACAGGGGCTCGGCTGGTGTCGCCGTCTCATGATCTTCGACCAGATGCTGTCGTCGCTGCCCGAGGGCGTCGCGGCCCCGGACGGCGTCGCGCGCATGTGCGCGAAGTACGGCTGGTCGAGGGCTGCGGCCGCGGCGGCACCTGCGCGGATCGAGGGCATCCTGCGCGTCCTCGACGATCGCCTGCGGGATCAGGAGGCGCGCGGCCGCGCCTGGCTCTTCGGCGACGCGCCGACGGCCGCGGATGTCTACTGGGCGGCCTTCGCGGCGATGTTCGAGCCGCTGCCCGAGGACGTCTGCCCGATGCCGAGGTCGGTCCGGAAGCTCTACCGCGTCACCGACCCGGAGCTGCGACGGCTCGTCGAGCCGCGCCTGCTCGCGCTCCGAGACCGCGTCTACGAGCGACTGCTCGAGCTGCCGCTCGAGTTCTGACCGCACCCGCGGTCGCGCCGCGCCGCGCCGCAACCTGCCGCGACGGCGGCGGCGTCGCCCGGACTCAGGTCCCGTGTCGGCGCCGGTAGCCCGCGAGGAAGCGCTCGATCCGTCCGATCGCCTCGGCGAGGTCGTCGACGTTCGGCAGGAAGACGAGTCGGAAGTGGTCGGGGTGGGGCCAGTTGAAGCCCGTGCCCTGCACGATCAGCACCTTCTCCTCGGCGAGCAACTCGTAGGCGAAGTCCTGGTCGTCGACGATCGGGTACATCGCCGGGTCGAGGCGCGGGAACATGTAGAGCGCGGCCTTCGGCTTGACCACGCTCACGCCCGGGATCGCGGACAGCATCTCCCAGGCGAGGTCTCGCTGGCGGCACAGGCGCCCGCCGGGGGCCACGAGGTCGCGGATGCTCTGGTAGCCGCCCAGCGCGGTCTGGATCGCGAGCTGCCCCGGCGTGTTCGCGCACAGGCGCATCGAGGCGAGCATGTTGAGCCCCTCGATGTAGTCGCCGGCATGGCGCTTGTCGCCCGACACGATCATCCAGCCCGCGCGGTAGCCGCAGGCGCGGTAGTTCTTCGAGAGACCGTTGAAGGTGACGAAGAGCACGTCGTCGGCGAGCGACGCGATGCTCGTGTGGGTCGCGCCGTCGTAGAGCGTCTTGTCGTAGATCTCGTCGGCGAACACGATGAGTTCGTGGCGGCGGGCGATCTCGACGAGCCCGCGGAGCAGGTCCTCGGGGTAGAGCGCACCGGTCGGGTTGTTCGGGTTGATGACGACGAGAGCCTTCGTGTTGCGCGTGACCTTGGCCTCGACGTCGGCGAGATCGGGTAGCCAGCCCGCGCCCTCGTCGCAGAGGTAGTGCACCGGCGTGCCGCCGGACAGCGACACGACCCCGGTGTAGAGCGGGTAGTCGGGCGCGGGGATCAGCACCTCGTCTCCGGAGTTGAGCAGCGCGTTCATGCTCATCGCGATCAGCTCGGAGGCGCCGTTGCCGAGGTAGACGTCGTCCACGGTGACGCCCGGGATCGACTTCTCCTGCGTGTAGTGGACCACCGCCTTGCGCGGCGCGAAAAGTCCCTTGCTGTCGGTGTAGCCGGCCGCGTCGGGCAGGCTCCGGATCATGTCCTGGACGATCTCGTCGGGCGGCATGAGCCCGAACGCGGCGATGTTGCCGAGGTTCAGCTTGATGATGCGCTGCCCCTCCTCCTCCATCTGCCGCGCCTTGTCGAGCACGGGGCCGCGGATGTCGTAGCCGACGTTGGCGAGCTTGTCCGACTTGGCGATGGTCTTCATGGCGGGGTCCTGCGCAGGGATTGCTTCGCGTCCGGTATCGCACGGATCCCGCGCGAAGGTGGCATTCTACGGATTCCTCGCGCTCCGTGCCCGCCGGGGGGCGACCTCCGCCGACGCGGCACCCGGCCGGGGCCGGGCCGGATTCCGGGGGCCCGACTTCGCCGCACCCCGCACCCCGCGCCCCACGATCGTGGACCTATCGTCCGCCCGTCCCTCGTCGCCCCGTCCCTTCGTGGGCGATCGCGACGTGGCCGATCTCGTTGCGCCACGCGTCGAAGCCGGCCGCTCGCAGGATCCCTGCCGCCTGCTCCCCGAATCCCTCCTCGTCGAGGCGCTCGCCGATCAGGGCGGCACGGTCCGACAGCTCCCAGGCGAGGAGGTCCGGGTCGCTCTCGCCGTAGTACCCGTCCGCCTGCCGCGGCGAGATGCCGTACTCGGCGCGCAGGGCGTCGTTGCGCGCCATCAGTCGAGCGATGAACGCGGAGTCGGAGCGGAGGACGCGCACGAGGTCCATGAGGAGGGCCACTTCGCGGTCGTCCTCGTGCTGGGCGTACCAGGGATTGACCAGGTGCGGGCAGAGGTTGTCGATGCCGAACGCGAACTCCCGCAGGACGAGTCGCCCGTCCTGCTTCTGGTGGGCGAACATGCGACAGGCGGCCGACCGGCCGACGTTCGACCCGCAGAGGAGAAGTCCGCCCTCGGAAAGGATCCCCGAGAACCAGGCCAGTGCCCGCTCGCGGAACTCGTCGTCGAAATAGCCGAGGACGTTGAAGCAACGGACGACGTCCACCTGCTCGACCGGGGCCGTCCCGATTCCGCCGACCGCGAAGGAGAGATTCGCGCGCCGGTAGTGCCGCACCGGGTCGACGAGCAGCCTCGCTCCCTCCCACTCGACCGTCGCGGGGTGCGAGGCATCGCCTCGTGGCGCCTTCTCGAGCATCGTCCGGAGCAGCGCCTCGAACCGCGAACGCGTGGCGTCCGCGTCGGCGAGCAGCGCGTCCCAGCTCGTCGGGCTCGGGACGGCCGGCTGAAAATACTGGGCGCGTTCCTCGTCGTCGAAGATCGCGTAGTTCCCGCCGGCGTCGTGGACGAGGTAGGCCGGGATCAGCGGGTCGACTCCCAGCACCTGCCAGCCCGGGAGGTGGTCCGCCGTCTCCAC
>JAFMJW010000358.1 GCA_017853315.1 Alphaproteobacteria bacterium
CCGAGGCCCCGGCCGGTGCAGGCGGGATCGAGGTACACCGACGTCTCGACGGTGGCGTCGAACCCCCGGCGCGGCCGGAACGTGGAACTCGCGGCCCACCCCGCGACCTCGCCCGCTCGCTCGAGGACGATCAGCCGGTGGCGCCCCGTCGGGCCGTGGCGCTCGAACCAGTCACGCCGCTCGTCGAGGGTCACCGGTTCGAGGTCGAGGGTCCAGGCCGACTCCCGGACCCAGTGGGCGTAGATGGCGGTGATTCGTTCGAGGTCGTCCGTGCGACCGGGTCGGAGGACGGGCCCCACGAGGCCGTTCACCACGGTCCTCGGGCCGCGTCAACCCGGTCCCGATCGTCGACCCTCAACTCGGCGACTCGTCGACCCTCCGAAGGTACTCCCCGAGGACCACCATCGCGAAGGGCAGAGCCCATGCCTCGCTGCCGCCGCTCGCGTACCGATCCCAGACGCGGCGCACCTCCACGCCCCGCAGCCCGGACCGTGACGCGCAGACCTCGATGGCTCCCGTGCACAAGTCGCGCATGTCTCCTCGCATCCACTCCGCGATCGGCAGCGTGAAGCCCGTCTTCGGTCGGGACAGCACCTCTCCGGGAAGCTCGGCCGCCATCGCCTCCCGAAGCAAGCGCTTGGTCGACCGTCCGTCCGATCGACGAACGCGACCGGGCATTTCCGACACGGCGTTCACGAGCGGCAAGTCGAGGAACGGCACCCGCAATTCGAGCGCATGCTTCATGCTGTTCGCGTCCGAGTCCCGCAGGAGCGTGTTCTTCATGTAGTGGGTGAGCTCGATGCGGGAGACCGCGCTGAAGTCGTCCGCGCCGGGCAGGTGCGCGGGCATCACGCTCGCCGGGCGGTCGGCCCCGAGGCGTCCCATCTTCGCGTTCGAAGAGATCCTGCGCATGCCCATCAGGATCTCGCCGAGATCCCGACCTCCGGTGAGGAGGTCGGGAAGCTTCTCGGCCGGACCCGGACGGCCTGCCATGCGAAGCACCATTTCGGCCGATCGCGCGACGAGGCGCCTCGGAAGCAGTTGCAGGGATCCCTGCCAGCGAAGCAGCGTCGGAACGGTTTCGAAGACGGGATATCCGCCGAAGAGTTCGTCCGCACCCAGCCCCGAGAGGCCGACCTTCATGCCGCGATCCGCGAGCGCCCGGGTGACGAGCCAAGTGTTGAATCCGTCGATCGAGGGGCTGTCGAGCGACCGGATCCACTGCGGCCAGAGGTCGAGCGCCTCCGCCGATCGGATCGGCACGATGTGATGGTCGATCCCGAGCGCCCGGGCCGTCGCCGTCGCCGTCTCGGCTTCGTCCTCGGGATAGCGGTCCCCGATGCTGACCGTGAAAGCGCTGACGGAACCTCCGGCCTCCGCGGCGCAGGCCGCGACGATCGTGCTGTCGATGCCGGCGGAGAGCAGGACCCCCACCGGCACGTCGGCGACGAGGTGGCTTCGGACGGCTTCGCGGATGCGATCGCGGACGACACCGGGAGCTTCGGCGGCGCTCGTCCCGGGCCACTCGCGAATCTCGGGAAAGTCCCAGAAGCGACGGGCCGGTCGTCCCACCCACTCGAGGTGACCGGCCGGGAACTCGTGGATGCGATCGAAGATCGTGTGCGGGGCCTGCACGGAACCGAACGCGATCAACCCGGCGATGCCCTGCGTCGACAGGTCGCGCGGCACGAGCCCGGACGCGAGGATCGTCCGGATTTCGCTCGCGAAGAGGACACGGTCGCCGAAGCGGGCGACGTAGAGGGGCTTGATCCCGAGGGGATCGCGCCCGACCAGGACGCCGCCATCCTCCTCCCGAACGAAGGCGAAGGAGTACATCCCTTCGAGGCGGTCGAGCGCCTTCTCTCCCCATCGGCCGAGGGCCTGCAGGAGCACCTCCGTGTCGGAAGTGCTTCGGAACCGGCATCCGGCGGTCTCGAGCTCCGCGCGCAGCCTGCGGTGATTGTAGATCTCCCCGTTGAAGACGATGCAGTTGCCCGTCGCGGGGTCGACCATCGGCTGGTGCCCGGCGGGCGTCAGGTCAAGAATCGCGAGCCGACGAAAGCCGAGACCGACGACGCCGTCCGCTCCGCTCGCAAGCCTCGCGGAGCGAATCTCGACGCCGCCGTCGTCCGGGCCCCGGTGAACCATCGCGTCGACCATGAGCCGTAATGCCGGCTCGGCCTCGCGGCGGTCCGGCGTCAGGAATACCGCGATGCCGCACATGGGTCAGTCCCGCGACGCGGCCCGCTCGCGGGGCCGACGACGTCGATGCCGGCGACAAGGCCACAATTCGCGGTCCAGGGCAAGCAGGCCGGCCGGGCCCCGCGACGGTCGCTGGATACCGAGCCACCCGACCCGGAGTTCGGCCACCGGCGGTCGGAAAGGTCGGGCCTGCCGGGGCCGACCGGCCCCCGGTCCGGAGCAGGGGCGAGAGCGAGGCCGCCGGGAGCGCTCAACCCGCCGAGCGCTCGAGCCCCGCGTGTCGCAGGAGCGCCTCGGTGCTCGGCTCGCGTCCCCGGAAGTCGCGGAAGACCTCGAGCGGGTGGCGGCTCCCTCCTTGGGCGAGAACCGTGTCGCGGAACCGGCGTCCGGTCGCGGCGACCGCCGCGGCGTCGTCGAGACCCGCCTCCTCGAAGGCGCCGAAGGCGTCCGCGCTCAGCACCTCCGCCCACTTGTAACTGTAGTAACCGGCCGCGTAGCCGCCGGCGAAGATGTGACTGAAACTGCACAGCGTGCGGTCCTCGGCGAGCGGGGGAATCACGGTCGTGCGTTCGGCGATGCGTCGCTGGACGTCGACCGGAGTCACCGTCCCGTCGGGGTCGTAGCCCGCGTGGAGCGCGAGGTCGGTCGAGGCGAAGTAGAGCTGGCGCAGCATGTCGGAGCCGGCGCGGAAGGTGCGCGCCGCGACGATCTTGCGGAACAGTTCCTCCGGCAGGCGCTCGCCGGTCTGCCAGTGGCCCGAGAGCCCGAGCAGGGTTTCGCGGTGGTAGC
>JAFMJW010000359.1 GCA_017853315.1 Alphaproteobacteria bacterium
CGGCGAGTTCGTGCAGAACCCCGGCTACGCGCGGGTGGACCTCGGGCTCGGCTACCAGTTGCCGTGGAAGCTCGCGGGGATCGCCTTCACCGCGTTCGGCAACGTCTCGAACCTGCTCGACCGCGACTACGAGGACGTGCTGGGCTTTCCGACGCGGCCGCTGAACGTGCTCTTCGGGCTGCGGGCGACGCTCTAGGGCGAGCGGCGTGCGAGGCGTGCGAGGCGGGTGCGGACCGTTTCCGCGTCCGCGACGCACGCCGCGCCCGCCGCGCCCGCCGTGCGCGCGCAGCTGCTTCCCGCTATTCCCGACGCCGATGGGGCTCGCCGACGTCCATGCCCACGTGACGCACCCCCGCCTCGCGGGCCGCGAGGCCGAGGTGCTCGCGGCCGCGGCCGCGGCCGGCGTCACCACGATCCTCGCCAACGGCCTGAACCCCCGCGACAACGAGGCGGTGCGCGCGCTCGCCGCCCGCTCCCCGCTCGTCCGCCCGGCCTTCGGGCTCTACCCGGTCGACGCCGTGCTGCCCGAGATGCGGGAGCTCGGCGTCGAGTACCCGCGCGAAGGTGACGAGTGCACGGCCGAGGAGGGGATCGCCTGGGTGCGCGAGCACGCGCAGGAGGCGGTCGCGATCGGCGAGATCGGGCTCGACGGCCACTGGGTGCCCGAGGCGCTGTGGCCCCGGCAGGAAGAGGTCTTCCGCGAGCTCGTCTCGATCGCGCTCGAGGTCGACCGGCCGATCGTCGTCCACACCCGGCGGCGCGAGCGCCGGGTCCTCGAGATCCTCGTCGAGATGGGCGTGCGCCGGGTCGACTGGCACTGCTTCGGCGGCAAGCTGAACCTCGCCCGCGAGATCGCGGGGCTCGGCCACCGCCTCTCGATTCCTGCGAACGCGCGTCGCTCGGAGAGCTTCACGCGGATGCTCGCGACGCTGCCGCGCGAGTCCCTGCTGCTCGAGACCGACTGTCCCTACCTCGGGCCGGAACGCGACCGCCCGAGCGAGCCCGCGAGCGTACGCGGCACGGCCGACTTCGCGGCCGAGCTCTGGGGCTGCACGCCGCGCGAGGTCGAGGAGCGGCTCGCGGAGAACTTCGAAGCGCTGTTCGGCTTTCCGCCCTGAGGGAGGCCGGCACCGCGGCGACCGGAGCCGGCTGGTGCCGTGCCCCCCGCGCGTGGCCCGCGGCGTGCGCCGGTCCGCGGCGCGCGCCGCGGAAGCCGCGCGTGCCTCGCCTCAGCGACCCGTTCCGACCTCGCGGCCCGCGAGGTCCGATCCCTCCTCGAGGCACAGGAGCCGCACGCGGCCGGTCGCGAGCAGGCGGCCCTCGCCGTCCTCGACGCGCGCTTCCCACACCTGCGAGCGCCGGCCGCGCGTGAGCGGACGCGCGGTCGCGCGCACCTTCCCCTCGCGCGCCGCGCGGATGAAGCTCGTGTGGTTCTCGAGCCCGACCACGTGGCGGCGGTCCTTCATCGCGGCGAAGGCGGCCCCGGTCGAGCACGCGCTCTCGACGATCGCGCAGTGCACGCCGCCGTGGACGATGCCGTAGGGCTGGAGGTGGCGGGCGGCGATCTCGTACTCGATGACGACCTCGTCGCCCGTCGCGTGCAGCAGGCGGAAGCCCATCTCGGCGTCGAAGCCGGGGATCGGGGGCGGGGCGGCGGGAGTCGGCTGGCTCATGGCGGGTCGCTACAACGATCGCCGCCCCCGCTCCAGCCGGCCGGCCGGCGGGCCGCGGCGTCGAGCGCCGACCGGGTGAAAACCCGGGAGCCTCCCGCTAGCAGGAGTCTCGTTGGACGCGCCGCCCGCCCCCACCTCGCCCGCGCACGTGGTCGTGCGCTGCGCGCAGATCGCCGCCGCCACGGGCGGGGCCGCGGTCGCCTTCGTGCGCGAGTCGATGCGGCTGCGGGGCGAGCCCGACCGGACGCCGCGCGCGGCCGGCCGCGCGCTCGTGCGGCTCTGCACCCGGCTCGGCGCGACCTTCATCAAGATCGGGCAGATCGCGTCGACCCGCTCCGACCTGCTGCCGCAGCCGCTCGTCGACGAGCTCGTGGCGCTGCAGGACCGCGTGCCGCCGTTCCCCTTCGAACAGGTGCGCGCGACGATCGAGTCGGACCTCGGGCGCCCGATCGGCGAGGTCTACTCGGAGTTCGAGCACGAGCCGATCGCGGCCGCGTCGGTCGCGCAGGTGCACCGCGCGGTGCTGCGCTCGAGCGGCGCCCCGGTCGCGGTCAAGGTCCGCCGCCCCGACATCCTGGAGAAGATCCGGCTCGACCGCGCGATCCTGCTCGCGGTCGGGGGCGCGCTCGAGCGCGTCGTGCCGACGCTGCGGCTCGTCGACGTGCGCGGGGCGCTCGCGACCTTCTGCGACGCGGTCGGCCAGCAGGCCCACCTCGTGAACGAGGCGGATCACAACCGCCGCTTCACCGCGAACTTCGAGGGCGACCCCGACATCGGCTTCCCGGTGCTGCACCCCGAGGCCTGTTCGGACGCGGTGCTCACGATGGACTTCGTCGACGGCGTGCGCGAGGAGGACCTCGTGCGAGCCGGCGTCGACGTCCGCGCCCTGGTCGCGACCGGCATGCGCTGCGTCTGCCGGATGATCTTCCTGCACGGCTTCGTGCACGCCGACCTCCACCCCGGCAACCTCCGCTTCCAGCCGCCCGGCCGGCTCGTGCTGCTCGACCTGGGACTGGTCGGCGAGATCTCGGAGGCGGACCGCGTGACGACCGCGCGCACGATCCATGCGCTCGCGACCGGCGACGGCGTCACCGTGGCCCGCATGTTCCACGTGAACGCCGCGCACGCGAACGTGCCCGACTACGCCGCCTACGAGCGCGAGATCGTCGAGTTCGTCGACGGCGTGCGCGCGCAGGGGCTCGCGAACCTCGAGGTCACGCGCGAGATCGGACGCATCTTCGACATCCTGCGCCGCCACCGCATCCAGGCGCGCAGCCACATGACGATGGCGAACCTCGCGATGATGA
>JAFMJW010000089.1 GCA_017853315.1 Alphaproteobacteria bacterium
CCTTCACGACGCGACCGCGGTGGACGACGAGCCCCGCGCGCGGCCGCTGCGTGTCCACCACCTCGACCAGGGTCCCGTCGGCGAGCGTGATGCGACCGCGGTCGCCGACCTGTCCGCCCGACTCGCCGTAGAAGGGCGTCTCGGCGGTCACGATCTCGACCTCCTGGCCCTCGTTCGCGATCTCGCGCTCCTCGCCGTCGACGGCGAGCGCCACGATCTCGGACTCGAGCCGCCCGACGCGGTCGCCCGCGAAGCGCGAGGCGGCCTCGGCGAAGGCCCCGGCCGTCGCCGTCGCGAAGCGCGCGCCCTCGCGGGCGCGCTTGCGCTGGGCTTCCATCGCCGCGTCGAAGCCGGCCTGCTCCACCGCGAGGCCGCGGTCGCGCAGGATGTCCTCGGTCAGGTCGAACGGGAAGCCGTAGGTGTCGTAGAGCTTGAAGGCGACCGCGCCGGGGAGCGTCGCGCCGCCGCCGGCGCGCAGGCGGGCGACTTCCTCCTCGAGCAGCCCGAGCCCCTTCTCGAGCGTCTCGCCGAAGCGCTCCTCCTCCGCGGTCACCGCGGCGCGGATCCGCTCGCGCGCGGCGGCGAGATCGGGGTAGCCCGAGCCGAGCACTTCGCAGACCGCGTCGGTCACCTCGCCGAGAAAGGGCTCGACCAGCCCGAGCACGCGCCCCTGGCGCGCCGCGCGGCGCAGGAGCCGGCGCAGCACGTAGCCGCGCCCCTCGTTGGACGGGAGCAGCCCGTCGCCGATCATCACCGCGACCGCGCGTCCATGGTCCGCGATCACGCGGAAGGCGACGTCCTGCTCGCTCATCGTGGCGCCGTAGCGGCGGCCGGAGCGGCGCTCGGCGACCGAGATCATCGGGCGCAGGAGATCGGTGTCGTAGGTGCCGTCGACGCCCTGGATGATCGAGGTGACGCGCTCGAGCCCCATGCCGGTGTCGACGTGGCGTGCGGGCAGGTCGGAGAGGCGGCCGTCGGGCTCGCGGTTGTTCTGGATGAAGACGAGGTTCCAGATCTCCATGTAGCGGGCGCAGCCGGAGTTCACGCCGCAGGCGTGCCCCGGCGGCTTGTCGCAGGTGCCCTCGCCGCGGTCGATGTGGATCTCCGAGCACGGGCCGCAGGGTCCCGTCTCGCCCATCTCCCAGAAGTTGTCCTTCGCGCCGAAGCGCAGCACGCGCTCGGCCGGCAGGTCGGTCACCTTCGGCCAGAGCGCCGCCGCCTCGTCGTCGGTCTCGTAGACCGTCGCGTAGAGGCGGTCCTTCGGCAGCTTCCAGACCCGCGTGAGCAGGTCCCAGGCCCACTCGATCGCCTCCGCCTTGTAGTAGTCGCCGAACGACCAGTTGCCGAGCATCTCGAAGAAGGTGTGGTGGTAGACGTCGCGGCCGACGTCGTCGAGGTCGTTGTGCTTGCCGGAGATGCGCAGGCACTTCTGCGAATCCGCGATGCGGGGAGAGCGCGGCTTCTCGGCTCCGAGGAAGGAATTCTTGAAGGGCACCATGCCCGCGTTCGTGAACAGCAGCGACGGGTCGCTCTCGGGAACGATGCGGTCGCTCGGCACGATCAGGTGTCCGCGCTCGCGGAAGAACTCGAGGAAGCTGCGGCGGATCTCGGCTCCGGTCATGGCGTCGGACGCTAGCAGAGGCCCCGGGGCGATTCGACGGGCCGCGTCGCCGGGGGCCGCCCGGGAGCACCCGGCGCGACCGGGTCCGGCCCGGACGGCGGCGCCGGCGGCGGCTACTCGCGCAGGACCACGTCGAGCGCGAAGCGCAGCTTCTTCAGCGCGCGGCCGAGCGCGTTCGAGTGGATGTCGCGGCGCAACGCGACCAGCAGCTTGCGCTCGATCGCGTAGCGAACGGGAATGCGGCGACGCTCCGGCGCAGGCGCACCCTTCGCCGCGTCGAGGGCGGCCAGGATCGAGTCGCGCGGGTAGCCGAGCTCGGCGAGGTCGGCCGGGTCGAGCTCGTCGATCACCCGCCGCACGAGCGCGTCGGTGGCCGGCACGGAGGCGACCTCGGCCGCCCACCGGGCGACCGACGAGGTGACCGGACGGTCGTGGCGCGCGACCCCGGTGGGGTCGCCGAGCCCCTCGAAGCCCTCGCCCGAGCGGCCGTACTCGATCGCCGCGGCCTCGAACGGCAGCCCGATCGCCTGGCAGAGCTCGCGGAAGCCTCGCTCGGGATCGCGCACGAATTCCTCGTAGCGCACGCGGTGGAGCGGCACCGGACGCGTGCGCAGGAACCCCGCGAGCGCGGGCACGTAGCGCGCGAGGACCGGGTTGTGGGCGAGCGCCACCTCGTAGTCGCCGTCGAAGAACGAGGTCGCGTAGGAGGTCAGCACCGCGACCGGGTTGCGCACCAGCACGACGTACTTCGCCCGCGGGTAGAGCTTCGCGAGGAAGGGAAGCACGAGCGCGTAGGCGGGCGTCTTGTCGAGGAAGAAGACCTTGCCGGGCCGTGTCGCGAGCATGCGGCCGTACATCGTGTCGGCATAGGCCCGCAGCGCGTCGAGGTAGTCCTCCTCGCCGCGGGGCAGGTCGGCGACGAAGTCGCGTACGGCCTGCTCCGCGTTGAACGGGTCGTAGGAGGCCTTGTCGACGCGCGCGTAGTAGCCGAGGTGCGCGAGCGGCGTGACCAGGTGCGGTTCCGCCCGCCCGTAGACGAGACTGTGGGCGGCGAGGATCCGCGCCAGCAGCGTGGTCCCCGACCGCGGAGCGCCGACCAGGAAGATCAGGCGCTCGCCGAGGTCGCTCGCCGACGCGGCCCGGGCCGCCGCCGGCGCGGGATCGGTCGTCAGCTCCAGAGGGAGCGCTTGCGGCCGCGCAGGCCGCGGCGGCTGCCCTTCACGTTGGTCTTGCGACGGAAGTCTCCGCCGGCACCACCACCGCCGCCGCCGAAGTCGTCGCGACGATCGAAGGCCGGCGGCGGGGGCTCCATCGGCGGGGCCCACGGCCGCGGCGCGAAGCCGGGGCCCGGTCCGGCGCCGGGCCCGCCCGGGCCGCGGGGAGCGAAGCCGCCCGATCGGAAGCCTCCGCCCGGGGGGCCGCCCGCCGCACGCGGCGGCGGCTTGTCGTCCGCGTCGTTCACGCGGAGACGTCGCCCGCCCATGTCGTGGCCGTTCAGTTTCTCGATCGCCGCGGCACAGGCCTCGTCGGTCGCGAACTCGACGAACGCGAACCCGCGCGACTTGCCGGTCTCGCGATCCATCCCGATGCGGGCCTTCACCACCGGACCCGCTTCCGAAAACAGCTGCTTGAGCTCCTCCTCGGTGGCCGAAAAGCTCAGATTACCGACGAACGCCGTCCTCGACACAGACTTTCCCTTCTCCTCTCCCTCGAAAGAGCGCGGCCCCGGGACCGGGGCCGCCTCGACACTCGAAGGGCCCTAGCACGGCCCGTCGCGCCCCGACAAGGAAAAAGCGACCGGACCCGCTCCCGTTCCGGCGCCGCCGAGAGGGGCCGCCCCGCGCGGCGGGCGGGTCGGAGGAGCATGGGGGGCACGGTCCCGCGACGCGAGGCGGGTCCGGGGGACCCGGCCTCACTTCTCCTCGTGGTAGTCCTCCTCGGTGTTCACGGCCCAGATGTTGTCCTTGGAGGACACGCCGTCGCGGAGGTTCTCCACCGCCGTCATCGCCGTCAGCATCGAGTGGTCCTGGTTGTTGTAGCGGTGCATGCCGTTGCGCCCGACCAGGTAGAGGTTGCCGAAGCGGTCGATCCACTCGCGCAGGACCCCGAAGTCGTCGTAGCTGCCGAAGTAGGCGGGATACGTCTTCGGCACGCGGATGACGACGCCGTCGAGCACGTCGGCGGGGTCGATCACGTCGATCTTCGCGAGCTCGGCCGTGGCGAACTTCCTGAACTCCTCGTCGGACATCCGCCAGAGGTCGTCGCCCTCGTTGCAGAAGTACTCGAGGCCGAGCCACACGGTGCCGGGGTCGCGCACGAGCCAGGGGCTCCAGTTGTTGAAGATCTGCAGGCGGCCGATCCGGACGTCGCGCTCCTGGACGTAGATCCAGTTGTCGGGCACGAGCCCGGCCGGCGCGTCGGGGCGGCCCTCGCCGCGGATCGCGAGCTTCCGCAGGAGGAGCCCGCAGGTGATGAAGTCGCGGTACACGAGCCCCTCGGCGACGCGGCGGACGCGCTCGGGCACGTCCTTCATGCCCCGCACCAGGTCCTGCATCGGCATCGTCGAGAAGACGAAGTCGCCGTCGACGCGCTCGATCTCGCCGGTCGCCTCGTTGCGGAAGTCGACGCCGACGACGCGGTCCCCGTCGGTGCGGATCGCGACCGCCGTGCGCCCCATCCGGATCTCGCCGCCGCGCTCGCGGACCAGCCGCGCGACCTCCCGCCACATCTGCCCCGGCCCGTACTTCGGGTAGAGGAAGCGCTCGATCAGGCTCGTCTCCGAGCGCTTCTGCCCGATCGACTCGTCGCGCGAGAAGCGCGAGCGGATCGCGTGGACGATCGCCTTGGTGACCGAGAGCCCCTTCACCCGCTGCGAGCCCCACTCCGGCTTGATCTCGTCGCAGGGCACGCCCCAGACCTTCTCCGTGTAGTCCTTGAAGAAGGTTCGGTAGAGTTCGTTGCCGAAGCGGTTCACGAAGAAGTCCTCGAGCGACTGCTCCTGCGGGCGAGGCCGGATCCGGATGCCGAGGTAGCTGAGACCGATCTTGACCGTTCGGACCGGGCCCAGGTTCGAGAGCGTCTCGAGGCTCAGCGACACCGGGTAGGCGAAGAACTTGCGCAGGAAGAAGATCCGCGAGACGCGCTCGCGCACGAGCATGACCCGCTCGTCGCGCTCCGGGTTCGCCGCCGGCCCCTCCTGCGACACCGTCCGGGTCTTGTTCTGGTAGGACACCTCGACGCCGCGCTCGGCGCCCTCCTGCAGCGGCAGGATCGACTGCCACCAGTTCATGACGCGGTCCGAGCGCGAGAAGAAGCGGTGGCCCCCGATGTCGATGCGGTTGCCCTTGTACTCGATCGTGCGCGAGAGGCCGCCGACGTCGTCGCCCGCCTCGAACACGATCGGGCGCACGTCGGTCTTCTCCAGCAGCTCGTAGGCGGCCGTGAGGCCGGCCGGTCCGGCGCCGATCACGATGGCGGTGCGTGGGGGCATGGGGAGCGTCCGTCGGGTGAGGTTGGCGGTTGGGGGGCCGTGTTTCAATCCGCGTCCCGGGGCGCGTCCAGGGCGGACGAAGCCGCCTCGACCACCGACGCGACGTCGATCTGCTCCATCGAGGGTAGCTCGCCCGGTCGCCCCGGGCCCCGCAGCACCACGTGGCCGCTTCCCCAGGGCCGGTAGACGGCGGGGTCCTTGGGGCCGAAGAGAGCGATGCAGCGGGTGCCGCACGCGGCCGCGAGGTGCATCGGGCCGGTGTCGCCGGAGACGAACAGGCGGGCACGCCGCAGGATCTCGGCGAGGTCGAGCAGCGAAGCGGTCGCGGGAGCGAGGCGCGCGGCTCCGCCGGAAGCCCGTTCGACCTCGCGCGCGAGGGGCTCCTCGCCGGGCCCCCAGGTGACGAGCGCGTCCACGCCGCCGAGCGCGCGGAGTCGCGCGGCGAGCTCGCCGAAGCGGGCCGCGGGCCAGCGCTTGGCCTCGCCGCGCCCGCTCGTGCCCGGGTGCAGGCAGAGGAAACCGGGCGCGACTCCCGCCGCGGCGAGCGCCTGGTCGACGCGGCGACGCGCGTCCGCGCTCTCGGGCAGCCTGAACTCGAGCGGTGCGGCGGGAGTTCCCAGGGCGGCCGCGAGCGCGGCGAACTTCTCCACGCGGTGAGGGCGATCGGCCGGCGGCACGACGTGCTCGGTCGCGAACGCCCACGACAGTTCGCGGTCGTGCCCGCGGGCGAAGCCGATCCGGCGCGGCGCGCCGCTCGCCCACGCGTGCATCGCGCCCTTCAGGTTGCCCTGGAAGTCGAGCGACACGTCGAACCGGCGTCGGCGCAACTCGCGCCGGTACTCGGCGATCTCCGACGCCGCCTCGCGCAAGCGTGCGGGACGTCCCGACGCGAGCATCTCCCGCCAGCGCCGGCGCGGGAACACGATCGCCTCGTCGAGCAGCGGGTGGCCGCGGACGAGGTCGGCGGCCCGGTCCTCGACCGCGAAGGCGAGGTGGGCCCCGGGCAGCGCCGCGCGCACGAGGCCGACCGACGGCAGGACGTTCACGACGTCGCCGACGGCGGAGAGCCGCACGAGCAGCACGCGTCGCGGCGCCGCGACCGGTGCGCGAGGTGACGAGCGCTCCCTGCCCGGCACCTCTCCCTCCCCGGTCCTGCCCGAAGATTCGTCCAGGCGGGCCTCAGCCCGCGCGACCGTCGGCCGCGGCCGGGGCAGCGCCCGCCTGCGCGGCGGATGCCGACGCGGGCACGTCGACCACGTAGAACTGGCCGAGCAGGATGAACATCTCGTTCTCCGTGCTCTCGCCGGCGGTGATCGCGCACGCGTCGCAGTCGCCGTCGCCCGCGCCGGGGGACGAGTCGCAGGTCGCGTCGTCGCCCGCCCCGTCGCAGGCGGCTCCGACCCGGCCCGCCACGCAGGCCCGCGGACGGCACGTCCCGATCGTCTGCTGCGCGCTCACCGGGACGCGCGAGGCGCGCGTCACCAGGTCGACGTCGAACGAGCCGTCCGCCGCGAGACCGTTGTTGAAGAACGAGCAGTAGTGCAGGCGACGCTCGGCCGGGTCGGGCGAGTCGAACTCCAGCGGCGGGTCGTACTTCCGGTCGACCGGGTCGTTGTAGATCCGGCTCTCGTAGACGCGGCTGCCGTCGGGCAGGTCGACGGTGAAGTGCTGGCCGTGGCGATGGGTGTGCGAACTCAGGTTGAAGAGCCGGGCTCCGCGGGGCAGCTCGAGGTCCGAGCAGACGGTCTCGGTCGTGAACGGCGCCGCGCTCGCCGCGAAGATGCGGCTCACGTCGAAGATCTGGTTCACCGGCGCCCGCCGGTCGTTCGAGAACGAGTAGTTCTGGCGAGCGTGCATGACGTGGTCGCTCGCCGTCATGTTGAAGGCGTGCGAGTTCCAGTAGAGCAGGCCCTTCATCGGCATCAGCGCGTACACGCCCGGGTAGAAGGTCGACTCGGCCTGCGCCTGCTGCGCGCCGCCGACCTGGTAGCGGTTGAAGGACTGGCCCGGCGGGCCGTAGCCGATGCAGGCGAAGCCGTCGCGCGGGGTGCTGCCGCAGAGCCCGTCGTCGCAGGCTCCCTTCGCGAGCGGGTCGCAGGCCTCGCCGGCCCGCGAGCCTCCCTTGCAGGTCCACGCGCCGAACGACGGGTCGTCGAGCACTTCGGGACCCGACGGCGAGTAGCTCACGATCAGGTGGTGGCTCTGCGGGTCCTGTCGGACCTCCTGCGACGAGAACAGGAAGAACTCCCCGGTCGAGTCGCGGAACTCCTCGGGAACCTGGTCGGTCACGTCGAACCACGACGCGAAGCACACCTCGTGCTCGCTCGAGGCGGGCAGCGTCCACTCGGGCATGACGAGCTGCAGGCCCTTGCCGGCCGGGGGAGGCGGCAGCGGCGCGATCGTGATCGGCTCGGGATCCGGCAGGCAGGCGTCGAGCAGCTTCTCGGTGCCCATGACCGTGCCCTCCTTCGGCGCGCCCGCGTAGATCCACAGGCGCACGAGCTCGAGCTCGTCGGCCGACAGCGCGGGCCGTCCGCTCGGCATCGGCGATCCCGCGATCTCCACCGACGGGTCCGACTTCGCGAGCAGCTTCTGCCACAGGAAGCTGCGCTCCTTCGCGCCGGGCCACACGCGCGCGAGCGGGCTCAGCCGCGACGGCGCCTCGACCAGGTTCTCCCACGAGGCACCCACGCGCAGGTCGAGGCCGCCCTGCGTCGCGCTGCCGTGGCAGAGGTCCTGCGTGCAGCCGTGCTTCTCGAAGATCGTCGCCTGGATCCCCTCGAAGGTGGAGGCGAAGCTCTGGCCCTTCTCGCAGGTCGGCGCGACCGGGGCCGCCGGGCCCCCGCCCCCGCCGCCGCACGCGGCGAGCAGGAGGAGCGTCGTCGCGAGCGCGGCGCGCATCCGTGGCTGGGTCCGGATCGTCGTGGCCATGTCGGTCCCTCTCCCCCGCCGCGACGCACGAGGCGGGCGCCGACGGGCTGCGCATTCCTAGCACGGGCGCCGGCTGCCCCGCGCCTGTCTTTCCGGTCCGCCGGGACGCGGCGCGTCACCCGCAGCACCCGGCCGTCGAGGGGCTCGGCCGGACGGGCCCGGTCGCCCCGCGCCACCCGCTCAGGCCATGTCGTCGTGGCCCAGCAGTGCGCGGCCGAGCAGCACGACCACCCCGACCGTGATGAACGAGTCGGCCACGTTGAACGCGGGCCAGTAGAAGCCGTTCCAGTGCAGCGAGAGGAAGTCGATCACCTCGCCGTACACGAGGCGGTCGACCAGGTTGCCGATCGCCCCGCCGAGGACCGCGGCGCACGACAGCAGCACGACGCGACGGGAGGCCGGGGTCCTGCGCACGAAGGAGAGGATCGCGATCCCCGCGAGCAGCGAGATCGCCGTGAAGAAGGGGATGCGGAACGCGGCCGAGCGGCCGGCGAGCATGCTGAAGGCGGCGCCGGTGTTGCGCACGTAGGTGAGGTCGAAGAACCCCGGCAGGATCGGGCGCGTCTCGTGGAGGCGCATCGACCCGGCGACCGTGATCTTCGTCCACTGGTCGAGCGCGACGATCGCCGCCGCGACGCCGGCGACGAGCAGGTACTTGCCCGGCCCGTCGCCTTCGCCGACGCCGGCGCCCGGACCGTGCTCCCGGCCGGTCAAGCGCCGGCCTCGTGACCGATGCGCGCGAGCACGTCGGCGCAGCGGCTGCAGGCGCCCGGGTAGGCGGCGGACGCGCCGACGTCGGTCAGGACCATCCAGCAGCGCGCGCACTTCTCGCCGGGAGCCCGGTCGATCGCGATGCCGAGCCCGGGATGGAGCGGGCTCTCCGCGAGACCGCGGCCGTCGAGCGCCACCTGCGAGACGATGAACCACTCCGGCAGCCAGGCGGCGCGCTCGGCGAGCAGCGCCGCGAGATCGCCCCGCGGCTCGAGCGTGACGCGCGCTTCGAGGCTGTGGCCGATGCCGCCCGCCTGCCGCTCGCCCTCGAGCGCCTTGGTCACCGCCTGTCGGACCGAGAGCAGCGTCTCGACGCGCGCGGCGACGGCGTCGTCGCGCCACGACGCGGGCGCCGAGGGGAAGTCGGAGAGGAAGACGCTCTCCGGGCGGCCGGCCGCCGGAAGCGCCGACCAGACGTCCTCGGCGAGAAAGGACAGGATCGGGGCGAGCATCCCGGCGAGCGCCCGCACCATCTCGTGCATCACCGTCTGCGCCCCGCGTCGCGCCGGGTCGTCGGGCGCGCTGCAGTAGAGCCGGTCCTTGGTGACGTCGAGGTAGAGCGCCGACAGGTCGACCGCGCACCAGTTGTTCAGCAGGTGGTAGACGGCGTGGAACTCGTAGGCGTCGTAGGCCGCGCGCGCGCGCTCGATCACCCGCGAGAGCCGGTCGAGCGCCCAGCGGTCGAGCTCGCCCATCTCCGCGTGCGCGACCGCGTCGCGCGCCGGGTCGAAGTCGCCCAGGTTGCCGAGCAGGAAGCGCGCGGTGTTGCGCAGCCGGCGGTAGGCCTCGACCTGGTGGCCGAGAATCTCCTTCGAGATGCGGACGTCGCCCCGGTAGTCCTCGGCCGCGACCCAGAGCCGCAGCACGTCGGCGCCCGAGTCCTTCAGGATCGAGTCGGGCGCCACCACGTTGCCGAGCGACTTCGACATCTTGCGGCCCTGCCCGTCGAGGATGAACCCGTGCGTCAGGCAGGCGCGGTAGGGCGCGTCGCCGCGCGTCGCCACCGCGGTGAGCAGCGAGGTGTGGAACCAGCCGCGGTGCTGGTCGGAGCCCTCGAGGTAGAGGTCCGCGGGCGAGCGCAGCCCCGGCCGGCGCTCGAGGACCGCGGCGTGGCTCACGCCCGAGTCGAACCACACGTCGAGGATGTCGCGCTCCTTGCGGAAGCTCGTCCCGCCGCAGCCGCAGCGGAGCCCCGGCGGCAGGAGCTCGGCGGCCGGGCGCGCGAACCACGCGTCGGAGCCCTCGCGCTCGACGATCGCGGCCACGTGGTCGGCGATCTCCGGCGTCAGGTGCGCCTCGCCGCAGGCCTCGCAGTAGACGGCCGTGATCGGCACGCCCCACAGGCGCTGGCGGGAGATGCACCAGTCGGGTCGCGTCGAGATCATCCCCCGGATGCGGTCGCGCCCCCAGGGCGGGACCCACTGCACGCGGTCGATCGCATCGAGCGAGCGGGCGCGGAGCCCGGTCTCCTCCATCGAGACGAACCACTGCTCGGTGCCGCGGAACAGGAGCGGCTTCTTGCAGCGCCAGCAGTGCGGGTAGGAGTGCCGGATCGGCGCCTCGGCGACCAGCGCGCCGGCCTCGCGCAGGATCTCGACGACGCGCGCGTCGGCGTCGAAGACCCGCTGGCCCGCGAGCTCCGGCACCTCGTCGGTGAAGCGGCCGCGGCCGTCGACCGGCGAGTAGACGTCGAGGCCGTAGCGCAGCCCGACCAGGTAGTCCTCCTGCCCGTGCCCCGGCGCGGTGTGGACGACGCCCGTGCCGCTCTCGAGCGTGACGTGGTCGCCCAGCACGACCGGCACCTCGCGGTCGATCCACGGGTGGCGGAAGGCGCGACGCTCCAGCCGGCGCGGGTCGATCTTCAGGCGGCGCGAGCCCGGGGCCTCCGCGCGCCCGGTCGCCGCGAGGAAGGCGTCGGCGAGGCCCTCGGCGACGATCGCGACCTCGCCGTCGTCGAGGAAGATTCCGATGTAGGCGAGCTCGGGGTTGAGCGAGAGGGCGAGGTTCGCGGGCAGCGTCCACGGCGTGGTCGTCCACGCGACCAGCGCCGCGCGACCGTGGCCCGCGGCGTCGCCGTCGACCACCGCCTCGCCGAGCGCGGACGCACCGCCGGGGAGCGGGAATCGCACGAAGACGCTGCGGGAGGTCTTCTCCTCGTACTCGACCTCGGCCTCGGCGAGCGCCGTCTCGCAGGACGCGCACCAGTACACCGGCTTCTTCTTGCGGTAGAGCGCGCCGGAGGCCGCGATCCGGCCGAGCTCGCGGACCTGCTGCGCCTCGTAGCCCGGCGCGAGCGTCAGGTAGGGATCCTCCCAGTCGCCCACGACCCCGAGGCGGCGCACCTCGTCGCGCTGGATGCCGACGAACTTCCGCGCGTGCGCGTCGCAGCGACGGCGCACCTCGACCGGGTCCATCGCGGCCTTCTCGGCCCGCCCGATTTCCTGCTCGACCTGCAGCTCGATCGGCAGTCCGTGGCAGTCCCAGCCCGGGACGTAGGGCGTCCGGAACCCGGCGAGGTGCCGGTACTTGACCACGATGTCCTTCAGCACGCGGTTCAGCGCGTGGCCGAGGTGCATGTGGCCGTTCGCGTAGGGCGGTCCGTCGTGCAGGACGAAGAGCGGGGCGTCGGCCCGCTGCTCGAGCATGCGCTCGTAGAGGCTCATCGCGTCCCAGCGCGCGATCGCCTCCGGCTCCCGCTTCGGCGCGTTCGCGCGCATCGGAAACTCGGTCGACGGCAGGCGGAGCGTCGCGCGGTAGTCCATCTTGGGCGGCTACCAAGGGGGTCCGGGGCTTTCAATTCTCGGCGCCGACGGCCGCGCGGGAAGCCCCGTCGATGCTCGACGGAGCGCGCCCCGGGGTCGCGGCCTCGTCCCCCGAGCCCGGTCCTCAGAACTCGGTGCCGCCCCCCGGGGCGATCTCGACCCGGCCGCCGCGGACGAGGACCGGCACGATCCGCCGCCCCCCGGTCACCTTCATGAACTCGGTCGTGGCCTGCGGCTCGCGAGTCAGGTTCACCTCGGTGACGCGATCGTCGCCCGCGGCGAGCTCCGCGCGCACGCGCTCGCAGTGAGCGCACCCGTCGCGCGTGTAGAGCACGACCCTCACCCGCGCGGCGCCCCCCGGCGGCGCGCGGCGAGCACTGCCGCTCGCGGTCGCGGCCCGCGGGCACGACGCCAGGCCGCCTTCGCGGCGAGCCACGCCGTCGTCGCGGGAGAGACGACCGTGGCGGAGAGGAAGCGACGGACCAGCAGGAAGACCAGGGCCGAGCCTCCGCGGCCGTCGCCGCCGAAGTGCTGCGAGATCGTGGCCGCGCGGTGCACGTTCACGGGGAAGTGGTCGAGGTTCTGGTTGAACGCCAGCATCGAGCGCGCGCGCAGCAGGAACGCGAGCCGGCCGAGCTCGGCCATCGGCTGGTCGTCGAACTGGATCACGACCAGGTCGAAGCGCCGCCTGCGGAGCTCGCGCAGGAGGTCGAGCCGGCGGCCGGGGCGGGCCACCGCGACCGCGATGCCGTCGGTGGGAAGCACGGCCGCGCCGTCCTCCTCGACCACCGCCTGGATCGACGCCGACGGGAACTCCGCACGCAGCCGTGCGAGCACCTGCGGCAGCCGGTGTGCGGGCCCGGTCTGGACGAGGGCGACGTCGCGCACGTTCCCCCAGTCGACGTGGCGCAGGAAGGCGACCGGGTTCAACGCTCACCTCCCGCGCGCAGCCGCGCGTCGTCGTTCTCGAACCCGCCCGGGGCCGGGGCGCCCGGCTCGAGCGCGCGCGGGGGGACCGGCACGCCCGCCTTCGCGTAAGCCGCGAGCAGGTCTCGCGCGATCGCGGGCCAGTCGAAGCGCTCCTCGACGAAGGCGCGCGCGCGTCGCGCGATCGCGTCCCTCTCCGCCGGGTCGCGCAGCAGCGCGACGATCGCGTCGGCGAACGCCGCGGGGTCGTCCGCGATGCGGATCTCGCCGGGCCCCGCGCCGAGTCCTTCCGCGCCGATCGTCGTCGAGACGACCGGGCTGCCGCTCGCCATCGCCTCCAGGATCTTGAGCCGCGTCCCCGACCCCTGGAGGATCGGCGCGACGAACACCGTCGCCCGCCGGTAGTGCGGCGCGGTCGAAGGCACGCGCCCGAGCAGCTCGAGCCCGGGCGTGGTCGCCGCGAGCGTGCGCAGCCCGTCGGGCGGGTACGCGCCGACGACGCGGAAGACCACCCCGGGCACCGCGGCGCGCACCCGCGGCAGAACCTCGCGCGCGAACCACTCCACCGCGTCGACGTTCGGATCGTGGCGGAAGAAGCCTACGAAGAGCACGCTCGCCGGCTCGGAAGGCTCGTCGCGCATGGGGAAGTCCCGGCA
>JAFMJW010000090.1 GCA_017853315.1 Alphaproteobacteria bacterium
CGGCGGACGACGTCGCCGCCGCCCGGGCCCCAGCTCGCGAACTGGAAGTCGAAGGTCTTGGCGAGGTGCCCCGCCGTCTTCGCGTAGCGCGCGAAGCGACGCGCCACGTTCACGTGCCCGACGATCCCGGGTGCGGCGTGCCCGCGCGCCTCGGCGTCCTCGAGCAGCGCCGGCGTGCCGAAGGCGTGGTCGTAGTGGCCGTGCGTGTAGATCACCCAGCGCACCGGCAGGTCGGTGATCGCTCGGAGTTCCTCGACCACCCGCGGCCCGCTCGCGAAGAGCCCGGGATCGACGACCGCGACCGCCTCGCGTCCGACGACGAAGGTCGTGTTGCCGAAGCCCGCGAGGAAGTGGATGCCGGGTGCGATCTCGCGCGCCTTGCGCGGGCGCGCGGACCGGGTGAGCGAGTCGGGGACGCGTTCGTCGTCGTGCTTCGCCATGGCCGACTCCTGCACACGGGCGACGACCGCTCGCAAGCGTCATCGACTGGCGCTCCCTGCCATGGCCGGCGCGCCTCTCGCGCGCGATTCCCCGCTCGTCCGTGGACGACCGCTCCTGACCGACCTCGATCCGGCGGTCGAGGACCTCTTCGCGGGCTTCGGCGCCCCCTGGATCGCGCGTCGGGCCTCAGCCCGCGCGCCAGAAGCCGGCGACGCGCTCGAACACCCACGCGCTCGCGACCGCGCCGATCGCGTAGGCCGCGCCGACGCGGAGCGCGGCGCCGCTCGACCACCGCATCCGGAGCGCGAGCGCCTCGGTGAGCCGATGCACGGCGAAGACGAGCGCGACGAAGGCGAGTTGGCCCGCCTCGACTCCCAGGTTGAAGAACAGAAGCGCCACAGGGATCGAGGCGCGCGGCAGCCCGACCTCGGCCAGCGCCGCGGCGAAGCCGAGCCCGTGCAGCAGGCCGAACGCGAACGCGAGCAACCACGGGCGGCGCTCGGCCGCGCCGGGGCGACCCCGCGCCGCGCGCACGATCTCGGCCGCGACGATCGCGATGCTGAGCGCGATCGCGGCTTCGATCGGCGGCCGCGGGACGTCGAGCAAGCCTGCGGCGGCCAGGCCGAGCGTGATGCTGTGTGCGAGGGTGAAGGCGGTGATCGTCGCGACCAGTTGCCGGCCGTCGCCGACCAGCAGGCAGAGCGACAGCAGGAACAAGAGATGGTCGAGGCTGCCCAGGATGTGCTCCACCCCGAGCCGGCCGTAGGTTCGAGCGACCTCGGGGGAACCCGGCTGCGAGCCGACGGCGAGCACGGGCGCGGCCGGCGAGATGCGTTCCACGTGCTCGCTCCCGTCGCGACGCACGATCCGGGCGATCACCTCCGTGCGACTCGACGCGAGCCCCGGGATCTCGACCGTGCGCCCGGCGAGTCCGCCGGGAACCCGGACCGTCCAGCCGAGCATCGCGGTGCCCTCCGCCCAGGCCCGGCGCACCGGGGTCACCACCTCGGTTCCGGGAGGGAACTCCGGCCGGATCGCGAGCGTCGTCGTCTCGTCGATCGCGGGGACCTTCCACGACACGTCCCAGGTGTCGTCGGCCCGTTCGACGAGCTGCAGGTAGGCGGGGCGCAGGTCGTCGGCCCGGGCCGACGACGGCAACGCGAGCAGCGCGAGCAGCAGCGATCCGAGGAGCGCGATCGCGAGGGCCGCCTCGAGATTCCGCGACCCGGGCACGACACGGGCCCCTGCCGAACGCGCGTGGACGACCCGCCGCGAAGTCATCACTCCCCGGCTCCCGCTGCCGGCGCCGTCTCGACGACGACGTCGTACTCCGCCCGCAGCCGACGGTAGCTCTCCTCGAGGGCGCGCCGGCGTCGATCCGCCTCGAGTTCGCGGGCGACCGCGGCGCGCACTTCCTCGATCGGCGGCATCGAAGCCGGCGTGCGCCGCTCGACGCGCACCAGGTGGAGCCCGATCCCCGACGCGACCGGGCCGCTCCACTCGCCGAGCGGCAGCCCACCGAGCGCCTCGGCGAACCCGGGTCCGAAGTCGCGCGCGACGAGGTCGAGCCCGACGTCGTCGCCACGCCGCGGCAGGAGCGTGTTCTCGCCGAGGGACACGGCCGGCTCGCCGCGTGCGAGCGCGGCCCGGATCGCCGCCGTCCGCCCGTCGAGGTCGACGCCTCGTCCGTCGCCCGGCGCGACCAGCACCTGCTGCCAGGTCACCCTCGCGGGCCGGCGGAAGGCGTCGGGATGGCCGGCCAGCCAGGCTTCGAGTTCGCGGTCGCCGGGCGGAGGCGCCGCGAGCGACTCCTCGGTCATGACCTCGAGCTTCTGGCGAACGCGGCGCCGGATCACCGGGTCGTCGCGGTCGAGCCCCAGCGCGACGCCCTCGCGCCAGGCGATCTCGTCGCGGACGGCGGACTCGACCAGCGCGTCGAGCTCCGCCGCGGAGGGCTCGCGACCCCAGGTCGATCGGAACTCGTCGGCGATCCCCGCGACCTGCGGCGCCCGCAGCACGATGCGGCGCGACTCGCCGCCGGGCGCGACGCGACGGTACACCGCGAAGAGGGCCGCCCCGAGCAGCAGGAAGTGCAGCAGGGGCTCGGCGAGAAGCGATCTCAGGCGCCGCACGGTCGATGCGGCGCGCGCGGCAAGGGAGCCGACGCCGGGGCAGCGGGGACCGCTCGCCTCGCGGCGACGGGTCTCCTCGCCCGGCGGCTCATGCCGGGTCGTACCAGACGGGCGAGGTCGCGGCGCGCTCCTGCTGCTTCATCGTGACGTCGGCCGCGGGCTTCACGCCGTAGCGAACCGCGTCGAACGCGGTCCAGCGCGGCGTGGGGATCTCGAGCACGCGCAGGTAGTAGAACGCCCGCTGGCGGGGGTCGAAATCCGGGTCCTCGAAGTGCGCGAAGAGTTCGGTCGCCCCGATGTCGTTCGTGTAGGTCGCGCGCGCGAGGTCGACCGTGTCGCCGACCGGGGGCACCTTGCCGCGCACCGGGCGACGACGGTCGGCATCGCTCCACGCGACGTCCCAGATGCGCTCGTGCTGCTTGCCGCCCGCGTCGACCCAGCCCTTGACGACCTGGGCGCGGTCGAGGTTCGCGCCTCCGGGAGCCTTGGTCGCCGCGACGAGGAAAGTCGGGCGGCGCCCCTTCGCGCCGCGGAGCGATCCCCCCATCGGCACGCCGCGGGAGTAGCCGGCCGCGACCAGGTCCGGGCCCTGCATCTCCGCGTCCACGAAGTCCCAGCCGCCGAAGAAGCGCACCGTGATGCGCGGTCCCGACGTGGCGTAGGTCTCCCGCCGCATCATCGCGTCCCACAGCGCCTCGCGCGTGTTCGCGACCGCCCAGACGCCGGTGTAGCCCTGCGCGCCCAGCGTCCAGTCGCGGCGGACGTAGCCGGACTGCTCCTTCTTGTAGACGCGCTCCCAGCGGTCCGGGCTCGGCTCGTTGGACGGGAACTTGCCCCAGAAGTCGTCCTCGATCGGCGCGCTCAGGCCGGTGTGCGTGTCGGTGCCGGCGACCGCGCCCAGGCGAAACGGGTTCACGCCGAGCGAGCCCTGCAGGCGCAGGCCCGCCCCGAGCGCCTCGCGCCAGTACTCGGTGCGGAGCATGCCGGGCTTCTTCGCCACGCCGTCGAGGTTCGCCGTGTCCCACAGCTCGAAGCGCGCGAACTCGTCGGTCGGCGACAGCGCCGGATGCGCCTCGCTCTGCCCCTTGTACTGGTAGAGTTCGAAGAGGGGCTCCCAGCGCGCACGCGCCTCGGCCCATGCGCGGTCGATCGCGCCGCCGTCGTAGGTCTTCTCCTCGAACATGCGGCCGTTCGAGAGGTTCCCGTTGTGGGGGATCGCGAGCACCTTGCCGCCGGTCTTCGTCTCGTAGGCGGCGAGCCAGGCCCAGAGCGTCGCGGGGTCGCGGCTCTGGGAGGTGGTGAGGGGGAGCACCTGGCGGGCCCGGGCCCCGCCGTCGCGGAAGATCACGTTGCGGTGGAGGTTGTCGCCCGCGACCGCGTTCGAGGTCCACTCGTAGCCGATGAAGGCGGTGAAGCGGCCCGGTTCGTCGTAGCGCTCCATCACGTCGATGGTCTTCTCCCATGCGGAGACCATCCACTTGGGATCCATGAAGGGCTTGGGCAGCCGGCCGTTCGCCTGCGCGGTGACGGCCTCCCGTGCCGCCTTCTGCCCGGCCTCGCCGCCCTCCTTCATCATCTCGCCCCAGCGTCGCGACGTCGGGTCGGCGAGGAACTCGGGCGCCCCGGCCCGCACCTCGTTGATCACTCCCATCGCGTCGCTGTGGTCGGTGACGACGACCCAGTCGAGCGGTTCCGGCAGCTTCGCCTTCTGCCCGGTGTTCGACGTCAGTTCCTCGCCGCGGACGAAGCGCACCGCGTCCTCGGGCGAGAGGATCGTGCCGGCGAGTCCGGCGTCCCCGGACCAGCCGCTGTGGACGTGTTCGTCGCCCCACCAGACGCGGGTGGGGTAGGCGTCGGCGACCGGGGCGGCACCGGCTGCGGCGGTCGCCGCCGCGCCGGAAGTGGAGGCCGCGGTCGGGCCACGGGGAGCGGGCGGCGCGGTGCAGGCCGCGATCGCGAGGGCGACCGACGCGGCGATCGACACGCCGAGGGCGACACGGCGCGCGAGGACCGCGCCCAGCGAACGCGGTTCCGACGACGTCGACGGCTTCATGGCCTCAGCCCTCCGGCAGGTCGGTGCTGGTCACGATCTCGTGGACCTCGAGCACGTTCGGACCGCGGAACATCTCCTTGGGCGGGCGGCTCGAGTGGGCCTCGGCGAACGACGGGCTCTTCGTCCAGGCGACGAAGTCGTCGAGCGAGCGCCACCAGGTCTTCACCTCGTAGTAGCCCTCGCCACCGGGATCGTCCTTCCAGCCGCCGGTCTCGTGGTCGAACTTCATCGGGCGCGGCCGGTGGACCTCGTTGCGGATGAAGCCGGGGTGCCGGTCGACCAGGTGGACGCGGCGCTTGAAGCGGTCCTCGAAGTCGATCTCGTGGCCCTGGCTGACGGGGATGCGATTGGTGACGACGACCATGGACGCCCCCTATCACGCGTGCGACGCTGCGTGCACGTGCCCCGGACCGCGAAACCGCGACCGCGATCGGCGGGCTGTCTGGTCGTGACGACGATCGACGGGGAGCCCTGCGTGCTGCTCGTCCACCCGAGCGGCGCGTACAACCGCCGCTCGCCGTGGTCGATCCCCAAGGGCCTGCCCGACGAAGGCGAGGACGAGGCGGCCGCGGCCGTGCGCGAGACGCTCGAGGAGACCGGCGTCGCGTGCGAGGTCGTGGCGGCACTCGGCGAAGCCGACTACGCGCGCACGCGGAAGACGGTGGTCGCCTTCCTTGCTCGCCCGCTCGAGGCGTCCGTCGATCGCGTGCTCGCGCCGGGATCGTGGGAGGTCGATCGCGTCGAGTTCGTGAGCTTCGAGCGCGCGCGCGAGCTGCTGCACCCCGACCAGGCCCCGTTCCTCGACCGCGCGATCGCGGCACTCGAGAGCCGCACCGCGCCCTGAAGCGCCTTCCGCCGCGCTCCGGCCCGCTGCACCGCGCCATGCGGGGCCATGACGCGAGGGTGGCGATGCCGGCGGCTCGCACCTCGAGACCATGTCGCTGCTGCCATGGCGGTGAGCGTGCGCCGTCCGCGATTCTGCCCTTGTCACGCTCGAAGCGGAGGAGGTAGGATGTGGACGTGGCCGAGGTCGTCGAGTCGAGCTTCCTCTCCGAGGGACGGTTCACGCAGCGTGAATTCCGCGCATGGCTCGACCGGCGGCCACCGGACGACCCGATGCGCTGCGAGCTGCTGCAAGGGCGCATCGTCATGAGCCCGCCGGCGCGCGCACGCCACGGTCGCATCGGCGCCATCCTCGTCGCGGCCCTCGAACGCCACGCATCCCGCCTCGGTCTCGGGCCGGTCTTCGACGGCAGCACGGGCTTCGAACTGCCGTCGGGCGACACCGTCGAGCCCGACGCGGCATTCGTCTCCCGTGAACGCTGGCAGGCGGCCGGATCGCCCGACCTCGACGGCTTCCTCCGGGTCGTCCCGGACCTCGTCGTCGAGACGATCTCGCCTTCGAGTCGCACGCGCGACACGATCGAGAAGCGGACGATCTACGCAGGCAACGGCGTCTCCGAGTACTGGATCGTCGACCCGGAGCGTCGCTCGATCGAGGTCCTGTCGCTGGTCGACGGCGAGTTCGAACGCGCGGCGCGGGTTTCGAGCGGCGCCGTCGCCTCCCGGCGGCTTCCCGGACTCGACCTGCGTGCCGAGGACGTGTTCGCCGAACCGGCCTGAAGGGGCCGGCGGCGCACCCGGGGCGCGATCGCTCGACAGCCCGTCCCTCCGCGCGTAAGCCCCGGGGTGGCGCACCTCGCGCCCGGAGGCTTCCCATGCACGACCTCGTCATCCGCCACGGCACGATCGTCGACGGCACCGGCCGCGAACGCTTCGAGGGCGACGTCGCCGTCGACGGCGGGCGCATCTCCGCCGCGGGCCGCGTCGAGTCGCGCGGGCGTCGCGAGATCGACGCGCGCGGCCTCGTGGTGGCACCGGGCTGGGTCGACATCCACACCCACTACGACGGGCAGGTGACGTGGGACCCGGTGCTCGCGCCGTCGAGCTGGCACGGCGTGACGACGCTCGTCATGGGCAACTGCGGCGTCGGCTTCGCGCCGCGGCGCCCGGGCCAGGAGGACTTCCTCGTCGAGTTGATGGAGGGCGTCGAGGACATCCCCGGCACCGCCCTCCACGAGGGCATCGAGTGGACCTGGGAGTCCTTCCCCGAATACCTCGACGCGCTCGACGCGATGCCGCGCGTGCTCGACGTCGCGGCCCAGGTGCCGCACTGCGCCCTGCGGGCCTACGTGCTGGGCCACCGCGCCCACGACGACGACGTGAGCGAGGCCGAGATCGCCGAGATGTCGCGCCTCGTGCGCGAGGCGCTCGCGGCCGGCGCGATCGGCTTCTCGACGTCGCGCACGATCCTGCACCGCTCGAAGCACGGCCTCGTGCCCGGCACCGCGTCCTCGCCCGCCGAGCTCGTCGGCATCGGGCGCGCGCTCGGCGAGGCCGGCCACGGCGTCTTCGAGATGGTCTCCGACTGCCAGGGGCAGGAGCCCGACCTGACCTGGATGCGCGAGTACTGCGCGGCGACCGGGCGCGCGATCACCTTCGCGCTCGCGCAGACCGCCTTCCAGCGCACCGAGTGGCGCGACACGCTGCGCCGGGTGCAGGAGCTCTCCGCGCAGGGACTGCGCATCGTCCCGCAGGTCCCGGCACGCCCGACCGGCATGCTCTACGGGCTGCAGAGCTCCTTCCACCCCTTCCTGCTCCACCCGGTCTACCGCGACGAGCTCGCGGCGCTGCCGCTCGCCGAGCGCGTCGCGCGCATGCGCACGCCGGTCGTCCGGACGCGGCTCCTCTCCGAGCGCCCCGACGCCTCGAACCCGATCGTCGCCATGCTGCTGTCGAACTGGGCGCAGATGTTCCCGCTCGGCGACACGCCCGACTACGAGCCGCCGGCCGAGCGCAGCGTCGCGTCGATCGCCTCGCGCGAGGGGCGGCGCCCCGAGGAGGTCGCCCTCGACCTCATGCTCGCCGACGAGGGCCGCGCGTTCCTGTTCGCGCCGCTCGCCAACTACGTCGACTACGACCACGAGGCGATCCGCGAGATGATGCTGCACCCCTCGACCGTGCTCGGGCTGTCCGACGGCGGCGCGCACTGCGGGCTCATCTGCGACGCGAGCATGCCGACCTACCTGCTCACGCACTGGGTGCGCGACCGCAGCCGCGGCCCGCGCATCCCGCTCGAGACCGCGGTGCGACTCCAGACCGGGCGAACGGCCGAAGTCTACGGCCTCGCGGACCGCGGCACGATCGAGCCCGGGAAGAAGGCCGACCTGAACCTGATCGACCTCGACCGCCTGCACCTGCACGCGCCCGAGATGATCTTCGACCTGCCGGCGTCCGGGCGCCGGCTCACGCAGCGGGTCGACGGCTACCGCGCGACCGTCGTCTCGGGAGAGGTCACGTTCGAGGACGGCGAGCCGACCGGCGCGCGCCCGGGGAAGCTGGTCCGGGCCTGACGCCGAAGCGCGGCGCGTCCGCGACGCGCGCGCGATCGGCGCGATCCCCCGGCGACGACGGCCTGCGGCCCCGGGCGGCGGTTCGCCCGCGCTCCTGCGGAAAGCGGGCGGCGACGACCTGCCGGACGATCAGTCGCCCGGCAGGTCGTCGAGCGCCGAGGGCTTCTCGACGTCGGCCGACGTGCACCCGACCGGCAGGCGCACCGGATTGCATCGCGCCGGCGTGCCGCCGGGGATCGAGACCGAGTAGTCGGTGAAACGCGGGTCGGGCTCGGGATAGTCGGTGCTCACGAAGTGGGCGCCGCTCGCGAGCGCGGCCTCGCGCTGGGTCGTGTCGCCGGTCCGCGCCTGCACCGTGTCGCCGTCGGCGCGGGTGCGCACGATGTAGCCGGCAGCCACCGCGTCGCGGATCGCCTGCTGGCTGCCGACGGGGTCGTTCAGCTTCAGGAACGCGGCCTCGGGCGTGCCGCGCGCGGCGGAGACGAAGAGCACGCGGCCCGCGAGCGAGGGGTGCCCCGCGACGTAGGTCGCGAGGTAGGCGCCGCCGTTGTCGAGCGAGAAGAGGATCTTGCCGCGGCTCGCGCGCAGCGTCGGCCAGCCGTCCTGCAGGACCGCCTCCTCGAGCGTCGCGCGATTGCCCCGCACGTCGTCGGGCGTGATCAGCTTGTCCGCGGGGAGGACCGAGCGGATCTCGGCGTCGAGCGCGTCGAATTCCGCGGCGCCGAACGGCAGCGGCACGACGAAGCCGAGATCGAAGGGATCGGGGATCGGGTCGTCCTTGGCCTCGATCTGGATCATGATCGGAGCGTGCCCGGGGTGGGCATCCGACCAGTCGCGCACGAGCGAGAGGCAGGCCTTCAGCGTGCGGCAGGTCGAGCGGTAGTCGATGTCCTGCACGTGCAGGACCTTCATCCCGGCCTCGACCATGTTCGGCCGGGGATCCTCGGGAATGCCGGCGAATCGAGCCCCCGCGGGGTCCGCGTAACGGCCGCCCACGGGATCGACGAAGACGTCGAGCTCGATCGCGCGGATGCCGAGTTCGCCGAACTGCTGCGGCAGCGGGCGGTGCGTGTATTCGAGCGACTCCGCGAGCGGCTTGCTGAACGCCTCGAGCAGGGTGAAGACCTCGGTGCGGCCCTGCACGTGGTAGCTGTTGTGGGTCGCGAGCACCTGCAGGTCGTTCAGGCGCAGCACGTCGTCCATCGGGTAGGGATCGATCCAGATCTCCTGCGCGAACAGGAAGGGCCCGATCGGCGGCTCGGCCCCGGGGACGAGCGCCGGCACCTCGCCGTCCGACGCGTGGTTGCCCGTGAAGGTCGTGCCGGTCTCGCCGTGGATCCAGGCGAACGGCCCGGCGGACGAGGGGAGCTCCGATCGATTGCGCTCGACCACCGTACCGGCGACCGGGCGGCCGAGGACCTGCGTGCGCTGGCGCGTGCCGACCACGATCGAACGCGTCGAGCCGGCGCCCCGGAAGCGGTTGCGCTGCACTCGTGAGCCGTCGTCCTCGACCCGCACGCCGAACTCGACGTCGTGGAAGACGTTGCCGCGCACCAGCGTGCCGTCGGCGAAGTCCTCGTGCACCCTCGTGCCTGCGTCGGAGACGTAGGCCGGGTCGCTGCAGTCCATGAAGAGCTGGTTCTCCGAGGCGCGCGACGCGATCCAGACGCCCGTGCGCTCGTCCGAGACGCGGTTGCGCAGGAGCTGGTTGCCGTCCGCGCCGTAGCGACGCGTCCACCAGCCCGCGGGATCCGAGGTGAAGTCCTCGCCGCAGTTCTTGTAGAGGAAGATCCCGCCCGCCGCGTCGTCGTGGATGCGGTTTCCGACGACGCGGTTGTCGCGCGAGCCGTCGATCGCGATGCCCTCGCGGCCCGTCCCGCGGTAGCGGAACGGAATCCCGCCGATCGGAAACGGCGTACCGCCCGGGAGGACGTCCGCGTAGCCGTTGTGGTGAACGTGGCTGGAGAGGATCGCGTTGTCCTTCGAGCCGGCCTCCAGGTAGATGCCGACGCTGCCCGCGCGACGGATCTCGAGGTCGCGCAGCGTGACGCCGGTCACGTAGCCGTCGACGAAGATGCCGCTGCCGCGCGTGTCCTCGACGATCCCGTTCTCGACCAGGACGTTCGAGAACGCCGCGTCGTACTCGGCGCCTGCGGCGAGTTCCTTGAAGCCGGTGCGGCTCACGCGAATGCCGTTCAGGAACCCTCCCACGACGCAGTTGCGCACGACGACGCCCGTGAGGGCGACGTCGGAGGGAGCCTTCACGTGGATGCCGCGACCGCTCGTCCCGGGGCTCCGGATCTCGGCGCCGCGGCAGTCGAACACCACGTTCGAGGCGACGACGTCGAAGCCGGCGGTGTAGGTGCAGGCGGGGTCGAGGTGGGTGTTCGAGGCGACCTCGACGCGCTCGCCGGCGCGCGCGCAGTCGATCAGCGTCGAGTCTCCCGCGAGTTCTCCGACGAGCGTCGGCAGGACGGGCTCCGCGGACGCGACCGGGGCGAGAAGGAAGAGGGCCGCGAAGGCGGCCGACACGACGGCACCAGGGGCGGATGGCTTCATCACCGCGATGGGTACACCGAGGCGAGCCCGGAAGGCGACTCGGGAATCGCCCTGCCAGCCCTCATCTCGGGCGAGCCTTTCGAGCCCGGAGAACGACGCCCCGGCGACGCGTCGCGGCATCGCGGCCCGGCGAAAGCATGTTGACCCACCCCGCCGGACCGTCGTAGCCGGGAGGTCCGTAGACCGGGCGGTACAGACCGGCGACCCGCCGGCGCACGCCACCCCATCCTCCCGAGGAGCGTTTCATGCTGCTTCGCACCAGCCGCAAGACCCAGGACGACGAACGGTACGACGGCGGCCTGCCGATCCCGAACCAGTTCGTCTCGAACAGCGAGTTCTACCCGGACCCGCAGACGCCGAAGCAGAAGGTGATCGAGGACCTCGTCCGCGAGATGGCCGACGAGCGCGCGGCCGCGCTCGGCTGGTCGCGACGGCGCTTCCTGCAGTCGGCCTGCGGCACCGCGACGGCGCTCGCCGCGATCAACCTCGTGAACGGCTGCGGGAACTCCTCGAGCGACGGCGGCTTCGCCGTGAACGAGTGCGCGACGCGGGACCCCGCGGCCGCGCGCGAGGCCTTCTCGGCCGAGTACTTCATCGTCGACGTGCAGACGCACCACGCCGACCTCGACGGCGCGCTCGCGACGAACCCGGCCCTGGTCGACTTCTTCAAGGGCTTCCGGATCTGCGCCCCCGAGACGCTCGCCGACGGCAGCTGTCACCCCGGCGACATCGACGAGCTCTCGCAGGCGAACTACCTGAAGGAGATCTTCCTCGACTCCGAGACCGCGGTCGCGATGATGAGCGGCATCCCCGCCCCCAATGCCGCGACCCAGCTCATCAGCAACGACTCGATGGCGGCCACGCGCGACGTCGCCAACCGGCTCGGCGCCTCGCAGCGCGTGATCACCCAGGGGATGCTGACCCCGAACTTCCCGAAGAACGCCGATACCGGGACGCTCATCTCCGACATGGAGCACCTGGTTCGCGACCTCGACTGCCGGGCGCTCAAGACCTACACCGGCGCGGGCTACGGCCTCTTCGGCGCCGACGTGAAGCCCTGGTGGCTCGACGACGAGGAGGTCTCCTACCCGATGATCGAGGAGGCCCGGCGGCTCGGCCTCCACGTCGTCAACACCCACAAGGGCCTGCGGCTCGGGATCTTCGACCCCGAGCACATCAAGCCGCGCGACGTGCCCAAGGTCGCGCGCGACTGGCCCGACATGAAGTTCGCGATCTACCACTCCGGCTTCGAGTACCTCGACGAGCTCTGCCGGCTGAAGCGCGAGGAGATCCCGCAGGCGACCAACGTCTACCCCGAGCTGGGCGCGATCTTCGCGAGTGCCGTGCTCGCGGACAACGCGGTCGAGCGCGTCGGGCACCTGCTCGGAAAGCTCGTCACGACCTTCGGCGCCGACCACATCCTCTGGGGCACCGACTCGATCTGGTACGGCTCGCCGCAGTGGCAGATCGACGCGCTCAAGACCTTCCAGATGCCGCAGTCGATGATGGACGAGTTCGGCTACCCGCAGATCACGCCGGACATCAAGCGCCGCATCTTCGGACTCAACGCGGCGGACGTCTACGGCATCGACGTCGAGGCGCTGCGCTGCACGCTGCCGAACGACCTGCTCGGCCAGGCGAAGGTCGCCTACCAGGACGTGCACGACCCGAGTCTCCGCACCTACGGTCCGCGCACCCGCCGCGAGTTCCTGCAGCTCGCCTTCGGCGGGCGGCCGGACCCGAGGCGCCGGGGCTGAGACCCCGCGGGATCGATGCCTGCTTCTTCGCGGTGACGGCCCGGGAGGCGCGCACCGGGTCTCGCCGTGCTCAGAAGATCCCGAGCGCGAGTCCCGCGGCGATCGTCTGGCCCAGCTCCTCGCAGCGTACGACGTCGCCCGGCGTCGGCTCGCCCCGCACGACGACCGGATCGGCGACCTCGCGCATCGGGTAGCCGCGCGCGATCCGCTGGATCGAGGTCACCGCACCGGTGCCGTCGTTGCCCGCGACGACGAAGATCGCGTAGGGCATCCGGTCGATGCGCCCCTGCGCGGGGTAGAAAGTGCGGTCGAAGAAGTCCTTCAGCCCGCCCGACATGAAGCCGAAGTTCTCGGGCGTGCCGAAGATCACCGCGTCGGCGTCGAGCAGGTCGTCGACGCCGGCTTCGAGCGCGCGCACCGCGCGAACTTCGACGCCCTCCTCGCGCGACGCTCCTCGCGCGACCGCGTCGGCGAGGCCGGCGAGTCGACCGCCCTGCGAGTGGAAGACGACGAGCAGCCGCTTCAAGTCGCAGGAGCGGAGCTGCGCAGGATCTCGAGCGCCTCGACCACCCGCTGCCCGTGGACCGTCTCCTCGCGACCGTTCAGCCGCAGCAGTCGCTGCACCTCGGGGTCGGCCTCGCGGTCGGCCCAGCGCTGGTAGCCGGCGTCGCCGTCGGTCTCGGCCTGCACGATGCCCGGCAGCATCTCGAGCGGGATCGACTCGGGAAGGACGAGTTCGTAGGGCCGCTGCTCGACCTCGCCCGGCTCCCAGTCGCGGCCGAGCTTGCACGAGATCGCGCG